>CAMDOT010000134.1 GCA_945903635.1 Rhizobium sp. Q54 | reverse complement strand
CTTGAGGCTGTCGCTGGTGATGGTTCGGCCGTCCTGGTCGATCAGTGTGAAGGGTCCGCCGATGCTGGGGCGGCCGCCCTGCACGGCATCCCAGCCGATCCAGCCGGCGGCCAGGGCCAGGGTTGCAATCCAGACACCCAGCAGGGCCTTCATGGTACGCGACATGGACGGGAACATGGGCTGTGCCCGGCGGCTCGACAAGCCGGACCACTGGTCGCACAACATGAAGTGATAAGGGGAAGTGATGAGCGCCGATATCGTCCTTCTGGCACGCGCCGCCGACTATGCCGCCCGCCAGCACATCGCCCAGCGGCGCAAGGGCGAACGCGCCGAGCCCTACGTCAACCACCTGACCGAGGTGGCGGCGCTGCTCGCCGAGGCGACCGGCGGCGATGACGCGACGCTGCTGGCCGGCGGCTTGCTGCACGACACGCTGGAAGACACCGACTCGACCTACGAGGATCTGGAACAGCGCTTCGGGCCCGAGGTCGCGGCGCTGGTGGCCGAGGTGACCGACGACAAGTCGCTGCCCAAGGAAGAACGCAAGCGCCTGCAGATCGACAAGACGCCTTCGAAGTCGCGGCGCGCGAAGCTGCTGAAAATCGCCGACAAGACTTCCAACCTGCGCAGCATGGTGAACAGCCCGCCCAAGGGATGGTCGCCCGAGCGGCTGCGCGACTACGTCGTGTGGGCCGAGCAGGTGGTGCGCTCGTGCCGTGGCCTCAATGCCGCGCTCGATGCGGCGTTTGACGCCGCCCACGCCGACGCCAAACGGCATCTCGGCTGACGGGAGCGGCGGCGGTGACGCAGCGCATCGTGGTGCTGGGCGCAGGCTTCGCCGGCTTGTGGAGCGCGATCGGTGCCGCGCGCGCGCTCGACGAGCTGGGCGTCGGCGCCGAGCGGGTCGAGATCGTGGTGATCGACAAGACCGCCTGGCACTCGATCCGCGTGCGCAACTACGAAGCCGATCTCGACGGCACGCGCGTCGGTCTCGACAGCGTGCTGGGCCCCATCGGCGTGCGCCGCCTCGAGGGCGAGGTCACCGGCATCGACGTCGCCGGCAGGACCGTTGCCTATGACGCTAATGGTGCGTCTCAATCCATTGCCTACGATCGCCTGGTCTTCGCGCTGGGCAGCCGGCTCGCCCATCCGCCGATTCCGGGCCTCGCCGCCCATGCCTTCGACGTCGACACGTACGCGGCCGCATCCCGACTCAATGCCCATATCGCGCGCCTCGGGCCCGACCAATCCACCGTCCTCGTGGTCGGCGGCGGCCTGACCGGGATCGAGGCCGCGACTGAGATGCCCGGCAAGCTGCGGGCAGCCGGCATCGCGGCGCCACGTGTCATCCTGGCCGATCATGCAGCGCGGATCGGTGCCGACATGGGCGCGGGCGCGCTGGCCGTCATCGAGGAGGCGCTGGGCGCACTCGGCGTCGAGCCGCGGGGCGGCGTGTCGGTCGCGTCCGTCGATGCCGAGGGCGCCACGCTGGCGACCGGCGAGCGGATCGCGGCCGCGACCGTCGTCTGGTGTGCCGGCATGCAGGCCCATCCGCTCACGGCGCAATTCCCGGTCGAGCGCGACCGGTTGGGCCGGCTGCCGGTCGAGCCGTCACTCAAGATCAAGGGGCTCGCGGCCGAGTTCGCCGCCGGCGACGCGGCATGGTTCCTGGTCGACGGCGTCCATTGCTCGGTGATGTCGTGCCAGCACGGCCGGCCGATGGGCCGCTTCGCCGGCCACAACGTCGTCTGCGACCTGCTGGACCGGCCGATGCTGCCGCTTCGGATCGACTGGTACACCACGATCCTCGACCTCGGCCCGTGGGGCGCGGTCTATACCGAGGGCTGGGACCGCCGGCTCGTGTCGCAGGGAAGTGCGGCCAAGCGCACCAAGGAAATCATCAATCGCGAGCGCATCTATCCGCCGCGCTCGGGCAACCGCCGGGAGATCCTCGATGCGGCGGCGCCCACGGTGCAAGCGCCGCCCGTCCGCTTCGGCTAAGCTCGAAAGCGCAGAAGGAGAGCCCGACTTGACGACCCAACTCCTCGAGGCCTCACCGCTCTGGCCGGCCACGCTCGACCATATCCGCTACGATTCGCCGGATCCGTCGAGGCTCGCGGATTTCTATGCGAGCGCGATCGGCATGACGAAGACGCCGCTCGGCGCCTCGGAGTTCCTGCTCGAAGGGCTGTCGCGCTCGATCGTGATCGGCGCCGGTGCCGCCGGGCAGCCTTTTAGCGCCTTTGCCCTCGTCGACGGCGATCATCTCCGCCGCTATCGCGCCTTCCTCGAAGGCCGCGGCGTGGCGCTGCTGCCCTCGCCGACCGCCCTGTTCGGCAACGACGCCTTCGCGGTGCGCGATCCCGACGGCAGGCTGGCGGTGTTCGGCACGCGCGCGCGTCCCCGCCCGCAGGCGGCGGGCGATGGGGCGGCGGCGCGGCTGCCCGGCGAGCTTCAGCACGTGGTCGTGGCCTCGGCCGGTTTTCCGGCAATGCTCGAGTTCTACGCCGAGACACTGGGCTTCATGCTGTCGGACACCGTGCACCAGGACGCGCCGGGCGCGCACGAGGGCGAGGTCAATGTCTGCTTCCTGCGTGCCAGCGAGATACATCATTGCTTCGCGGTGTTCCGCGCGCCTCAGTCGCGCGCCGACCATCACGCCTACGAGACCACCGGCTGGAACGACCTCAAGCTGTGGGCCGACCATTTCGGGACCCTGGAAATTCCGATCTGGTGGGGCCCTGGCCGGCACGGCGCCGGCAACAACCTCTTCTTCATGATCAAGGATCCCGACGGCAACAACATCGAGATCTCGGCCGAGCTCGAGACGATGAAGAAGGGCCAGCCCGGACGAAAATGGATGGGTGCCCGGCGCGCGACAAACCTCTGGGGCGAACCCTGGATCAGGGACACCCCAGCGACGTCATAGGGACGCGTAGGCTGAAGGAGGAAACGATGTTTTATGATGCCGCCAAGCGCGACCATGGGCTGCCGCAGGATCCGCTGAAGGCGCTGATCGTGCCGAGGCCGATCGGCTGGATCTCGACCATGGATGCTCAGGGCCGGGTCAATCTCGCGCCCTACAGCTTCTACAACGGGGTCGGCGAGCATCCGCCGATGGTCTACTTCTCGACCACTGGCACCTATGGCGACACGCCGACCAAGCACAGCCGCATGAACGCCGAGCAGACCGGCGAGTTCGTGGTCAACATGGTGAGCGCTGCCCTCGCGGAACAGATGAACGTCACCACCACGATGGTGGCCTTCGGCGTCGACGAGCTGAAGCTGGCCGGCCTCACCGCCGTTCCCTGCCAGTTCGTGAAGCCACCGCGCGTAAAAGAATCGCCCGTGGCGCTCGAGTGCAAGTACTGGCGCACCATCGAGATGCCCGCCGAGAAGGGCCATGAGCACCAGCGTGGCGCGGTGGTGTTCGGCCAGGTCGTCGGCATCCACATCGACGACAGCATCATCAAGGACGGCCGTATCGACACGCTGGCATTCAAACCGGTTGCCCGGTTAGGTTATAGCGAATACACCACCACCGACAACGTCTGGAAAATGCGCCGTCCGGATGACCCCCGCTATCAGTAGGCCCCGCAATCAGTAGGCTAAGGTATCAATAATGTTCTACGACATGACCGGTCCCGACCATGACGGGATGCAGATTCCCTTCACAGCGCTGGTCGTGCCGCGTCCCATCGGCTGGATCTCGACGGTCGACAGTCAGGGCCGGGTCAATCTCGCGCCCTACAGTTTCTACAATGCCGTCAGCGGCTCGCCGCCTATGGTCTATTTCTCGACCACCGGCACCTATGGCGACAACCCGACCAAGCACAGCAGGCGCAACGCCGAGGAGACGGGCGAGTTCGTGGTCAACATGGTGAGCGCCGAGCTTGCCGAGCAGATGAACGTCACGACGACGATGGTCGACTACGGCGTCGACGAGATGAAGCTGGCCGGCCTCGCCCCCGCGCCGTCGCGCTTCGTCAAGCCTCCGCGCGTCGCCCGCTCGCCGATCGCTCTGGAGTGCAAGTACTGGAAGACGGTCGAGATGCCGGTCGAGGAGGGCCGCGAGGCGCATCAGGCAGTCGTGGTGTTCGGCCGGGTCGTCGGAATCCATGTCGACGACGTCATCGTCAAGGACGGCCGCATCGACACGCTGGCCTTCAAGCCGGTCGCGCGCCTGGGCTACAGCGAATACACCACCACGGAGAATGTCTGGAAGATGCGCCGTCCGGATGATCCCTGATTCCGGCTGGCCCTGATTCTAGCCGGCGGCCACCACCGGCGCGACCGACCGTGCCATGGCGAGCACGCGCTTGTCGGCCATCGCCTCGCCCATCAGCATGAAACCGACCGGCAGTTCGCCGGCGGCGTGGCAGGGCAGGCTGATGCCGCAACGGTCGAGGAAGTTGCCGACCGTAGTGTTGCGCAGCAGCAGCATGTTCTTTTTGGTGAAGCCGTCGGGTGTCGAAACCTCGTCGAGCGTCGGCGCCACGATGGCGCAGGTCGGCATGACGACGGCATCGTAGTTCGAGGTGATCGCCGAGACGCGGTGGCAGAGGTCGGTGCGCTCGCCCAGCAGCTTGATGTAATCGGCGGCGGTCATCTCCTTGCCGCGCATGATGCGCGGCGCCACGAACGGGTCGTAAACATTGCCGCGGCGGGCGATCAGCTCCTTGTGCCAGGCATAGGCCTCGGAGGCCGCGAACCCGCCCTTGGCATTGATGGCGGACAGCTCGTTCAGCTCGGCCAAGTCGATGTGGTCGATCTTCACGCCCTTGGCCGCCAGCGCTTTTAGCGCCCGCTCGAAGGCCTTGGCGACGGTGGAGTCGAGATCGTCCATCACGAAGTGTTTTGGCACCGCGAGCCGGAGGCCGCTGAGCGGCATCGCTTCGGGCACGGAAATGGGCTCGGCCGCAAACACCGCATCGACGATGGCGCAATCCTCGACGGAGTTGGCAAGCGGCCCGATCGAATCGAGCGAGGTCGAAAGCGGCACGACACCGTCGATCGGCACGCGCCGTGCTGTCGGCTTGAAACCCACGATACCGCAGACGGCGGCGGGAATGCGCACCGAGCCGCCGGTGTCGGTACCGAGCGCCGCCACGGCCATGCGGTCGGCGACCGAGACGGCCGCCCCCGCCGAGGAGCCGCCCGGTACGCGCTTGCGGTCCGCCGGATTGCCCGGCGTGCCGTAGTGCGGGTTGAAACCCACGCCCGAGAAGGCGAACTCGCTCATGTTGGTGCTGCCGACGATCACCGCGCCGGCCGCCCTGAGGCGCGCCACCACCGGCGCATCGGCCTTGGCCGGCGGCGCATCGTCGAGCGCCTTCGAGCCCGACAGCGTGGTTTCGCCCGCCACGTCGCAGAGGTTCTTGATCGAGACCGGGATGCCCTGGAGCGGCGAGGCAACGAGGCCTGCCTTGCGCTGCAGATCGCTGGCATCGGCGGCCGCCAGGGCCTGCTGGTACCAGACTTTTATGAAGGCGCGCTTGCCCTCGCCCTTGGTGTCGTCGATGCGGGCCAGCGCCTCTTCGGTGAGCTTGCGCGAGGTGGTGCGGCCGGCCGCGAGGTCGGCGCTGAGCTGCTGGATGGTCGGGTTCATTTTGCGCGGTTCTTCACCAGGTCGTCGACCACGCCAGGATCGGCGAGGGTAGAAGTGTCACCGAGATTGCCGAAATCGTTCTCGGCGATCTTGCGCAGGATGCGGCGCATGATCTTGCCCGAGCGCGTCTTGGGCAGACCGGGCGCCCACTGGATGACGTCGGGCGTGGCGATCGGGCCGATGTCCTTGCGCACGGTGGCGACCAACTCCTTGCGCAGATCGTCTGACGGCGTTTGGCCCGCCTTGAGCGTGACATAGGCGTAAATGCCCTGACCCTTGATGTCGTGCGGGAAGCCGACCACGGCCGCTTCGGCGACCTTGGTGTTGCCGACCAGCGCGCTCTCGACCTCGGCGGTGCCGATGCGATGGCCGGAAACGTTGATCACGTCGTCGACGCGGCCGGTGATCCAGTAATAGCCGTCGGCGTCGCGGCGCGCGCCGTCACCGGTGAAGTACATGCCGGGATAGGTCTTGAAGTAGGTTTCTATGAAGCGCTGGTGATCGCCGTAGACCGAGCGCATCTGGCCCGGCCACGAGCCCTCCAGGCAGAGGTTGCCGGAACAGGCTCCCTCGAGTCGCTTGCCCTCGGCATCGACCATGACCGGCTGCACGCCGAAGAACGGCTGCGTCGCCGAGCCCGGCTTCAGCGGCGTGGCGCCCGGCAGCGGCGTGATCAGGATGCCGCCTGTTTCGGTCTGCCACCAGGTGTCGACGATCGGGCAGCGGCTGTCGCCGACCACGCGGTAGTACCAGAGCCACGCCTCGGGATTGATCGGCTCGCCGACCGAGCCCAGCAGACGCAGGCTCTTGCGGCTGGTCTTCTTCACCGGCGCCTCGCCCTCGCGCATCAGCGCACGGATGGCGGTGGGGGCGGTGTAGAAGATGTTGACCTGGTGCTTGTCGATCACCTGCCAGAAGCGGCTGGAATCGGGATAGTTGGGCACGCCCTCGAACATCAGGGTCGTGGCGCCGTTGGCGAGCGGCCCGTAGACGATGTAGCTGTGGCCGGTTACCCAGCCCACGTCGGCGGTGCACCAGTAGACGTCGCCGTCGTGGTAGTCGAACACGTACTGGTGCGTCATCGAGGCGAACACGATGTAGCCGCCCGTGGTGTGCAGCACGCCCTTGGGTTTTCCGGTCGAGCCCGACGTATAGAGGATGAACAGCGGATCCTCGGCGCCCATCGGCTCGGGCTCGCACGTGGCCGGCACCTTGGCGGCGATCTCGTGCCACCACACGTCGCGGCCGGCATCCCAATCGACCTTGCCGCCGGTGTGCTTGACCACCAGCACCTTCTTGACGCCGGGGCTCTTCTTCACCGCCTCGTCGCAGTTGGCCTTGAGCGGTACGTGCTTGCCGGCGCGCAGGCCTTCGTCGGCGGTGATGACGATGTTGCTTTCGCAATCCTGGATGCGGTTGGCCAGGCTGTCGGGCGAGAAGCCGCCGAACACCACCGAGTGGATGGCGCCGATGCGCGTGCAGGCGAGCATGGCGTAGGCCGCCTCGGGGATCATCGGCAGGTAGATCGTGATGCGATCGCCCTTCTTGGCGCCCAGCTCCTTCAGCGCATTGGCCATACGACAGACTTCGGCGTGCAGCTCGCGATAGGTGATCTTCTTGGATTTCGCCGGGTCGTCGCCTTCCCAGATGATCGCGGTCTGGTCGGCGCGCTTGGCGAGGTGGCGGTCGATGCAGTTGGCCGAGACGTTCAGCACGCCGTCGTGGAACCAGCGGATGCGGACGTCTCCGGTGTAGTCGACATCGCGCACGGCGCCGGGGCTAAAAGGCTTGATCCAGTCGACGCGCTTGCCGTGCTCGCCCCAGAAGGTGGCCGGGTCCCTGGTCGAGGCCTCGTACATCGCCTTGTACTTGGCGCCATCGACATAGGCGCGCTTCGCCCAGTCGGCGCTGACGGCGATCACCTCATCGGCCATGGATTTCCTCCCGCTTGGCTTATTGCCTTGAATTGTTGCGGTTTTACCGCGCTCGCACGAGGGTCGGCAATTCGACTTTGGGCGCGGTCATTCGCCGTGCCAGGTCGTGAAATCCTGGATCGGCGCGCGTTCGGTGATCAGGCAGTTGGGCACCGCATCGGGGTCGGCATAACCCAGCGCCAGGCCGCAGATCACGACCTCTTCCTCGGGGATCTTAAGTTCGCGGCGCACGACATGCTGATAGCGGCTGAAGGCTGCCTGCGGGCAGGTATGCAGGCCCTTCTCGCGGGCGAGCAGCATGAGCTGGTCGAGGAAAATGCCGCAGTCGATCCACTGGCCGTCGCCCATGCGGCGCTCGACGCACAGGATCATGCCGACCGGCGCGTCGAAGAAGTCGTAGTTCTTGCGGAACTGCTTCAGCATGCCGGCGGCGTCGCCACGCGGCACGTTGAGCAAGGTGTAGAGCTGCTTGCCGACCAGCTTGCGGCGGGCGTCGTAGACCGGCGTGAATTCCCTGGGGTAGATGTCGTACTCGCTGCCAGGGCCCGCATCGCCGTCGTCCATCGCCTTCAGGATCGCCGCCGACAGGCGATGCCGCGCCTTGCCCATCGTGATGTGGAGTTTCCACGGCTGCAGGTTGCCGTTGGACGCCGCGCGATTGGCCGTGGTCACGATCCATTCGATGTCGGCCTTCGACACCGGGTCCGGCTTGAAGACGCGCATGGAGCGGCGGGAGTTGATGGCTTCGGATACGCGCATGAAAAGTCAGCTCCGATTGAGATGCCGTCGCAGGAAGTCGAACAGCTTACGCCGGGCCAGCGCATTTTGCTGCTCGGTGAAGAAATGCGTACCGCTCTGCACGATGAAGGTCTCGACATCCTTGCCGTGGCTCCTGAGCGCCTCCTCCATGGCCAGCGTCTGCGCCACCGGGACGTTCTCGTCCTGGTCGCCGTGGATCAGCAGCACCGGTGCGTCGATCTGCGCCACCCGCAGGATCGGCGACCGTACCGGCAGGCCCTCCGGTCCGCACAGATCGTCGAGGTAGTCGCGGATATAGGGGTTGGCGTCGCGCCAGCGCGCGAGATCGGTCGGCGCGAAGAACGAGGCGACGGCCTTGATCGGCGGCTTGTGGGCGGCGGCGAGCAACGCCACCTGGCCGCCCATCGAGGCGCCGACCAACGCCAGGCGCTCGCGGTCGACCAGCGGCCGCCTGGCCAGCCAGTCGATCGCCGCCAGCACGTCGAGCGGCTGGCGCAGGCCCTGGTCGCTCTCGCCCTCCGAGCCCAGCCAGCCGCGCAGCGACAGCGCGAGCGCCGCATAGCCGTTGGCCGAGGCCGCCCGCGCCAGCCCCACCATGGTGTGGGCGTGGCCGGCAAAGCCGTGCAGCAGGATCAACGCCGGGTAGGGAGGCTGGCCCGCCTGCGGCTTGAAGAAGTAGCCGCCCAAGGTGACGCCATGGCCGGGCACGCTCACCTGTTCGGCGTCGGCGAGGTCGGGCAGCTCGTCCCAGCGATGCACGACCTCGATGGGCACGCCGTCGGGATCGCGGAAACCGACCGAGTAGTAGCCCGGTGCGAAGTAGTCGAGCTCCTGGGGCGGCTGCAGGATCTGGGCGCCGGCGTCGCGCAGCTCGACATGAACCTGGTCGACCTGGGCGCGGCTCTCGGCCGACACGGCGAGCCAGAGTGCACCCGGCCCGTAGGAGACGCCGTCCTTGGCCTGGCGCATGACGAAATGGTCGTAGCCGCGCGACCACATCACGCGGTCGGGGTTCGCCCAGACACGGCGGAAGCCCAGCATCGGCAGCCACAGCCGGTGGAACGCCACCGAGCGTGCGAGGTCGCTCACTTCGATCGCGGCGCCGGCGAAGGAAGAGCGTGGACGCATCAACTGGGCTCGAGGCCCAGCGCCAGCAACTCGTCACGTCGCAGGTGCTGTTCACCCGCGAGAAAGAACTCGTCGAGCTGCGGCGGCTTCACGCTCGTGCCGGCCAGCATGGCGTGGGCCTGCCCGCGATGATGCGTCTGGTGCTGGAACAGATGTTCGAGGATCGATATCACGCTCGACGGTGGTGGCGTGCGATTGGGCCGTGGCAGGACCAGGCCCTCGGCCAGCGACGCCTCGGTCTGGCGTTCGCAGAAGGCGAGCAGCCGCCGGTCGCTGGCGATCTGCGCGTCATAGAGCGAGGTCGCATCGGCGAAATCCGGCACGGGGTCGTGGTAGCGCTTGAGCACCGTCGGATCGCGCAGGAGCGCGTCGATGTAGTAGGTGTCGACCCAGAGGATGTGGTTCAGCGTGGCGCGCAGCGAGGGGAAGAAGCTCGTGCGCGGGGCGGCAAACTCACCTGCCGACAGCGCCTTGCAGGCTGTCAGCAGGCGATGGTTTGCCCAGACGTTGTTGCGGGCCATGGCGACGGCATGCCCAGCGAGCCCCGTCGCCATGGCAGCCGCGTCAGGCCGCTTGCGCCAGATTGCGCAGCACGTATTGCAGCACGCCGCCGTTCTTGAAGTACTCGACCTCCTCGGCGGTATCGATGCGGCACTTGAGGACGATCTTCTCGCTCGTCCCGTCGCGGCGATGGATGGTGAGCGGCACGTCCATGCCGACCTTCAGCCCACCGTCGATGCCGTCGACATCGAAGCTCTCGGTGCCGGTGAGGTTCAGCGTCTTGCGCGTCATGCCGTCCTTGAACTGCAGCGGCAGCACGCCCATGCCGACCAGGTTGGAACGGTGGATGCGCTCGAAGGTCTCGCAGACCACGGCCTTCACGCCCAGCAGGTTGACGCCCTTGGCGGCCCAGTCGCGCGAGCTGCCGGTGCCGTATTCCTTGCCGGCAATCAGGATCTGGGGCGTGTGCTCCTTCCGGTAGCGCATCGCCACGTCGTAGATCGGCTCGGCCTGGTCGGACTGCCAGTGATGGGTGAAGCCACCTTCGACGCCCGGCACCATCTCGTTCTTGAGCCGGATGTTGGCGAAGGTGCCGCGCATCATGACCTCGTGATTGCCGCGACGCGTGCCGTACTGGTTGAAGTCCTTCGCCTCCACGCCCTCGGCCTGCAGGTACGATCCGGCCGGGCTGTCCTTGCGGATCGAGCCGGCGGGCGAGATGTGGTCGGTGGTGATCGAATCACCGAACTGGCCGAGCGGGCGTGCGCCCGAGATGTTGGTGATCGCGCCCGGGGTCGTGCCCATGCCGTCGAAGTACGGCGGGTTGCGCACGTAGGTCGACTTGTCGTCCCAGGCATAGGTCAGGCTGGGCTTGGTCTTGATGCTGCGCCAGAAGCGGTCGCCCTTGAAGACATCGGCGTAGCGCTTCTTGAAGGCCTTGGTGGTGACGAACTTGTCGACGGCCTTGGAGACTTCCATGTTCGAGGGCCAGAGGTCCTTCAGGTAAACCGGCTTGCCGCCCTTGCCGATGCCGATCGGATCCTTGGTGATGTCGATCTTCATCGAGCCCGCGAGCGCATAGATCACCACCAGCATCGGAGAGGCGAGGTAGTTGGCGCGGGTCAGCGGATTGACGCGGCCCTCGAAGTTGCGGTTACCCGACAACACCGAGCAGACCACCAGGTCGCCGTCGCCGATCGCCTTGGTGACCGGATCGGGCAGCGGGCCGGAGTTGCCGATGCAGGAGGTGCAGCCGTAGCCCACCAGATTGTAGCCGATCTTGTTCAGGTCCTTCTGCAGGCCCGAGGCCTCGAGATACTCGGTCACGACCTGCGAGCCCGGCGCCAGCGAGGTCTTCACCCACGGCTTGACCTTGAGGCCGTGCTTGACGGCGTTGCGTGCGATCAGGCCGGCACCCAGCATGACGTAGGGATTGGACGTGTTGGTGCACGAGGTGATGGCCGCGATCACCACGTCGCCGTGGCCGAGATCGTAGTCGGTGCCTTCGCACTTGATGCGCTTGCCGGCATCCTTGCGGTCGAATTCCTTCTCCATGTTGGCGACGAACTGCTGCGCCGCATCCGAGAGCGGCACGCGGTCTTGTGGGCGCTTCGGTCCGGCGAGGCTCGGCACGACATCACCGAGATCGAGCGACAGCGTGTCGGTGAAGATCGGATCGGCCGCCTTCTTGTTGCGCCACAGGCCCTGCTTCTTGGCATAGGCCTCGGTGAGCTTGGCCGCGGCGCCGCGGTTGGTGGTCTTCAGGTAGCCCAGCGTAATGGCGTCGACCGGGAAGAAGCCGCAGGTGGCGCCGTACTCCGGCGCCATGTTGGCGATGGTGGCGCGGTTGGCGAGCGGCATCTCGTCGAGGCCCTCGCCGTAGAATTCCACGAACTTGCTGACCACGCCCTTCTTGCGCAGCATCTGCGTGACCGTCAGCACGAGATCGGTCGCGGTGGCGCCTTCCGGCAGCTTGCCGGTCAGCTTGAAGCCCACGACATCGGGGATCACCATCGGCTGCGCCTGGCCGAGCATCGCGGCCTCGGCCTCGATGCCGCCCACGCCCCAGCCCAGGACCGAGAGGCCGTTCACCATCGGGGTGTGGCTGTCGGTGCCGACCAGCGTGTCGGGATAGGCGACCGTCTCCTTGCCTTCCTTCTTGGTCCACACGACCTGGGAGAGGAATTCCAGGTTAACCTGGTGGCAGATGCCGGTGCCGGGCGGCACGACGCGGAAGTTGTCGAACGCCATCGCGCCCCAGCGCAGGAACTGGTAGCGCTCGAGGTTGCGCTCGTATTCGAGCTTCACGTTGGCGCCGAAGGCGCTCGAGTTGCCGAAGTTGTCGACGATCACCGAGTGGTCGATGACGAGGTCGACCGGGACAAGCGGGTTGATCTTCTTGGCGTCGCCGCCGAGCTTGCCCATGGCGTCGCGCAGCGCCGCCAGAGCGACCACCGCCGGCACGCCGGTGAAGTCCTGCATCAGCACGCGGGCGGGGCGGAAGTTGATCTCCTTGACCGACTTGCCGCCGTTCTTGATCCAGTCGGCGAAGGCGGCGATGTCGGCCTTCTTGACCGTGGTGCCGTCCTCGTGACGCACGAGGTTCTCGAGCAGGACGCGCAGCGAGAAGGGCAGGCGGGAGAGGTCGCCGACCTCCTTCTCGACCGCCTTGAGGCTGAAATATGTGTAGTTCTTGCTGCCGACCTTCAGTGTTTTGCGGGCCTTGAAGCTGTTGGGATGGGCGGCGGCCATGGTCGGATACTCCTGAAGTCGGTTTTTGCGCGAGTGGGTGGCAAAATAGGGGCATGGACCGGCGCAGGCAATCGGCGGATGCGGGCGATTGGCCCTTGTGCCAGATTGCCCCGATGCAACGGGCAATCGTGAAGGTGATTGGGGCCTTTATGGCCCTCGCCATGACGTCGGCCGAGGCCGTGGCGCAGAGCGGCGCCAACGACTGGGACCCGTCCGCGCGCGCGTTCGACCGGCGGCCGGCCGGAAGCGGCGCCGCCGGCCCTTCCGCGACGCGCAACACCACCCTGGACGCCCTCGACAAGATCCTGTCGAGCTCCAAGCTCTCGGCCCTCGATCGCTCGCTCTACCTCGGCATCCGTGCCTATCAGTTGAGCCGCCTCGGCCGCGAGGCCGACAGCCGCAAGGATATCGACGAAATGGGCAAGGTTCTGCCCAGCGACTGGCAGAGGGTGCTGTCGAGCACGCTGCCCGAGCTGGCGGGCGACGGCGACCGCGGCGCGGCCTTGCGCACGCTCGACCATGCGCTGCTGAATAAGCCGGGCGATCCTTGGCTGGCGATCGCCCAGGCCCAGGTCTACATGCAGATCGCCGATTTCCCGCGCGCGCTCGGCCTCCTCGACGGGGCACTCGCCGGCGTCACGGCCGAGTCCGACCGGCGCACCGCGTTGTTCCTGCGCGGCCATGCCAATTTCGATCTCGGCCTCTACGCCGAGGCCGCCGGCGATTTCGAGGCCTCGCTGGAGGGCCGCACGGGGCTGAAGGCGCGGCTGTCGCCGCTGTTGTGGCGCTATGCCGCCCAGGTTCGGGCCAGGAGCGATGCGCGCGCCACCCTCGCGCGCGAACTCGGCAAGGAGGATCTCTCCGAATGGCCCGCCCCGATCGCCAAGTTCCTGCTGGGCAAGCTCTCCGCCGGTGAACTGGAGGTCGCCGCCGAAACCGGCGAAGCCGCCAAGCGTGCCAACGGCAAATGCCCGTCGGCGTTCTTCATGGGCATGGACGCGTTGCGCCGTGGCGACAAGACGCGCGCCCGCGAACAACTGCAGCTCGCCCAGGCGCGCTGCCCGACCGTGTCGGAGTTCAACTGGGCGGCGACGAGCGAACTGAAGCGGTTTTAGCCGGTCTCCCGTCAATCCATCAGGCCCGTCAGTCCGTTAGTCGTCAGTCCGTCAGGCTGAGCGGCGCGATGAAGCGCGCGACCTCGGACAAGACATAGGCCGGCTGCTGCAGATGGGGGCTGTGGCCGCAGTTCGGCACCAGCCGGGTTTCGCAATATCCGCCGACCTTTCCAGCGATGATGCCGAGCTGCAGCTCGCTGCCATACTCGTCGTCCTCGCCCTGGATCGCCTGCACCGGGACGAGCACGCCGGGCAGCCGCCCGTTGGCGTCCATCGGCTCGAAGCCCGGCGCCAGCCAGGCCTCCGACCACAGGCGAAAGCAGCCGTCGACATTGTCGCCATGATACCTGCTCAACCGCCGGCGCAGGTCGCCGGTGGTGAAGGCCTCGCGGGCGCGACGGATGCTGTCGATGCCCACGGCTTCGTTGATGGCGTGGGCGGCCAACGTCACCACCGCGCGTAGCGGCTCGGGATCGGACGCGGCGTAGTTGAGCGCGATCGTGCCGCCGTCGCTGTGGCCGACCAGCACGCAGTCGGTGACCTTGAGCGCCTCGAGCAGGCGCGGCAGCACGTCGTCGGCCTCGATCTCCATGTAGCGGCCGCCCGGATCCGACGGCCACGGGCTCGAGCGGCCATACCCCGTGCGGTCGTAAACGATGCCGGCGCAACGCGTGGCGTCGCACAGTCTCTGCGGGAAATCCCGCCACATCTCGATGCAGCCCAGCCCCTCATGGAGGAAGACGAGCGTCGTGCGCTCGAGACCGTCGCTGTGGACGGGAATCAGGCGGCGGACGCGCAGGCGCCGGTCGCCGAGGTCGACGAGGTCGTCGGGGGGGAAGTCGTCGAGGGGGAGGCCGCCGGTGGTCGACACGCTTCAGATGTAGCCGGGACGCGACGACCTGAGAAGACGCTCCAGACAGGAGGCCGCGTAACACCGTCGCATTCGCCCGGCTGCTGGCGCCCGGCTGCTGGCGATGGCTGGCTTGACCGGTTCGAAACGTCTATGGCTATCTGCCTGACGAAATCGCCGCAGAAGCGAACAGTTGTCAGGGGGAGTGCAGGGCAGGCATGACGACGGGGACGGCCGACACCGGGACCGACGCTCGGGACACGTTCCCGAAGCTTCTGGCGGAGCGCGCCCGCACGGGTGCGGCGCGGCCCGCCTATCGCGAAAAAGAGTATGGCATCTGGCAGACCTACAGCTGGGGCCATGTCGCCGAGCAGGTCCGGCTGCTGGCGGCGGGCCTGGCCGACCTCGGCTTCCGTCGTGGTGACCGGCTGATCGTGGTCGGCGACAACCGGCCGCGTCTTTATTGGTCCATGTGCGCGGCGCAGTCGCTGGGCGGCGTGCCGGTGCCGGTCTACCAGGACTCTGTGGCGGACGAACTCGCCTACGTGGTCGACCATGGCGGCGCACGCTTTGCCCTGGCCGAGAACCAGGAGCAGGTCGACAAGCTGCTGGAGATCCAGAAGAAGGTGCCGTCGCTCGCCGTCATCCTCTACGACGATCCGCGCGGCATGCGGCACTACGACCAGCTCCAGTCCTATGCCGAGATCCAGGAACGTGGCGCCCGGCTGCTCGCGGCGGCACCCGACACCGTGTCGGCCGAGGTCGCCAAGGGACGCGGCTCGGACGACGCGATCATGCTCTACACCTCAGGCACGACCGGCCGGCCGAAGGGCGCGGTGCTGAGTTACGACAATCTGGTGTGGGCGGCCCGCGCTGGCGCCGAGTTCGACGGGCTCAAGGAAGGCGACGAGCTTCTCTCCTACCTGCCGATGGCCTGGGTGGGCGATCACATCTTCTCCTACGCCCAGTGTTATGTCGTCGGCCTGGTGGTCAATTGCCCCGAGTCGGCGGCCACGGTGATGACCGACCTGCGCGAGATCGGCCCGACTTATTACTTTGCGCCGCCGCGCGTGCTGGAAAACCTGATCACCCAGGTTACCATCCGGATGGAGGATGCGGGCTTCCTCAAGCGCCGTCTGTTCCAGTTCTTCATGACGGTGGCCCGCCGGGCCGGGCCGGCGCTGGTCGACGGGCGGTCGGTGCCGCCGGTCGATCGCCTGCTCTATGCGCTCGGCAATCTCGTCGTCTACGGGCCGCTCAAGAACACGCTCGGCATGAGTCGCGTGCGCGTCGCCTACACCGCGGGCGAGGCGGTGGGGCCCGAGATCTTCAATTTCTACCGCGCGCTCGGCGTCAACATGAAGCAGCTCTACGGACAGACCGAGGCCTCGGTGTTCGTCACCATCCATCCCAACGGCGAGGTCTATCCCGACACGGTCGGCAAGCCCGTCTCCCAGGTCGAACTCAGGATCACCGAGTCGGGCGAGGTACTCTATCGCAGTCCCGGCGTATTCAAGGAATATTTCAAGAACCCCGAGGCGACCAACGACACCAAGACCGCCGACGGCTGGGTGCACACCGGCGACGCGGGCTACCTCGACGAGCGCGGCCACCTGCGCATCATCGATCGCGCCAAGGACGTCGGAAAGCTGAACGACGGCACGCTGTTCGCGCCCAAGTTCATCGAGAACAAGCTGAAGTTCTATCCGCACATCAACGAGGCGGTGGCGTTCGGCCATGGCCGGGACTACGTCGCCGTCTTCGTCAATATCGACATGATCGCCGTCGGCGACTGGGCCGAGCGGCGCAACATCTCCTATGCGAGCTACCAGGAGCTGGCGGCGCGGCCCGAGGTCTACGACCTGATCCAAGGCGAGATCGAACAGGTCAACCGCGACCTCGCCGCCGATCCGCGCATGGCCGGCGCCCAGATCCGCCGGTTCCTGATCCTGCACAAGGCGCTCGAGGCCGACGACGGCGAGCTAACGCGTACCAACAAGGTGCGGCGCGGCTTTATCGGCGAGCGCTATAAGCCGCTGGTCGATGCGCTCTACGACGGTTCCAGGGCCGCCCACATCAAGGTCGACGTCACCTTCGAAGATGGCCGCAAGGGCGCCATCGAGGGTGACGTGGCCGTCCGAGACGTGGCCCCTCACGTCGCGCTGAAGAAGGCGAGTTGACCGCGATGACTGCGCGCGTGCGTTCCTTTCCCGACGTTCTTCTTTCGGTCGAGAACATCAGCCTGTCGTTCGGCGGCGTGAAGGCATTGACCGACATCAGTTTCGACATCGCCAAGGGCGAGATCCGCGCCATCATTGGTCCCAACGGCGCCGGCAAGTCGTCGATGCTGAACTGCATCAACGGCTTCTATCATCCGCAGCAGGGCGCCATCACCTACAAGGGCGTCAGGCGCAGCCAGATGAAGCCGCATGAGGCGGCCGAGCAGGGCATCGCGCGGACCTTCCAGAACATCGCCTTGTTCAAGGGCATGTCGACGCTCGACAACATCATGACCGGCCGCAATCTGCGCATGAAGACCGGCTTGTTCTGGCAGGCGCTTCACATCGGGCCGGCGCAACGCGAGGAAATCGAGAACCGCAAGGCGGTCGAGCGGATCATCGACTTCCTCGAGATCCAGCACATCCGCAAGGCGCCGGTTGGCCAGCTGCCCTACGGCCTGCAGAAGCGCGTCGAACTCGGCCGCGCGCTCGCCGC
>CAMDOT010000133.1 GCA_945903635.1 Rhizobium sp. Q54 | reverse complement strand
CGCGCCATGAGCTTCGTCGCCATACCGAGCCTTGTCGGGCCCATGGTCGGTCCCGTCGCGGGCGGACTCATCATCAGCTACCTGCACTGGAGCGTGGTGTTCTTCGTCAACATTCCCGTCGGCCTACTCGGCCTCTACTTCGTGCGGCGCTATCTGCCGGACTATCGCGAGCAGCAGACCCATCCGCTCGACATCGCGGGCCTTGTGATGTTCGGTGGCGGCATCGCGCTGCTGTCCTACATCCTGGAAGTCTTCGGCGAAAACACGCTGACGGGCCCGGAGATGCTCGTCCTGCTCGCGCTCGCGGCAGTGCTTCTCGCGGGCTACGGCATCCGGGCAACGCTCACGGCTTTCCCACTGCTCAATCTCGGACTTTTCAAGGTGCGAACCTTCCGGGCAGCGGTGTCCGGCGGCTTCTTCACCCGCCTCGGCCTCGGTGGAATCCCGTTCCTGTTCCCACTGCTCTACCAGATCGGCCTCGGACTCTCGCCGATCCAGTCGGGCCTGCTGGTGCTGCCCCAGGCGATCGCCTCGATCGGCCTGAAAACCTTCATGCCGGCGATATTGGCGCGACTGGGTTACCGCAATGTGCTGGTCAGCAACACGATCGTGGTCGGCCTTCTCATCATGTCGTTCGCCACCGTCGGCATCGACACGCCGATCTGGCGGATCGTCGTCCAGGCCTTCATCCTCGGCTTCTTCACGTCGCTGCAATACACCAGCATGAACACGCTGGTGTACGCCGACGTCTCGGGCTCGCAGACCAGCGGCGCCAGCACGATCGCGGCCACCGGTCAGCAGCTAGCGATCAGTTTCGGCGTCGCCGGCGCCTCCTTGATCGCCGCGATGTTCGTGCCGCCGGGGCTGCATTCCCATCCGTCGGCGATGATCCACGGCGTGCAGCAGGCCTTTCTCGTGCTCGGCGCCATGACGATCCTGTCGTCGGTCGTCTTCATGGAGCTGAAGAAGGACGACGGCGACGCCATCAGTCAGCATGACAAGGCTCACTCTGAGGGCGAAGGCTAGAGCCAGCTTGCTGACAAAAGACCTCATGCTGAGGAGCACCGCGACGCGGTGCGTCTCGAAGCATGGGCCTCAGACCCGTCGGTTGCCGACCCTTCGAGACGGCGCTACGCGCCTCCTCAGGGTGAGGTAAGTGTGAATCGAAAAGACTCTAGTTCAAGCGCCAGATCGCGATGTTGAGCACGGTGGCGAAGCCGACCCACAGGGCGTAGGGCACCATCAGCAGCGCGGCCAATCGGTCGATCGGACGGAAGGCGAATGCGGTGGTGATAATCGTCAGTTCGAGCGCCACGATGACGGCAACCGCCGCCCCGGTCCGTTCGAGGCCGAAGAAGGCCACGCTCCAGCCGAGATTGAGCGCAAGCTGCAGCGCGAACATGGTGAGCGGCCCCCGCGCGGTCTCGCGATCCGTCGCGCGCCATACCCGCCAGGCAGCAATGGCCATCATGACGTAGAGCACCGTCCACACCGGCCCGAACACCTCGTTGGGCGGATTGAAGGGCGGCTTGTTCAGGTCGGCGTACCAGGTGTTCACGCTGCCCGCGACAACGGCGGCGCCCAGCGCCCCGATGCCAAGGCAGAGGGCCAGGAACAGCACAAGTCCAACGGCCTCGACGATACGACTGCGTTTCATGGGCCTCAGGACAGCAGGCTGGCGCCGACATTGATCGTCAGGGCGAGGATCGCGGTGTTGAAAGTGAAGGCCACGATACCGTGTACGAGACTGAGGTAGCGCATGGCAACGGACGTGGTCGCTATGTCGCCGGTCTGCGCGGCACAGCCGATGACGAACGAATAGTAGAGGAAGTCGCGATAGTCCGGTTCGCGTCCGCCTGGGAAATCGAGGCCGCCGGGCCCGTCGTCATCCAGCCGGTAATAGACGTTGGCGTAATGCAGCGTGAAGACGGTGTGGGTGAAGGTCCACGACAGCGCCACCGTCGCGCCGGTGATGGCAAGCGCCAGCGGCACCGAATGTTCCGGCATCTTGAGCGACGGCAATTCGGCGAAGATCGCGACGAAACTGGTGCCTGCGCTCACGATCACCAACAGCAGGATGATCCAGTCGCCCTCGTCGTAGAGCGCGGCGCGGCTGCGGCAGGTGTCCACCGTCGAGGTAATGAACATCCGCAGCGTCACGGCGATGTAGATCGTCGCCATCAGGTCCCAGGACAGGATAAACCGGGTTGCCAGCCGGACCGGCTGCGGCAGCACCAAGAACAGAACGAGGCCTGCGGCAAACGACAACAACAGCCGCCGACGGCCGACGACAAAGCGGTAGGTCCGCCACTTTTGATAAGGACGCTCGTCCATTTGTTCTCCCCCGCCGCACTCTGCCACCTCGGCGGACAACGGCAATCGATGTATTGTCATCGCAAATGCTGTTCACCGCGATGGACCTCGGCGCCACGTTCGTATTCGCCATCAGCGGAGCGACCCGTGGCGTTCACCGACGGCTCGACCTGTTCGGCGTGCTGGTGGTGGCCTGGGTGGCCGCCGTCGCGGGCGGCATTGCCCGTGACCTGTTGATCGGCGCCGTCCCACCCGCCGCCATTGCCGACTGGCGCTACCTGGCGGCAGCCGTCGTGGCCGGGCTGTTGGGCTTTTTCGCCTCCGACGTGATTGCCCGCCTGAAGACGCCCGTCCTGCTGTTCGACGCCGCGGGCCTCTGCCTGTTTGCCGTCACCGGAACGCAGAAGGCATTGGCCTATGGCCTCAGCCCCGTCATGGCGGCGATGATGGGCATGATCACCTGCATCGGCGGCGGGGTCGCCCGCGACCTGCTGACCCTGCAGGTACCGACCGTGCTTCGGTCGGAACTCTACGCCGTCGCCGCCCTGGCCGGCGCGGGCTCGATTGCCCTGGGATTCTGGGCCGGACTCCCCATCCTGCCCACGGTGGTTTTCGGTGCCTCGGTGTGCCTGTTCCTGCGTCTGATGTCGATTTACCGCGGCTGGCGGCTGCCAATGGCCAGAACACCCGGTAAGTCGTCTAAAGAGACTGACTAAATTCAACCCTGTCTGACGCCGATTCACTGCCGCCGCTCTTGCCGCTCTTGTGGATGAACGGTAAACACACGGCCGTCATTTTGTCGCAAGCGGCAGGGGGAAAAGCAGCATGGCGACGAAGAAGAAAGCAAAGTCGACCGGATCTTCTAGTGTAGAAAAGTCGGCTAGTCAGTTGAATGGAAATACTATTTCTTCCAAGGTCAGCGCCACACCGGAAGCGCGGGATACTGCACGCCTGCTGCTGGAAATCGAGGCGATCCACTGCAAGCCCGAGAATCCTTACATTTTCACGTCAGGTCGGGCGAGCCCTGTCTATATCGACTGTCGCAAGCTGATCTCCTTCCCCGAGGCGCGCACCAAGATCATGAGCCATGCGATGCGTGCGATCGACAAGGCGATCGGCTGGAATAAGATCGATGTGGTGGCGGGCGGCGAAACCGCAGGCATCCCGTTCGCGGCGTTCCTGGCAGCACTTGCCAAAAAATCCATGGTTTACGTGCGCAAGGAGCCCAAGGGCTTTGGCCGCATGGGCCAGATCGAGGGCGACCTGAAGCCCGGCAAGCGTGTCCTGCTGGTCGAGGATCTCGCCACCGACGGCGGCAGCAAGCTGGTCTTCATCGAGGCGCTGAAGAAAGCCGAGGCCAAGGTCACGGACTGCTTCGTCATCTTCCACTACGGCATCTTCCCGCAGAGCGTGGAAATGCTGGCTGCAGCCGGCGTCAAGCTGCATTCGCTCGCGACCTGGTGGGACGCCCTGGAAGCGGCGCAGAAGCACAAGTACTTCGACGACAAGGGTCTCGCCGAGACACGCGCCTTCCTCGAGGCACCCGAGCAATGGTCGGCCAATCATGGCGGGCGCCCGCCCGCTCCGCGGTCGATGCTCCGCCGCTAAAACCAGCTCAGCGAGGCGGTTGCCTCCTTTCGTAGCGGATGCGACGGTGCGACGGACATGATCCGCCGCCTGCTTTCTCTTGCTTTTGCGCTTTGTGCGCTTGCCGCCCCTGCCCGCGCCAAGGACGAGCTGGTGCTCGCCATGACCCAGACTCCGGGCACCTGGAATCCCCTCATCAGCTCGATGCTGGCCAAGTCGCTGATCGCCAACATGACCGCACGGCCCCTCACCGCCTACGACGCGGACTGGAAGCTGGTTTGCCTCGCCTGCACGGAGTTGCCGACCCTGCAGAATGGCAAGGCGCGCGTGATCGACTTGCCGGAGGGTGGCGGCAAGAAAGGCATGGAGGTCGACGTCGAGTTGCGCGATCTGCGATGGGGCGACGGCACGCCGGTTTCGTCGAAGGACGTCGCCTTCACCCTCGAGGTCGGCAGGCACCCCTTGTCGGGTGTCGCCTCGTCCGAGGGCTACAAGCGCGTGATAAAACTCGACGTGAAGGACGACCGTCGGTTCACCATGACGATCGATCGCGTCACCTTCGATTACAACAGCATCGGCTTCCTGCTGCTGCCGGCGCATATCGAGAAGCCGATCTTCGACGCCAACCCAGCCGAGTACCGCAACAAGACGGCCTACGACACCAACTCGACCAATCCCGGCCTCGCGTTCGGCCCCTACCGCCTAGTCGAGGTCGTGCCCGGCAGCCGCATCGCCCTCGAACAGAACCCGACCTGGACCGGCCAGAAGCCGCACTTCAAGCGCATCGTCGTCAAGATCATCGAGAACACGGCGGCACTCGAGGCCAATCTTCTATCGGGCAGTGTCGACTACGTGCTGGGTGAGCTCGGCCTCTCGCTCGACCAGGCCATTGCCTTCGAAAAGCGCCACGGCACCAAGTACAACGTCGTCTACAAGCCGGCGCTGATCTGGGAACATATCGACGCCAACCTCGACAACAAGCTGCTGGCCGACCGACGCGTGCGCCAGGCGCTGCTGCTTGCGATCGATCGCAAGGCGATCTCCGAGAAGCTGTTCGACGGCAAGCAGCCGATCGCGCATGGCGGCATCAGCGAGCTCGACCCGATGTTCAGCCCGTCGGCCCGGCAATACAACTACGATCCCGCTGCAGCGAAGAAGCTGCTGGACGAGGCCGGGTTCGCCACCATCCGCAACAATGTCCGCCAGAATGCCGCGGGCGACCGGCTGTCGATCGAGCTCGGCACCACGGCCGGCAACCGGGTCCGCGAACTGGTGGCCCAGGTAATCCAGAGTCAGCTCCGCCAAGTCGGCGTCGAGGTCCGCCTCAAGGCCGAGCCGCCGCGCATTTTCTTCGAGGCGATGAACCGCCGGAACTACACGGGCCTGGGCATGTACGCCTGGGTGCAGCGCCCTGAGGGCGTGCCGCGCTCGTCGCTGCATTCCAAGGAAATTCCATCGGCCGAGAACGCCTGGAGCGGCCAGAACTATCCCGGCTACTCCAATCCGCAGATGGACAAGGCGCTGGACGAAGCCGAACGCGAGCTCGACTTCGCCAAGCGTAAGGCCTTGTTCGCAGAAATTCAGAAGCTGGCGGCCGACGACCTGCCGTCGCTGCCTCTCTTCTTTCGCGTCGATCCCTTCGTGATCCCCAAGGCGCTGAAGGGCGTCACCCCAACCGGCACGCTGAACAGCTCGACCCTCTGGGTCGAACAGTGGCGCTGGGAGACGCAGTGAGCCGCTATCTCGCCGCGCGTGCCGTCCAGACGGTCGTCACCCTGGCGCTGATGAGTTTGGTGGTCTTCCTGCTGATCGGCCTCATGCCGGGCGACCCGATCGACCTGATGATCTCGGGCGATCCCACGATGAAAAGCGAGGATGCCGCCCGTCTGCGCGCGGCTTACGGCCTCGACAGGCCGTTGCTGGAACGATACCTCGCCTGGGCCGGCGAGGCGGTGCAGGGAAATTTCGGCTACTCGCGCTCCTTCGGCCAGCCGGTGCTCGCGGTTCTCTGGCCTCGTCTGCTCAACACGCTGTTGCTGGCCGGCACGGCCTTCGTGCTCGCCATCGCCATCGCCCTGCCACTCGGCATCTGGGCAGGCGCCCATCCGCGCAGCCGCGCCGACTACCTGATCAACCTGTTCTGCTTCGCCGGTATCTCGGTCCCTCCCTTCTGGTTGGCGCTGCTGCTGATCACGCTGTTCGCCGTCTCGCTGGGCTGGCTGCCGGCAGGCGGCATGGCCGATGTGCGGCCGGGCACGTCATGGCGCGCCGCATTGGCCGATCAGCTTCGTCACCTCGTCCTGCCGGTGCTGACGCTCACCCTGGTGCAGCTCAGCTCCTATACGCGCTTCATGCGCGGCGCGATGATCGAGGTGCTGCGCCAGGACTACATTCGCACCGCCCGCGCCAAGGGCGCGTCGGAGAGTGTCGTGCGCTGGCGCCACGCCTTCCGCAACGCGTTCACGCCGGTGCTGACCATTCTCGCCCTGTCGTTCGGCGGTCTCTTCTCGGGGGCGCTGATCACGGAAACGATGTTCGCCTGGCCGGGAATGGGCAAGGCGATCTACCAGGCGATCCTCGAGAACGACTACAATCTCGCCCTGGTCGGTCTGTTGATCGCAACGGCGGCAACCATCGCGGGCAACTTGCTGGCCGACCTTGCCTATGCCTGGGTCGATCCGCGCGTCTCCATCGCGGGCGCGGCATGATCGCAGCCAACGGCCGCGGAACCGCCTGGGCTCGCTTGGTGAGCCATCGGCTTGCCTGGGTGTCCCTGATCTTCCTCGCCGTCATGATCGCCCTGTCGCTCGCTGCACCGCTGATCGCCGGGCTGCGCGGTATCGACCCGACCCAGACCGACCTGTTCCGCCGCTTCGAGCCGCCGTCGGCGCAATTCTGGCTGGGCACCGACGATCTCGGGCGCGATCTCCTCCAGCGCCTGCTCGACGGCGGCCGCGTCTCGCTGCTGGTTGGCGTTTCGGGCGCACTTCTCTCGGCCGTGCTCGGCGCGTTCATCGGCGTCGTCGCGGGCTACCTCGGCGGCCGGCTCGACGCCTTCCTGATGCGCCTGACGGATGGCGTGATTTCATTGCCGCTATTGCCGCTGCTGATCGTTCTTGCCGCCGTCGATCCGCGAAAGATCGGCGTGCCGACCGAGATTGCGCAGTCCGAGACCTTCTCGCTCTACCGCATCGTGTTCATCGTCGGCCTCACGGGCTGGACGACCGTGGCACGCCTCGTGCGCGCCGAGACGCTGTCGCTCAAGGCCCGCGACTTCACCCGCGCGGCCCAATCGCTCGGCGCGACACCGGCGCGCATCATGTTCCGCCACATCCTGCCCAATGCCGCGGGCTCGCTCCTGGTCGCCACCACGATGTCGGTCGGCGCGCTGGTCCTGCTCGAATCGACCCTGTCCTTCCTCGGCCTCGGCATCCAGCCGCCGGCCGCGAGCTGGGGCAACATGCTGACGGGGGCGCAGGAGTTGCTGCAGGAGGCGCCCGTGCTGGCGCTGTGGCCCGGCCTTTTGATCTTCCTCACGGTGATCGCCTTCAATTTCGTCGGCGACGGGCTGCAGGATGCGCTCGATCCCCGTAGCGAGAGGCGCTAGGCTCCGCACAGGGGGAGCGTTCCGCGGCGTATGACGTACAGTTTCCAGTTCCGCGACGTGTTCGCCGCGTGGGAATTCCTGCTCGAAGGCCTCGTTCTCACGCTCGAGCTCTCGCTGGTGACGATGGTCGTCGGGCTGGTCATCGGTCTCGCCGGGGCCGCAGCCCGGGTCTATGGCGGGCCCTGGCTGAAGCGCATCGTGGCCGTCTATGTCGAGACCATCCGCAACACGCCGCTGATCGTCCAGCTCTTCCTGATCTTCTTTGGCCTGCCCAGCGCCGGGCTGAAATTCGACGCCAACACCGCCGCCCTGATCGCGCTGTCGATCAATCTCGGCGCCTATTCCATCGAAATCATCCGTGCCGGCCTGGAAGCCATCCCGCGCTCCCAGATCGAGGCCGGGCAATCGCTCGGCCTCTCGCCCGTCCAGATCTATCGCTACGTCATCATCTTCCCATCCCTCAGGATGATGTTCCCGGCCCTCTCCAGCCAGTTCGTGCTGCTGATGCTCGCCACCAGCGTGGTTTCGCAGATTTCGGCGCAGGACCTGTTCCACATGGCCTCGATCATCCAGTCGCGCACCTTCCGCGACTTCGAGGTCTATATCCTCGTGGCGGCGGCCTACCTCATCCTCGCGCTGCTCTTCCGCTTGGCGTTCGCCGGCATCTACCATTTCGTGTTCGCCCGGCGATGATCCGCGAACTCTCCTTCATCGACGTCCTCTACCTGATCGCGGCCACACGCTGGACGCTGGCGCTGACCGCCATCGCCTTCCTGGGCGGCGGGATCGTGGGCCTCGCCGTTGCGCTCCTGCGCGTGTCGTCGCTGGCGCCTCTGCGCTGGCTGGGCGCCATATACGTTCACGCCGTGCAAGGCACGCCGTTGCTCGCCTGGCTGTTCGTCTTCTTCTTCGGCCTGTCGATCTTCGGCTTCACCGTCTCGCCGTGGCTGGCTGCGGCGGCGGCCTATTCGATCTATGCCGGCGCCTTCCTGGGCGAGATCTGGCGCGGTTGCCTGCAAGCCATTCCGCGCACGCAATGGGAGGCCGGCGCTTCGCTGGGCCTCGGCTTCACCCAGCAGCTCCGCTACATCATCGTGCCCCAGGCGCTTCGCCTCGCCATCCCGCCCACCGTCGGCTTCCTGGTCCAGCTCATCAAGAACACCTCGCTCGCCGCCGTGATCGGCTTCATCGAACTCACGCGCGAGGGCCAGCTCACCACCGCCACCACGTTCCGCCCCTTCACCGTCTATCTCATCGTTGCCGCCATCTACTTTGCGCTCTGCTTCCCGCTGACGCAGTGGAGCCGGCGGCTCGAGCGGAGGCTCCATGTCGCTCGTTGAACTCAAGAACGTCGTCAAGCGCTACGGCACGAACACGGTGCTGAACGGTGTGTCCCTCTCGGTCGAAAAGGGCGAGATCATTGCCATCATCGGCCGTTCGGGCTCGGGCAAGAGCACCATGCTGCGCTGCGTGAACGGGTTGGAGCCGATCCAGGGCGGCACTGTGGCCTTTGACGGCACTGTCGTGAACGATCCCGCCACCGACCTGCGCAAGCTCCGCCAGCACGTCGGCATCGTGTTCCAGAGCTTCAACCTCTTCCCGCATCTGTCGGTCGAGAAGAACATCACGCTGGCCCCCAAGGTGGTGAAGGGCGTGCCGCCGGCCGAGGCGCGGGCGCTGGCCGAAGCAGTGCTGCGCAAGGTCGGGCTTGCCGAGAAGATCGACGCCTATCCCGACCAGCTCTCGGGCGGCCAGCAGCAGCGCGTGGCGATTGCGCGCTCGCTCGCCATGCAGCCGCAGCTGATGCTGTTCGACGAGATCACCTCGGCGCTCGATCCGGAGCTGGTGGGCGAGGTGCTGAAGGTCCTCGAGGAGGTGGCGCGCGAGGGCATGACCATGATGCTGGTCACGCACGAGATCGGCTTTGCCCGCAAGGTCGCCAACCGCGTCGTGTTCATGCATGAGGGCAAGATGTGGGAGCAAGGCCCGGCCGCCGAGACGCTGGGCCGGCCGCGCACGCCCGAGCTAGAAACGTTCCTAAGCGCCGTCCTGCACTAGCTCGCGTGGGATCCAGCTCTTGGCCTCGCCGGCGTAGGCCGCGCCGGGGTTGCCATGCACGGTCGTCCGCCACATCAGGCGCTGCTCGCGCTCGCCGTCGAACCAGGTCGCGGCATGGACGAGGCAGCGATTGTCCCAGACCAGCAGGTCGCCCTGGGTCCATTCATGGGCGTAGACAAACTCCGGCCGCGTCAGATGCGCCATGAGAACGTCCACCAACGCAGCGCCCTCGCCTTCGGGACCGGGCTCCAGCCCGACAAACGGACCTTCGAACCAGTCCATCTGCCCCGACTCGCAGAGATAGAGCGAGCGACGGCCCGTGACCGGATGGGTGCGCACGACAGGCTGTCGCTGCGAGCGCTCGTGGGGCGCGAAGGCGCGCGGAGTCTTGCCCGATCGCGCCGCACTGCGTGAGCGCCCAGTGCCAGGCTGGGCATGCAGGCCTTCCAGCGTTTCCACGCGTGCCTTGAGGTCCGCCGGCAGTGCGTCGTAGGCGAGAGCGCCGTTGGCGAACAGCGTCTGGCCGCTGTCGCGGGCGGCGGGCGTCACCGCATAGAACAGGGAGATGTCGGGCGGCGGCCGGCGATAGCTCTGATCGGTATGCCAGCCCGTGCGGTGCGGATACTGCACCGGTAGTCGGCCATCGGCGCCGAACGCCGGATCGGGGCGTGCCGGCGGCATCTTGTTCACCGGTGCCATGTTGGAGACGAGGAGGATCTCGGGAACCGTCGCATGGATCGAGTCCGCGTTGGTCAGCGTAAAGCGATAATCCTCGACCTCCGGTCCGAACTGCCGGCTGAGACGAACCAGCAGCGCCGGATCGTCGGAAATTTCCCGCACTCCCGGGATCAGCAGCAAACCGCCCGCCTCGGCCAGGATCGCGGGCAGCCCTTGGGGCAATTCCTTGGCGAGGGGCTTGTTGAGCCGGACGGTCGCCCCGAAGGCAGCGCCGCGCAGAGGCCTCTCAATTTCGAAATCGGCGCTCATTTATCCTCTCCTGCCTACTGCGGTGTGGACGACCTTGCGCATAGTAATTCAAGATCGGTGCCACGGCGGGGAAGAGTTATGGGGAGAACAACATGAAGCGCATGATCGTGGGCCTGCTGGCCCTCACACTTGCTGCATTCGGCGCCACGGCGGCCAAGGCGGACCGGTTCGAGGATATCCTCAAGAAGGGCGTGGTGCGGATCGCCGTGCCGCTCGACGTGCCGCCTTTCGGCTCGCAGAACCAGGCGCGCGAGGCCGAGGGCTTCGACGTCGAGCTGGCCGGCATGGTCGCCAAGGCGCTGGGCGTAAAGCTCGAGCTGCAGCAGGTGACCGGTGCCAACCGCATCCCGTTCCTGCTGACCGACAAGGTCGACATCGTGATCTCCGTGATGGGCCTCACGCCCGAGCGCGCCAAGCAGATCATGTTCACCGCACCCTATGCCGATACGAACCTCTCGGTCTTCGGGCCGAAGAGCGCCAACGTGAAGTCGGCCGCCGAGATCGGCAACCTCAAGGTCGCCGCCGCCAAGGGCACGACCCAGGAGCTGGCGCTGTCGGCAATGGCACCGAAAGCCACCATCATGCGAACCGAGGACGACGCCACTGCCGCCGCCGCCTATCTTTCGGGCCAGGCCGAGTTGTTCGCCACGAACAACCTCATCATCCCCGATCTGCAGAAGCGCAACCCCAGCAAGGAGTTCGAGCTCAAGTTCACGATCCGGCGCAGCCCGGCCCACATGGGCGTGCGCATGGGTGAGCAGAATCTGCTGCGCTGGCTCGACAGCTTCATCTTTTTCAACACCATGAACGGCGAACTCGACCGGCTGCATCAGAAGTGGCTGGGTGCGCCGATGGCACCGTTGCCGTCGCTGTAAGGGGAAGAACCATGAGACGCATCCTGGCGGGCCTGCTGGCCCTGTCCGTCGCCGTATCGGTTACAGCCTTCACCGGCGCCGCCTTCTCCAATGCAGCTCGCGCCGACGCCTTCGAGGACATCCTGAAGAAGGGCGTGGTCCGCATCGCCGTTCCGCTCGATGTGCCGCCGTTCGGCTCGCAGAACGAGAAACGCGAACCCGAGGGCTTCGACGTGGAGCTCGCAGGCATGATCGCCAAGGCGCTCGGCGTGAAACTCGAGATGCAGCAGATCACCGCCGGCAATCGCATCCCCTTCCTGATCACCAACAAGGTCGACATCGTGATCTCGGTGATGGGGCTGACGCCCGAGCGTGCCAGGCAGATCATGTTCACGTCGCCCTACGCCGACACGCAGCTTGCCGTCTACGGGCCCAAGGCGCTGGCGGTCTCCTCGGCCGACAAGCTGGGCAGCTACAAGGTCGCGGCCACCAAAGGCTCGACGATGGAGATCGGCCTGACGGCCATGAATCCCAAGGCGCAGATCATGCGCACCGAGGACGACGCCACGTCGGCCACGGCCTATCTCTCGGGTCAGACCGAACTGTTCGCCACCAACTCGCTGCTGATCCCCGACCTGCAGAAGCGCAATCCGAACAAGGAGTTCGAGGTCAAGTTCACCATCCGCCGCAGCCCTGCCCACATCGGTGCGCGCATGGGTGAGCACAATCTGGTGCGCTGGCTCGACAGCTTCATCTTCTTCAACACGATGAACGGCGAGATCGACCGGCTGCACCAGAAGTACCTGGGCGTGCCATTCAGCCCGCTGCCCTCGCTCTAGGGCTGCAACCATGTCCGAAATCGACTGGTCGAGGCTGAAAGCCTCGGAAATCAAGGCGCTGGCGGCCCGCAATGCCATCGTCATCGTGCCGATCGGCGCCACCGAGCAGCACGGGCCGCATCTGCCCAGCATGGTCGACTGGCGTTGCGTGCACGAGGTGTCGCATCGCGCCGCCCGGATCATGGAGAAGTCGACGCCCACCGTGGTGGCGCCGACCATCCCCTTCGGCATGTCCGAACACCACATGTCCTTGAGCGGCACGATCACGCTCGACTACGCAACCATGTACGCGGTCATCCGCTGCGTCGTCACCTCGGCGGTGCGCCACGGTTTCAAGCGCATCTTTGTGCTGAACGGCCACGGCGGAAACACCACGGCGCTGCAGAACATGATCGGCGAGCTCACGGTCGAGTACAAACTGCCGTTCGCCACCGGCACCTACTGGGACATCGCGGCCAAATCCATCGCCAAGCTGCTCGAGAAGCAGAAGGCCCTGCTGCATGCCTGCGAGGCCGAAACTTCCATGATCATGGCGATGGCGCCCGAGCTGGTGAACCCGGACGAGCTGTCGCAGATGCACGGACCCTATATTCCCGGCCTCTCCGCCATCCCGACCGTGAACGAAGGCGTCTATCGCTGGCGGCAGCTTTCCAGCCGCTCGCCGATCGGCGTGATCGGTGATGCGGGCACGGCCAGTGCCGAAAAGGGCGAGAAACTGCTCGCCGCCATCTCGGCCGACGTGGCCGAAGCCCTCGTCAATGACCGTCTCTGGAGTGAACCGATTTGAGTACCACCAGCAAGATAGACTTCTCGGCCGTGAGCCGCCTCTCGGCCGATATCGACCTCGACGGCGAGGGCAAGGCCACCGGCTTCGTGCGCGTGCCGCATTCGGTGCATCGCTCGGCCTATGGCTGGATCCCCATGCCCATCGTGCGCATCAAGAACGGCAATGGCCCCAAGGTCGTGATGCAGGCCGGCAACCACGGCGACGAATGGGAGGGCCAGATCGGCCTCGGCAACCTGATCCGCGCGTTGGAGCCCAAAAACATCCAAGGTCGGCTGATCATCCTGCCTTCGGCCAATTTCCCGGCGGCGATGAACGGCACGCGGACCTCGCCGATCGACGAGGGCAATCTCAACCGCTCGTTCCCCGGAGATCCCGAGGGTACGATCACGCAGCAGATCGCCCACTGGATCGAGCATGCGCTGCTGCCCGGCAATGACTACAGCTTCGACTTTCATTCCGGCGGCAGTTCGCTCACCTATATCCCGAGCGCGCTGGCGCCGAGCCACGGCGATGGGCCGCGCAGGCAGAAGATCATCGGCATGTTGAAGGCCTTCGGCGCGCCGGTGAGCTACCTCGCGGCGGCACCTCAGGGCGGCGGCAAGACCTTTACCTCGGCCTCTTTCCGGCAGGGCGTGGTTTCCATGGGCACTGAGTTGGGCGGCGGCGGGCTGGTAACGCCTGGTTCGCTGAAGGTCGCCGAGGACGGCATGCGCCGCGTGCTGGCGCATATCGGGCTGCTGAAGGACTTTCCCGTGCCGGCGCCCTCGCCGACCCGCCTCACCGAGATCGGCGGCGACGATTACTACGTCTATGCCTCCGATGGCGGACTGTTCGAGCCGCTGGTCGACCTCGGCGCCGAGGTCAAGGCGGGGCAGCCGGCGGCGCGCATCCACTTCCACCACACGCCGTGGCGCGAACCCGACCTCCTGGCCTTCAAGCGCGACGGCCTGGTCCTTTGCAAGCGCGTCCCGGCGCGCTGCGAGCGCGGCGATTGCCTGTTCCATCTGGCGACCGATATCGCGGCCTGAAAGCGGACCATTCCCGGCCACACCTGAACGGGGTTTGTTTGTTCGGAATCGGTGTCCCGATTTCGTGCCCAAGCCGTTGATCGAGAAACGAAATCGCGACAGCGGCTGCCACGGAATCCGCGAAGGCTGCCGTCAGGATGCGTGTGCCGTCCTGCAGCCCGCGCACGAGAGGCGCGGTGCGGTCCGGCGTCCGTCCTTGCGCGGCCGAGCCGCGGCGTGGCCGCAGGCCGAGCAGCCGTCGACCTCGAAATCGATCCAGTGCGTGGCGTCGCCGCAACCCTCGCACGGCAGGCCGCGCCGCGACTCGATATGGCCGAAGCCCGGCGCCTGGCATTTCGGGCAAAGCTGCTGCAGGCGCCTAGCCAGCTTCCACGACAGCGCGCGCAGTACCTTCATGCGCGTCGGATTGCGGTGTGCGCGCATGTCGGCAATCAGGATCGCGCTACCGTCGTCCGAGCGGTTCGCCTCCCGGTCGACGGCCGCCACGACCTCGTCCAGGCTGGCGAGCCCCTTGATCGGCTGGCTCCGGTCCTTGTTGGCGATCACGAACACGCCGTATTCGGGAAAGCCCATGGAAATCGCTGCTGCCCGCACCAATGCATCGCCGGCCCTGAACGTGAAAAGGCGCCAGTTGGTGCGATGCGTGGCCATGGTCTCGATGATCCTGAGCCCGCGCTGGCGATCGACGAAAGCCATGATCTCCACGCCAGCGGGCCGGAACGGAAGGCGGTCGATCGGGCCGTAGCTGCCTTCGCTGGCGATCGCGCAGTCGACATCCATGGTCTGGAACGCAAGCTCGGCCTTGAGCGCACAAGTCTCGACGATGGGCGCGGGCCGGCCGATCTCGCCGGAAAAGGTCCCCAGCGCGTCGGTGTCGACGTCGGGCGCGGTCACGATTTCGGCGCCCAACAGCCGGCGGAACGGCGGTGCCACGGCGAGATCCTTGCCGTGGATCGTCGCCAGACCTATCCGCTCATGCTGGTAAGGATGCCCCATCGAAAAGCGACGGCTCCGCGCCGTTGGTCGACCGACGCCTATTCCGCCGCCTGCGGCACGGCCTCGCGGGCGAGCTGCTGCTCGACCAGCGTCGACCAGTACGACGCCCCGATCGGCAGGATCTCGTCGTTGAAATCATAGCCCGGGTTGTGGACCATGCAGCTGCCTTCACCGTCGCCGTTGCCGATCCAGATGTAGCAGCCGGGCTTCTTGAGCAGCATCCAGGCGAAATCCTCGCTGCCCATGGCGGGCGTCGGGTTGCGGTTGACGTTCTCCAGGCCGACCAGCGCGGACGCCGCGTGGGCGGCGAACTCGGTCTCGGCCACGCTGTTCACGGTCGCGGGATAGCGCCGCTCGTAGCGCCACTTGATCACTTCGGCGCCGAAGCCGGCGGCGACATTGCGCGAGATCTTCTCGATATTCTTCTCGATCAGGTCCTGCACAGGCTTCTTGAAGGTGCGGACCGTGCCGCGCAGGACGCATTCCTGCGGAATGACGTTCCAGGCGTCGCCGGCATGGATCTGCGTCGTCGAGACGACGGCGGTGTCCATCGGATCGACATTGCGCGCCACGATCGACTGCAGCGCCGTCACGATGTGCGCGCCAACGACCACCGGATCGATCGTGTACTGCGGCATGGCGCCGTGCCCGCCGACACCCTTGAGGACAACTTCGAAGATGTCGTAGGCGGCCATCATCGGGCCGGGGCGGACGGCGAACTTGCCGACCGGGATGCCCGGGATGTTGTGCATGCCGTAGACGCCCTCGACCGGGAACTTCTCGAACAGCCCCTCTTCCACCATGACGCGCCCGCCGCCCTCGTTCTCCTCGGCTGGCTGGAAGATGAAATAGACCGTGCCGTCGAAGTTCTTGGTCTCGGCCAGGTACTTGGCCGCGCCCAGCAGCATCACGGTGTGACCGTCATGACCGCAGGCGTGCATCTTGCCCGGGATCGTCGACTTGTGGTCGAAGCTGTTGGTCTCGTGGACATCGAGCGCGTCCATGTCGGCGCGCAGCCCGATCGCCCGCTTCGACGTGCCCGACCGCAAGACGCCGACCACGCCGGTCTTGGCGAGGCCCCGGTGAACTTCCAGCCCGAAGGCCTTCAGCTTTTCAGCGACGACGTCGGCCGTCCGCACTTCCTCGAAGGCTGTCTCGGGATGACTGTGGATGTCATGACGCCAGGCGGTCATGTCCTTGTGAAACGACGCAATGCGGTTGATGACCGGCATCCATGCTCTCCAACGGGTAAGGTGGCGGATCGTACGGCAGCCTCATGACGGGTCAAGCATGCTCGACATGCGCCCCTGCACACCACGGTCCCTGCAACAAGTCCGCGAGTGCTGGGGACGCGCCACTCCAGTGGCGCGTCATGTCTTGAAGCGTGCGCTGCCAAAGGGCCAGGATTTGGCATCGACCGCCAAACCAGCCTTAACAGGATTCATATCAATATAGTCTTCGGTTGCCGCAAAATGCCTTTCGTCTCGGACGAACCGGTCCCAATACTCGGTTTGCCAAAACTCGCCGCTCCGCCTTGCAGCGGTCGTTGGCGAAGGGGCGGCGCGGATGGAAGGTTCAGCCCGAAAGCGGGTTGATCGGGCTCAGCAAGAGCCGAATTCGACGACAACCAAATCTGGAGCGACAGCAAAACGGCATTGCGCGAGTGTCCCAGCTTGCTACCTTTGCACCAAATAACAATGCGAAACGCGATATTGGGGGGGGCGGAGTGGCTAAACCACCTACATCGGGCTCGCGCCCATCTCGCTTTCAAATACTGTCTTTTACCGGCGGCGGTTATCTTGGTCGCTTCTCCGTGGGCTGCCTCGCCGATCTCGAGAAGCGAAGCCAAGCCAAGATCAGAGACTCCGTGGACTTCTTTGCGGGCACTTCGATTGGAGGCATCGTCGCTTTGGCGTTGGCCGCGGATATCTCGGTCGACAAGATCGCCGCCGCGTTCGAAAGACATGGCCCACGCCTTTTCACTCGCCGGCGAAAGCCGGGGCCCATTGCGAACGTATGGCGACTGGCACGAAACATCTTCGCTGCTCCGTATTCCAACGAGATATTGAAGGAGCTGATCAACGAGCTCGTCGGCGACGACAGGAGATTGGGAGACTTGGACCGCTATGTACTGATACCGGCCTTCAATCTCAGGACTGGCAGTATTGTTTGGTTCCGCAACTACAATCCGAAATGCCCAGACGAGCCCAACTATGAATTCGCCGACGCGAAGGTTACTGACATTGCGCTGGCTACATCAGCAGCGCCCACCTACTTCCGTCCGCACGATTTCAAGATCTATTCGCGTTCGACCGAGGCTCAAGCGTCGCACGACGCTGGAGACTATGTCGATGGGGGAGTCTTCGCGAATTGCCCAGATCTTAGAGCTCATCATGAAGCCGTCAGTGTTCTTCAATGTAAGGAGAGTATCGTCAACATACTTGCGTTGGGAACCACTACCGAGAACATTGCCGAGCCGACTCACAACGTAAGACACTGGGGCCTCTACTATTGGCTGACGAATCATCGCCTCACCGACGTCCTGATGGCCGCTCAGCAACAAAACGTTGTTAGTATCCTGCGTGAACGAATGAACGAGCGATATGTTCGAATAGATGGCGAACCGGCCGAAGCTCAGTTGGCATACATGGGCCTAGATATTGCCGGCGCCGGTGCTGAAGAAACAATCCATGATCTGGCAACGGCGACCATGCAAAAAATCTGGAATACCGACGGACAAAATGCCGACCTCCAAGAGTCACTTCAAAACTTTGGCTCTTCCGGGAATCGAGTGGGTGATTTTGGGGGATCATAGGGCGGGCAGCATGCAGGTGAGGACCTTGAGACGGAGATATTCTTCGTCACGCAATCCGTAGGCTCGTCGCTGCAGGACGCGGATCTTGTTGTTGAGTCCCTCGA
>CAMDOT010000132.1 GCA_945903635.1 Rhizobium sp. Q54 | reverse complement strand
GTCTGCATGCCCTGATACCGACGCTCGATGACGCGGCCGGAGAAGACGTTGGCCGGGCCGCGTTCGCCCAGCCGCACGTTCTCCGCGCGCAGTGCCACGCGGGCCTTGTCGCCGGGGTTGAGCTGTTGCGGCGTCCAGGCCTCGATGCGGCCCGCCGCGCCGAGGTCGATGGTCGCGTGCTCGCCCTTGCGCTCCAGCACCTTGCCCAAAAGGACGTTCGAGGCGCCGGTGAAGTTCGCCACGAAGGAATCGGCCGGCCTGTTGTAGATCTCGTCCGGTGGCGCCATCTGCAGCAGCTTGCCCTCGCGCATGACGCCGATGCGGTCGCCCAGCACCACGGCCTCGGACTGGTCGTGGGTAACGTAAAGGCCGGTCATACCGGTCTGCTTCAGGATACGGCGCAGTTCGTCGCGCAGCCGGACGCGCAGCTTGGCATCGAGATTGCTGAGCGGCTCGTCGAGCAGCAGGAGCTGCGGGCGATAGACCAGGCTGCGCGCCAGGGCGACGCGCTGCATCTGGCCGCCCGACAGCGACGTCACCGAGCGCTCGGCATAGTCACCGAGGCCCACCAGCTCCAAGGTGTCGCGCACCTTGGCGGCAACGTCGCCGCCGCCGTTGCGGCGGTGCTTCAGCGGATAGGCAACGTTCTGATGGACCGTCATGTGCGGCCACACGGCGTAGGATTGGAACACCATGCCGATGTCGCGTTCGCGGGGGCTGACCAGCACGCCGCGCTCGGGCTCGGACACGACACGGCCGCCGATCGAGATGCGGCCGGCCGTCGGATGTTCCAGTCCCGCCACGCAGCGGAGCGTCGTGGTCTTGCCGCAGCCCGAGGGCCCCAGCAGAACCACGATCTCGCCGGCCGGAACGTCGAAGCTCACGCCGTCGACAGCGGGCTTGCCCGTCGCGAAGCGCTTGACCAGATCCTCGATGAGAAGTGCGGAGCTCACTGGCGATAGCCGTAGGTCTTGTTCCACTCTTCGACCCAGGGCGCGCGCAGCTTCTCGAACTGTTCGAAGTTCGGCACCCAGACCTTGATCACCTTGGGATCCCAGCCCTTCGGGAAGGCCGGCGGATCCTTGAGCGAGGTGATGTTGCCCAGCTTGGCGATCTGGAAGGCCTGGCCTTCCTTGGACAGGCGCCAGTTCATGAACAGCTTGGCGGCATTGGGGTTCTTGGCCGTCTTGGGAATGCCGTCGGCATAGGGAATGATCGGCACGCCCTCGGGCGCGAAGATCGCCTCGGCCGGCGCCCCATCGACGATCTTGGTGTAGATGATGTTGTAGAGCAGCGGCGCGATCGAGACTTCGCCACGCACCAAGGCGTCGGAGAGCGGCGCGCCCGACGGATACATCGCAATGCCGAGCTCGGCCTGCTTCTTCCAGTAGTCCTCACCCAGCACCTGCCGCTCGAACATCGAACGCGTCCAGGTCGTGCCGCCCGACGGGGCGACGACCTGGCCGATCAGCTTGCCCTTGTACTCGGGCTTGGTGAGATCCATCCAGGTCTTGGGCGGGTTCTTCACGATCGCCGTGTTGTAGGCGATCGCCCAGCCCAGCGTGACGCCGGGCCAGAACTTCGGCGACACGAGTGCGTCGGGCCGGTAGTCGGCGGCGTTCGGCGGCGTGTAGTCCTGGAAGAGGTCTTCCAGCTCCTTCATCAGGCCGCGGTCGGAATGGTCGACCACGTCGGCCGCGAGCTTGCCGGCCGCCGCCTCGGTCTTGATGCGGGTGATGAGCTGGCCGCCCGGCGCGCGGACCATCGACACCTTCACCTTGGGGAAGCGCTTGTTGAATTCCTTGATCACCTCCTGCTCCGTCTCGGCGAAGTTGGCGGTGTAGTAGGTGAGCTGGCCTTCCTTCTCGGCCGCCGCGATCAGCTCCTTGGAGCCGAATTCGTTCTGCGCCCAGACCGGCATTCCGGCCAGGGAGACCGCCAGTCCGAAGGCGGTCACAATCGTCATCCTGCGCATCATCGGTCGTTTCCTCCAGTTGTCGTCGTTTCGTTAATTGAAGCGGGCGCTCTGTGTTGTTTCGCGCGATAGCCAGGTCGTGAAGCTCAGCAGGACCGCGAGAATCGCGGTCTGCACCAGGCTGAAGGCGGCGGTCTTGCCGGTGTTGCCGCCTTCGTAATAGTCGAGCAGCAGTACGGCCATCACGGTCGTGTCGCTGGTGTAAAGGAAGAGCGAGGACCCGAGCTCGCGGATCGCCAGCACGAACAGCAGCGTCATCGACGCCACCACGCCCGGCCGGGCGAGCGGCAGCACGATGGTGCGGATGGTGCCGAGCAAGCCGCGGCCGCAGATCCAGGCGGCCTCCTCGAGCTCCTTGTGGATCTGGAGGAACGAGGTCGACAGCGCCTTCACCGTGTCCGGAATGAATCGCGCTACGAAAGCCAGCGCCAGGATCCAGATCGTGCCGTAAAGGCCGCCCGGCAGGCCGATCCACGCCCACAGATAGGCGACGCCGATGACTAGGCCGGGAATGGCGACAGGTATGGTCGACAAGAGGTCGATCGACTTGCGGCCCGCGACCTGGGTGCGGAAGACGGTGTAGCCGATGGCGAAGGCCAGCACGCCGCCGATGACCGCCGTGATGACGCCGACCTTCAGCGTGTTCCAGATCGACAGCATGGTCAGTGGATTGTCGAACACGCTGTTGAAGTGGACCCAGCTGTACTGGCGCATATCGAACAGCGCGTCGAAATCCTTGAAGAACATGAACTTGCGAAACGCGGCGATGACGAGCGCCAAAGTCGGCAGCACGACCACGATCATCAGGTAGGTCATGGCCAGGCTGAAGGTGAACCAGCGCCACTTGCCGAGATTGAGGCTGCGCGGCCGGAACGCCTTGCCGGCAACGGTGGCAAAGCTGCGCCCGGATAAAATCCTCTGCTGAGCCCAGACCAGGATCGCCGTGACGGCCATGAGCAGGATCGCGACGGCGGCGGCGGTATTGTAGAGGGGCGGACTCCAGGCTGTGAGCTGGAAGATGTAGGTCGTGAGCACGTTGATGTTGGCCGGCGCACCGAGTGCCGCCGGCACGCCGTAGATGCCCAGCATCACCACGAACGACAGCAGCGAGCCCGCCAGGATGGCGGGCGCAATAAGAGGAAAGGTAACGGTGAAGATCGTCGTAAAGGCGCTAGCGCCCGCTACTTCGGAGGCTTCCTCGAGGCTCGGGTCCATGTTCTTCAGTGCCGAGGCGGTGAACATGTAGACGTAGGGGGCGTAGTACATGCCGAAGACGATGATGAGGCCCGACATCGAATAGAAGTCGAAGCGGAAGTCGATGTTCATCCATTTTAGCGCGGTATTGAGCAGGCCGGTCTTGGGCGACCCCAGGATGCCCCAGGCGACACCCGCGACCAGCGGCGGCACGAACAGCGGGACCAGGCTGGCGCCGGCGATGAAGCCCTTGAACGGCGTATTGGTGCGCACCACGATCCACGAGAAGGCAAGCCCGATCACCACCGCCAGGATGGTGCCGCCGCCACAGGCCGCAAGCGCGTTGAAGAAGGCGAGGTGGACGTTCTCGTTGCCCAGCACTTCCAGGAAATGCTTGGCCGATGGCTTGAATTTTCCGAAGCCGTCGATCACTGGATTGGAGTCGCTGAGCGCCCCGAACACCAGCATCAGCAGCGGGTAGATCACCAGGAACGTCAGCAGGATCAGGAGGCCGCAGACCCACAACGGCGCCATCAGACGGCGCGGCGAATACGCGGCATCCGTCGTTGCAGGCAATGCGGCAGCACTCGTCGCCGTCAACGCTTCATTCCTCCCAGATGCACGCGGCGGGCTCTGCCGCTTTTTCATTGGCTATGCGACCGTAGCCCATCGTGAAATCCGACGCTACGCTTTGGTTATGAAACTCCCGACCCACGATCGATACGACTATGTGCCGCTACGCGGCCGTCCAGACTATTCATGGCCGGGGGGCAAGAAGCTCGCAGTCTATTTTGCCCTCAACCTGGAGCACTTCTCCTTTGGTGAGGGACTCGGCGCTGAGCTGGCGCCGGGGGGACCGCAGCCCGACGTTCTCAACTTCGCGTGGCGGGACTACGGTAACCGGGTCGGCGCCTGGTATCTGCTCGATGCTTTCGACGCTTTGGGCCTGCCCATGGCGGCACTCGCCAACAGTTCGATGTACGACTATGCCCCCGACCTCATGGCGGCCGTACGCGCGCGGGGCGACGAGATCGTGGGCCATGGCCGCACCAATGCCGAACGGCAGGGACATCTCGACGAAATGGGCGAACGCATCTTGATAGGCGAAGCAACGGCTCGCCTGTCGGAAGCCGAAGGCCGCCCTCCGGAAGGCTGGCTGGGGCCGTGGATTTCGCAGAGTCACGTCACGCCCGACCTGCTGGCCGAAGCGGGCTATCGCTACCTGCTGGACTGGTGCATGGACGACCAGCCCATTTGGTTCAGCTGCCGTGGCGACAAGCGCATTCTCGCCGTGCCCTATCCACAGGAAGTGAACGACATTCCGCAGATCGTCGGCCGCAAGATCGGCGGTGATGCGTTCGCCGATATCATCGTCGATCAATTCGACGAGATGCTGGAGCTGTCGCAGGACCGGCCGCTGGTAATGGGTGTGGCGCTGCATGCCTATCTGGTCGGACAGCCGCATCGATTGAGACATCTCAAGCGGGCGTTGCGGCACATTGCGTCGCAGCGCGAAGCGATCTGGCTGACCACACCGGGCGCCATTGCCCGGCACTGCGCTTCTCTTCCAACCGGCACAATTCCCTAAGGAGCATCATGCGTCTTTTCACGGCCACGCTCGCCACCGAGACCAACACCTTCTCGCCGCTGCCGACCAGCATCGAGAACTATCGCGAGTCGGTGTTCCTGCGACCCGGCGAGCATCCGACCGATGCCCCGCGCATGTGCACCGCGCCGTTGTTCGTCGGGCGCGCCCGCGCCAAGGCCGAGGGCTTCGAGCTGATCGAGGGCAGCTGCTTCGCCGCCAGTCCGGCCGGCACCACCAACGGCGCCGACTACGAAGCCATGCGCGACGAGATCCTGGACCAGCTAAAAGCCGCAATGCCGGTCGACGGGCTGCTGCTCGGTCTGCACGGCGCCATGGTGGCGCACGGCTATGACGACGTCGAAGGCGACATCATCGAGCGCGCCCGCGCCATCGTCGGCGAGAAATGCGTGATCGGCGTCGAACTCGATCCGCACTGCCATCTCACCATGAAGCGTGTCGCGGCCTCCGACATCGTCGTCCTCTACAAGGAATTTCCGCATACCGACGTGGTCGAACGCGCCGAGGACGTTCTCGACCTGGTGCTGCGCACGCTGCGCGGCGAGATCAAGCCGGTGACCTCGGTCTACGATTGCCGGCAGATCCAGAGCTATCCGACCACGATCCAGCCGATGCGCGGCCTGGTCGACAGGATCATGGCAATGGAGGGCAAGGACGGCATTCTCTCTGTTTCCATCGCCCACTGCTTTCCCTACGGCGATGTGGCCGAGATCGGCACGCGCGTGCTGGTGATTGCCGACGGCGACAAGAAGAAGGCCGATGCACTGGCCACCACGCTGGGCGAGGAGCTGGTGTCGTTGCGCGGCAAGACCGCGCCGCCATCGTTCGATGTTGCGACCGGGGTGGGAGAGGGCCTTGCCTTCAATGACCTGCCGGTGGTGATCGCCGATCCGGCCGACAACGCCGGCGGCGGCGCGCCCTCGGACAATACCGATATCCTGCGTCACCTGATCGCGAGCAAGGTCGAGAACGCCTGCCTCGGCCCGATCTGGGATCCCATCGCTGTCCGCATCTGCTTCGACGCCGGCCTTGGCGCGAAGATCGGCCTGCGCTTCGGCGGCAAGATCGCGCCATCGTCGGGCCAGCCGGTGGATGCCGTGGTCGAGATCATCGGCCTCAAGCGCGATGCCTGGCAGCGGTTCGGGCCGACGCAGGTGCCGGTCGGCGATTGTGCCGCAGTGCGAGTCGACGGTGTCGATATCGTCCTGATCACCAAGCGGACCCAGGCGACCGGCCTCGAACTGTTCACGAACCTTGGCATCGATCCTGCACAGAAGAAGATCGTCGTGGTGAAGTCGACCAATCACTTCATGGCGGCCTACGGACCGATCGCCAAGAAGGTGATTTACGTCGAATCGAGCGGGCCGCTCCGGCGCGATCACCGCAAGGTACCCTATACGAAAGTGCAGCGACCGATCTGGCCGCTCGATCCCGACGCCAAGCCGCGCGGCCTCATTTCCTAGAGCCGTGTCGGGCGTCGTGCTGGACAATCACGAGTGCTGCTTTGCATACTCACTGCGGGGAGCTAGGGAGCAGATCTCATGTTGAAAAGTATTCTCGCGGGTGCAGTCGCGCTGGTCATTCCGTTTGCCGCGGCTCAGGCCCAGGAAAAGGTTCTGCGCGCCGTGATGCACGCCGACGTGCGCGTCATCGATCCGATCTGGACCACCCAGACGATCGCCAGCATCCACGGCATGCTGGTCTACGACACCTTGTTCGGCAACGACGCCAACCTCAAGCCGCAGCCGCAGATGGTGGGCAAGTATGAGATCAGTCCCGACCGGCTCACCTATACCTTCACCCTGCGCGACGGGCTGAAATTCCACGACGGCTCGCCGGTCACCACCAAGGACGTCATCGCCTCGCTCAAGCGCTGGGGCGCCAAGGACGGCGTCGGCATCCGGCTCATGTCCTACGTGACCAATCTGGAGGCCGTGGACGACAAGACCTTCAAGATGATCCTGAAGGAGCCCTACGGCATGGTGCTGGAGTCGCTGGGCAAGAGCGGCAGCTCGGTCGCCATCATCATGCGCGAGCAGGAGGCCCTCACCGACCCGCAGCAGCAGGTCAAGGAGGCAATCGGCTCGGGTCCCTACAAGTTCGCCAAGGACCTCTGGGTTCCGGGCAGCAAGGCGATCTACCTCAAGAACAAGGACTATGTGCCACGGCCGGGCAACGAGCCGCCGTCGTCCTTCGCCGGCAGCAAGATCCCCGGCGTCGATCGCATCGAGCTGGTGTGGATTTCCGATCCGCAGACGGCGATGTCGGCGTTGGTCAACGGTGAGATCGATTTCTACGAGGCGCCCAACAACGACTTCCTGCCGATCCTGGCCAAGGCCAAGGGCGTCAAGCTGATGATGACGGGCAAGATCGACAGCACGCAGGGCATGATCCGGCTGAACCATCTCCATCCGCCGTTCGACAACATCAAGGCGCGGCAGGCGATGTACCACCTCATCAACCAGGAGGATTTCCTGCGCGCCATCGTCGGCAATCCCGAGTACTACCGGGTCTGCCACGGTCTGCTGACCTGCGGCGGTCCCTACGAGAATGATGGTGGCTCGGCCTTCTTCAAGGACTACAACCCCAAGAAAGCGGCGCAATTGATGAAGGAGGCCGGCTACAAGGGCGAGCCGATCACCGTGCTGTTCACCACCGACCACAACACCATCACGCCGGCCACGCAGGTGCTTGTGCAGGCTATGCGCGAGGCCGGGCTCAACGTTGATGCCCAGTCGATGGACTGGGGCTCGGTCGTCTCTCGTCGCGCCAAGAAGGAAGCGCCGGCGCAGGGCGGCTGGAACATCTTCGTCACCACGACTGGCGGCGTCGGCGCGTCCAATCCGGTGCTGCACACCTGGATCGGTGCGGCCTGCGACAAGGGTCTGTTCGGCTGGCCGTGCGACCCCGAGATCGAGAAGCTGCGCAACGCTTTCGCTTTCGCGCAGACCGACGAAGAGCGCAAGAAGATCGCCAAGGACCTGCAGACCCGCGCCATGGATCAGGTCGTCTACATCCCGTTCGGCCAGTGGAACACGCCGCTTGCCTATCGCGCTGACAAGATCGAGGGCATCGTGCCCAATACCGGTCTGGCGGTTCTGTGGGGCATTACGAAGAAATGATCCGTTGTCTTTCCCTCCCTTTCGCGAACTCCGCGAAAGGGAGGAATGCTAGGCCATGACCGCCTACATCGTGCGGCGGCTGTTCGCGACCCTGCCGGTGATGGCGGTGGTGGCGCTGTTCGTGTTCTTTCTCCTGCGCTTCGCGCCGGGCGATCCGGCGGCGATCATCGCCGGCGAGGACGCCACCGCCGAGGCGATCGCGGCCGTCCGTGGCAAGCTCGGACTCGACCGGCCGATGGTCGAGCAGTTCTTCGTCTGGATCCTGCAATTGGCGCAGGGCGACATGGGCGTGTCGATCTTCTCCAACCTCGCGGTCACGCGGCTGATCTCGCAGCGCCTCGAACCGACGGTGGCGCTGACGCTGTCCACCCTGTTCGTGGCCGTGGCGCTCGCCATTCCCGTCGGCGTCGTGGCGGCGTGGAAGGCGCGCAAGCTGGTCGACCGCCTGGTCATGGGCTTCGCCGTGCTGGGCTTTGCCATGCCGGGGTTCGTGCTGGCCTACATCCTGATCTATTTCTTCGCCGTGCAGTGGCAACTCCTGCCGGTGCAGGGCTACCGGCCGATCGGCGAGGGCCTGTGGCCATTCGTCGAGTGCCTGATCCTGCCGTCGGTGGCGCTGGGCGTGACCTATATGGCGTTGATCGCCCGCATCACGCGCGCCTCGATGTTGGAGGTGCTGGCCCAGGACTACATCCGCACCGCCAATGCCAAGGGGCTGGCCACCGACCGGGTGCTGCTCCTGCTTGCGCTCAAGAACGCCGCGGTGCCGATCATCACCGTGATCGGCATCGGCATTGCGCTGTTGATCTCGGGTGTGGTCATCACCGAGACGGTGTTCAACATCCCCGGCCTCGGCCGTCTCACCGTCGTTGCCGTGCTGAAGCGCGACTATCCGGTGGTGCAGGGCCTGATCCTGGTGTTCGCCGCCGCCAAGGTGCTGGTGAACCTGATCATCGACATCTCCTACGCCTTCCTCGATCCGCGCATCCGGTACTGACATGGCAGTAATCACCGACGACCTCGTCCTGCCGTCCCGCCGCTTCTCGCTGGCGACCGCCATCCGGCGCAATCCCACGATCGCCTTCGGCGCCGTCCTGCTGGCGGCCCTCATCATCGTGGGCATCTTCGCGCCGTACATCGCGACCCACGATCCGTTCAAACTCTCGCCGATCAACCGCCTGAAGCCACCGTCGGAGCGCTGGTGGTTCGGTACCGACCAGTTCGGCCGCGATGTCTTTTCGCGCACCGTCTACGGTGCACGCGTGTCGCTGATCGTGGGCCTTTCGGTCGCGCTCTTCTCCAGCGCGGTGGGCCTCGGTCTCGGCCTGCTGTGCGGCTATTTCCGCAAGGTCGACGGCATCGTCATGCGCATCATGGATGGCTTGATGGCGATCCCCTCGATCCTGCTCGCCATCGCGCTGATCACGCTGTCGCGTCCCAGCCTCGGCATCGTGATCCTAGCCATCGTCATTCCCGAGGTGCCGCGTATCGTGCGCGTCGTGCGCTCCGTCGTGCTGTCGATCCGCAGCCAGCCCTACATCGAAAGCGCCATTGCCGGCGGCACCAAGAACACCAAGCTGCTGCTGCGCCACGTCCTGCCCAACACCCTGGCGCCGCTGATCGTGCAGTCGACCTATGTTTGCGCCGCAGGGATGCTGATCGAGGCGAGCCTCTCCTTCCTGGGCGCCGGCGTGCCGCCGGAAGTGCCGAGCTGGGGCAATATCATCGCCCAGGGCCGCACCTTCTTCCAGATCGCGCCGTGGACGATCCTGATCCCCGGCGTGTTCCTGGCCATCACGGTGCTGGCGGTGAACCTCTTGGGTGACGGACTGCGCGACCGGCTCGACCCGCGACTGGCGAGGCGACTGTGAGCGCCAATATCCTCGAGGTCCGCGATCTGCAGACCCAGTTCAATACCCTGGACGGCGTCGTGCGCGCGGTCGACGGCGTGTCGTTCGACCTGGCGCGCGGCGAGACCCTCGGCATCGTGGGCGAGTCGGGTTGTGGCAAGTCTGTGACGGCACTCTCCATCCTGCGCCTGATCCCGCCGGAGACGGGCCGCATTGCCGCGGGCTCGATCAAGTTCGAGGGCGAGGAACTCACGACCTTGGGCGAAGAGGAGATGAAGCGCCTGCGCGGTCATCGCATCTCCATGATCTTCCAGGAGCCGATGACCAGCCTCAATCCGGTGCTGACGGTCGGCACCCAGATCGCTGAGAACGTCGTGCGCCACATGGGCGTGCCGTGGCGGGCGGCGCGCGAGCGGGCGTGCGAGATGCTCGACCTGGTCCGCATCGCCGATGCCCGGCGCCGCCTCGACGAATATCCGCACCAGCTCTCGGGCGGCATGCGCCAGCGCGTCATGATCGCCATGGCGCTGTCTTGCGATCCCCAGGTGCTGATCGCCGACGAGCCCACCACCGCGCTCGACGTCACCATCCAGGCCCAGATCCTCCAGCTCATGCTCGAGCTCAAGGAGAAGACCGGCACCGCCATCGTGCTGATCACCCACGATCTCGGCGTCGTGGCCGAGACCACCGAGCGCGTCGTGGTGATGTATGCCGGCCGCAAGGTCGAGGAGGCGCCGGTCGAGGCGCTGTTCACCGAGCCGCTGCATCCCTACACGCGCGGCCTGATGCGGGCGATCCCGCGCCTCGACATCGAGGCCGATGCCGCCGGCACGCGGCCGCGGCTGCAGGAAATCCCCGGCCTCGTGCCACGGCTGACGCAGCCCATCCCCGGCTGCGCCTTTGCGCCGCGCTGCGGTTTCGCGACCGGGCGCTGCGCCGTCGAGTCCCCGCCGCTCCTCGATGTCGGCGCGGGCCACACCGTGGCCTGCTGGGAAGTCGATCGCGTGCGAGCGAGTGCCCTATGAGTAGTCAAAGCGCGAGCGAGCGTCCCGTCCTCGAGGTTGAAGGCCTGGTAAAGCATTTCCCCATCCACGGTGGGCTTCTGCAGCGCCGGGTGGGCGCAGTGAAGGCAGTCGACGGGGTTTCCTTCACGATCGCGCGCGGCGAGACGTTGGGCCTGGTGGGCGAATCGGGTTGCGGCAAGTCGACCATCGGCAAGACGGTGCTGAAGCTGGTCGAGCCCACGGCCGGCCGCATCGTGCTGGCGGGCGAGGACATCTCGTCCCTCAAGCCCGGTGCCATGTGGGCACACCGCCGTCGCATCCAGACGATCTTCCAGGATCCCTACTCGTCGATGAACCCGCGCCTGCCTTCCGGCACGATCGTGGGTGAGCCGCTGGAAAACTTCGGCCTGTCGAGTGGCCGCGACACCGCCGACCGGGTCGCGCGCCTGTTCGAGCGCGTGGGGCTGCGGCCCGACGCCATGCGCAAGTATGCCCACGAGTTCTCCGGCGGCCAGCGCCAGCGGTTGGGTATCGCCAAGGCGCTGTCGGTCAATCCCGACGTGATCGTGGCCGACGAGCCGGTCTCGGCACTCGACGTCTCGGTGCAGGCGCAGGTGCTGAACCTGCTGATCGACCTGCAGGAGGAATTCCGGCTCGCCTATCTCTTCATCAGCCACGATCTGGCGGTGATGCGCCACATCAGCCATCGCATCGCGGTGATGTATCTCGGCCGGATCGTCGAACTCACGGACAAGCGTTCGCTCTTCATGCGGCCGCTGCATCCCTATACCGAGGCCTTGCTGTCGGCGGCCACCGCGCCCGATCCCAAGCGTCGCCGCCAGCGCAAGCACATCGTCCAGGGCGACGTGCCGAGCCCGGCCAATCCGCCGCCGGGCTGCCATTTCCACACGCGCTGTCCCTACGCGATCGCCGACTGCAAGGTGATCGCGCCGCCGCTGATCGAGGTGGCGGAAGGCCATCACGTCGCCTGCCTGCGGAGGCCTGTCGGCGGCGATCCGGGGCCGCTGTCGGTGTCCAGCTAGCTACGACTGCGGCGTTTCGGCGGGTCGGGTGGCCTGCAGTGACGGCCGTTGCGATACCGCATCGAACCAGGTGGCCAGTTTGGGGGCAACGCCGCGCCAGTCGTTCCCATATCGCCAGTCGTCATAACCGCAGGCGACGGCAGTCGTTATTTGCGCCAGGTCGAACTCGGTCCCGAAACCCTGGACCTGCTTCTCCAGTGCCTCGAAGCATCGGAGCTGCCGGTCCCGCATCTTCGCGATGAAGTCGCTCGACCGCTCGCTGTCTGAGCGCAGCAGTTCGGCGCGCCGGGAGATCTGGGCCTCAATGATGGCGTTGGCAACAGAGATCGTCGCGAGGGCGCGCCATCGGGCCACACCATCGCGCGCGAGCAGGCGAAAGTTGCCGAACTCGCCGTTCAGATAGTCGCAGATCGAATGTGAGTCAGTCAGCGTGAAGTCGGCTGTGACAAGCGCGGGTATCCTTGCGACCGGCGTGTCGCCCATGAACTCGGGATGGGGCACGACTGTCCGGGTGCCCCATGCATGTGGCCACTTGGTCTGCACGAACTCGAAGCGGTCCTGAATTCCCAGTTCCAGGATCGCGACCCTCACGCGCCTCACCCATGGCGAGGCCGGCGTCACATACAGGCGCACTTCTATGGCCGCCGCGCGCCGGGTGCAGTGTCGCGGAGATAGGTGAGGGCGGCCTGCACGCCGCCCGCCTTGTGCGGCACCTTGGCGAGGCCGAGCGCCATCTCGACGCCGGAGAGCGCCCCCATCAGCATCAGGTCGTTGAAGTCGCCGAGATGGCCGATGCGGAACACCTTGCCCGCGACCTTGCTGAGGCCCTGGCCCAGCGACAGGTTGAAGTTCTCCAGCGCCACCTTGCGGAAGGCGTCGGCATCATGGCCTTCGGGCATCATGATCGCGGTCAGTGCGCCGCTATAGGCCTTGGGGTCGCTGCACAGGATTTCGAGACCCCAGGCGGTGACGGCGGTGCGGGTGGCTTCGGCGTGGCGCGTATGGCGGGCGAAGACGGAGTCGAGTCCTTCCTCCAGCAGCATGTCGCAGGCCTCGCTCAGGCCATAGATCAGGTTGGTGGCGGGCGTGTAGGGGAACCAGCCGCTGGCGTTGGCCGTGAGCATCTCCTCCCAGTTCCAGAAGGCGCGCGGCGTGCTGGCGGTCTTCGAGGCGGCGAGCGCCTTCTCGCTGATCGCGTTGAAGGAGAGGCCGGGGGGAAGCATCAGGCCCTTCTGCGAACCGGCCACCGTGACGTCGACGCCCCAGGCGTCGTGGCGGTAGTCGACCGAGCCCAGCGAGGAGATGGTGTCGACCAGCAGCAGGGCCGGGTGTTTGGCCGCGTCGATGGCCTGACGCACGGCGCTCACGTCGGTCACCACGCCGGTCGAGGTCTCATTGTGGACGAGGCACACCGCCTTGATGGCATGACCGGTGTCTTCCTTCAGGCGCTTTTCGATGGCCGCGGGATCGGCCGGCTTCCGCCAGTCACCGCCCATGAATTCTGATTTGATTCCAAGCTTGTCGGCCATCTTCTTCCACAGTGACGCGAAGTGGCCGGTCTCCCACATCAGGACGGTATCGCCGGGTGAGAGGGTGTTCACCAGGGCCGCTTCCCAAGCTCCAGTACCAGACGCGGGATAGATGATAACCGGCTGTTTTGTCTGGAAGATTTGGCGAACAGATCGCAGGACCTTCTTTGCCAGCGCGTTGAACTCCGGCCCACGGTGGTCGATCGTCGGATGATCCATCGCGCGCAGGATGCGGTCCGGAACATTGGTCGGACCGGGGATCTGCAGGAAATGACGGCCGCTGGGATGTGAGTTCAGGCGCATCGGGTCAGCCCTTTCGTTTTGCTGTATTGCATTTTGTATACAACATGCCAAAATGAGTCCAGAGGATGCTTAAAAAGATCTGATGGACGGCTCCACTCTCCCTATCGCGCGATCGACCCTGCCGGAAGCGGCGGCAGAGCGACTGCGGACCCTGATCATCGAAGGCACGCTGGCGCCCGGGGCCCGGCTGAACGAGCGCGAACTCAGCGAGCAGCTGGGCGTGTCGCGCACGCCGCTGCGCGAGGCCTTCCGCATCCTGGCGGGCGATGGCTTGCTGACCCAGTTGCCCAACCGCGGCGCCCAGGTCGTGGCGCTGTCGGCCGAAGACGCGCGCCATGCCTTCGATGTGATGGGTTCGCTCGAGGGCCTGGCCGGCGAACTGGCGGTGACGCGCGTGACCGACGCCGACATTGAAACTCTTCGCGCGCTGCAGGCAGAAATGGAAGCCGCCCACGCGCAGCGCGATCTGCCGGCCTACTACCGGATCAATCGCGCCATTCACGACCGGCTGAATGCGATCGCCGGCAATCCGATCCTCACTCATACGTACCGGACCTTGAACGCGCGACTGCACGCGCTCAGGTTCCGCTCCAATCTCAATACCGCGAAATGGAACCAGGCCGTCGCCGAGCATCGCGACATGATCGCGGCCCTTGCCGCGCGAGACGGGGCTGCGCTACGTGACATCCTGGTCAGGCACCTGCGCGCCAAGCAGCAGGCGGTTCTGGAAACGATGAAGAATGAAAAGACACTGGGAGTAATTTGACCATGAAGTTCACATCCACCACCTCGCGCCGCCGCGCGCTCAAGCTCGGCCTCGCGGCGTCGATCGCCGCACCTGCGGTCATCCCGTCGAGCGCGCGTGCCCAGGCGTGGCCGCCGGGCACCATCACCTGGATCAATCCGTTCCCGGCCGGCGGCGGCACCGATACCTTCGCGCGGCCGCTGGCGGCGCAGGTCGGCGAGCAGCTCGGCTGCCAGATCATCATCGACAACAAGGGCGGGGCGGGCGGCACCGTCGGCGCTTCGCAGGCCGCCAAGATGAAGCCCGACGGCTCGGTGTTCTTCGTCGGCGCCATCCACCACACCATCGCGCCCTCGATCTACAAGAACCTCGACTACGATCTCGAGAAGAACTTCGAGCCGATCACCATGATCGCGCTGGTGCCGCAGGTGATCTCGATCAATCCTGCAAAGGTTCCGGTGAAGACCTATGCCGAGTTCCTGGCCTACGTGAAGGCCAATCCCGGCAAGGTGAACTACGCCTCGCCGGGTGCCGGCACCGCGCATCACCTGGCGGGCGAGCTCTACAAGCTCGAGACCAAGACCGAGATCACCCATATTCCCTACCGCGGTGCCGGCCCGGCGATGCAGGACCTGCTCGCCGGCAACGCCGACATGATGTTCGACGGCATGGGCACCTCGGCAACGCAGATCCGCGGCGGCCGCCTGCTCGGCCTCGCCGTCGCGACGCCCAAGCGTGTGGCGGAGTTTCCCGACATCCCGACGGCGGCCGAAGTCGGCGTTCCCAATTGGATCGTGTCGACCTGGTACGGCCTGTGGGCCATCAAGGACACGCCCAAGCCGATCGTTGATCGCATGTACACGGAGATGGTGAAGGCGATGGAGACGCCCAAGCTGCAGGCCATCTGGAAGGACCAGACGGCGGAGAAGGGCGGCGAATCGCCCGCCGACTTCGCCAAGCGAATCCGCACCGAAATCGAGAAATGGCAGAAGGTCGTCACCGCGGCCGGGGTGAAGCTCGACTGACCCAACTCGAACAAACGCTGCGCCGCACGATCAAAGGCGAGGTCCTTTTCGACAAGGCCTCGCGCGGGCGCTACTCGACCGACGCCTCGATCTACCAGATCGAGCCGGTGGGCGTGGTCGTGCCGCGCGACGAGACCGATCTCGCGCTCGTCATGGACGTGGCGCGCGACGCCAAGGCCGCCATCGTGCCGCGCGGCGCCGGCACGTCGCAGTGCGGCCAGACGGTGGGCGAGGCGCTGGTCATCGATGTCTCCAAATACCTGCGCGAGGTCGTGGGCTTCGACAAGAACCGCGCCGAGGTCACGGTCCAGCCCGGTGTCGTCCTCGACCAGCTCAACGCCTGGCTGAAGCCGCACGGGCTCTGGTATCCGGTCGATGTCTCGACGTCCGCGCAATGCACGCTGGGCGGCATGGCCGGCAACAATTCGTGCGGTTCGCGGTCGATCCGCTACGGCAACATGGTCCACAACGTGGCCTCGATCGACGCCATCCTGATGAACGGCCAGCGGGCGCGCTTCGGTTCGGCGCGGCCCGAGGACATGCCGGCGGCGGTGCGCGCCATCGCCGACCAGGTGGCAGCCCTGGCCTTTGCCGAGAAGGACGAGATCGAGCGCCTGTATCCCAAGGTGCTGCGCCGGGTCGGTGGCTACAATCTCGATATCTTCTTCCCGCAGTCGGAGCGGCCCTACACCACCGACAATTCGGTGAACCTCGCGCACCTGCTGGTCGGCAGCGAGGGCACGCTGGCCGTGACCCAGCGTCTGACACTGAAGCTTGCACCGCTGCCCAGGCACAAGACCCTGGGCGTGGTGAACTTCACGAGCTTTCACAAGGCGATGGACAGCGCCCAGCACATCGTGAAGCTGAAGCCCACCGCCGTCGAACTGGTCGACCGCACCATGATCGAGCTGGCGCGCGCCAATCCGGCGTTCCGTCCGGTCATCGAGCGCGCCCTGATTGGCGCTCCCGAAGCCATCCTGCTGGTCGAGTTCGCGGGCGAGACGCGCGAGGATCAGCTTCGCGATCTCGCGCGGCTGGTCGAGTTGATGGGCGATCTCGGCCTGCCGGGCAGTGTTGTCGAAATGCCGGAGCCGGGGCCGCAGGCCGCCCTCTGGGAAGTTCGCAAGGCCGGCCTCAACATCATGATGTCGATGAAGGGTGACGGAAAGCCCGTGTCCTTCATCGAGGACTGCGCCGTGCCGCTGGAGCATCTCGCCGACTACACGCAGCGGCTGACGGATGTCTTCACCAAGCACGGCACGCGCGGTACCTGGTATGCCCATGCCTCGGTCGGCACGCTGCATGTGCGGCCGATCCTCGACATGCGCCGCGAGGGTGCGGCCAAGATGCGGGCGATCGCCGAGGAGGCCTCGGCGCTGGTGCGCGAATATAAAGGTGCCTTCTCCGGCGAGCACGGCGATGGGCTGGTGCGCTCGGAGTGGGTGGGCTGGCAGTTCGGTCCGCGCCTCACCAAGGCCTTCGAGACGGTGAAGGATCTGTTCGATCCGGCTGGTCTGCTCAATCCCGGCAAGATCGTGCGGCCCTCGCGCATGGACGACCGCACGCTGTTCCGCTTCAAGCCCGACTATGCCGGCGTCGCCTACAAGCCGGCACTCGACTGGTCGGCGTGGGACGTCCAGATCGATCCGATGACCGAGATCACCACCGCACCGGGCAGCGGCGGCGATCCCACCGGTGGCTTCGCGAAGGCCGCCGAGATGTGCAACAACAACGGCCACTGCCGGAAGTTCGATGCCGGCACCATGTGCCCGTCCTTCCGCGTCACCCGTGACGAAAAGCATCTCACGCGCGGGCGCGCCAACACCTTGCGGCTCGCCCTGTCGGGCCAGCTCGGTCCGGGCGCACTCACCTCCGATGCCGTGGCCGCGGCGATGGACCTTTGCGTGAGCTGCAAGGGTTGTAAGCGCGACTGCCCCACCGGCGTCGACATGGCGCGCATGAAGATCGAGGTGAAGTCGGCGCGCCGCATGGCGAAGGGCCTGAGGTTGCGCGACCGTCTGATCGGCGGCCTGCCGGAGACGGCGCTCTGGGCGCGGCGCCTGCCGTGGCTCTTCAACCTCGCGTGGTTCTTCCAGACCTATATCGGCTTCGCCAAGCAGCGCACGCTGCCCCGCTGGCGGCGCGATACGTTCCTGAGCACGACGGAAGTCGACGAGCGCGATGCCACGGTGGTGATCTTCGCTGACACCTTCTCGAACAATTTCGAGCCCGAGATCCTGCATGCCGCGCGGCGCGTGCTGGAGGCCGCGGGTCATCGCGTGGCCGTCGCCTGGCCGACGCTCGGCGCGCCGGCGCTGTGCTGCGGCCGCACCTATCTCGCAACCGGCCAGGTCGAACGCGCGAAAGGCGAGGCAATGCGCGTGATCGCGGCCCTCATGCCGTTCGTCGCCAAAGGCGTGCCGGTGGTGGGACTGGAACCATCCTGCCTGTTCACCTTGCGCGACGAGTTCCTGGCGATGGGCCTCGGCGAAGAGGCCGAGGCCGTCGCGAAGAATGCCTTCCTGTTCGAGGAGTTCCTCATCCGCGAAAAGAAGGCGGGCCGCCTGCAGCTCGACCTGAAGCCGCTGCCCGAGAAGAGCGCGTTGCTGCACGGCCATTGCCACCAGAAGGCGTTCGGAACGATGAGCGCGGTGCAGGAGGCGCTGGCGCTGGTGCCCGACCTCGCCGTGAGCCCGATCGAGTCGAGCTGCTGCGGCATGGCCGGCAGCTTCGGCTACGAGGCGGAGCACTACGAGACGTCGATCGCCATGGCCGAGCTCTCGCTGCTGCCGGCCATCCGCAAGGCCGACGCCAATGCGCTGGTCGTTGCCGACGGCACATCGTGCCGCCACCAGATTGCCGACGGCACGGACCGTCAGGCGATACACGTGGCCCAGGTGCTCGAACGCGCGTTGGCGTGATCGGCGGACCGCGGGCCTCCAGGCCCGCTCATGCTCGTGAGAAGAAGCGCCACTAGCGCTGCGCGCTTGCAG
>CAMDOT010000131.1 GCA_945903635.1 Rhizobium sp. Q54 | reverse complement strand
CAACCACCTCCATGCCTGCCCGAAGCCCCTCGGCTTCGCTCGGGACAGGCTCCGTCGAGCGACAGGCGTCGGCTGGCCAATTTTTCGCCGCCGATGCCGGCGCATCTACAGTCGCCCTACGGGCTCCTTCCGATGCGCCGGCATCGGCAAGAGCGCTCGCTTCATGCACCGTGGCTTTGAGCTGTCGATCGATTGTCATGGCTACCTTGTTGCCCACTAATCTCTACGGGGAAAGTGGCGCACGTTTCATTGGCACGGGGGGCTCAGTGATGTCGCGAAGAAAATCCAGAAACTTATCTGGATGCGGTAGAATGAATAGCAGATGACTAAAGAATGTGTGTTCGACTGGGAACGCTACCCTTTGCACTTTGTGGGTGAGATCCTCGTAATAGTTGCGATCAGTCAAGAAACAAAAGCAGCCGAAGTCGGTCGTTAGATGCTTCAGGCGCTTAATGAGATTTGCGACCGCCTCGGCCGGGTTCTCCACCTTATCAAGTTCATCGAGCATAAATACCGGCGCAAGTCCTGCTTCGCGGACCCGCTCGATGACAAGGGGAAGGTCGCGCTCGAGCGACTGCTTGTCTGGTTTCAGGACCAAAGAATAGTCGAGCGTTTGTTCGTTCTTGACCGAATGTTTGCTGGTCCAACTGAGCGTCAGGATACTCAAGACACCAGCTGTCAGTGCGAGGCTCGCAGCCGTTACCGCGTCCGCTAATGAATAGGTCAGCACGCCGACTCCGACCCCCACAGCAACTCCGATGATCTTGTTGATGACATCTTTCAAGTTAGCTTCGGCTCTTGTCTCAAGGCTGGCTTCACGCTGCCGAGCATTCTTGTCCTTTAGTTCCTTGCTGATTTCACCTGCGCATATCGCGAAAGCCTGGGAGGCGGTTACAAGCGCAATGATCTCGCGAATGCCTCTGTCATTCAGGCTCGATTGTTGAAGAGCCTTGCCAATGGGGAAAGGCCAAAGCACGCCGGCATTAATGCGATCCAAACGCCGATAGTAGTCGCGTAGCGTAGCCGGCTTCGGGAAATTGTCGAGTTCCAGCGTGAATTGCCCCGCAAGCTCAAGATGATCGGCCACGTCGGCACGCGCGCGTCCAGATTCCTGCGCCTGGTAGATTGTATCACGCGCATGGTTTGCGAAGGACCGACTGTACTCAGCGGACAGCGCACGATAAAGCGCGATGGTGACGTGCACCAGCGGATCGGGGTGCGCCTTCGCTGTCTTTGCTTGGTCATCTGATTTATCGGCAGCTCGGCCAATCAGCGCATCGGGTTCAATTAGGCTAGGACCGTGCAGCTTTACCAACAAAGGGCGCTGTAATGCGAGCATCCGCTCCGTATTAGGATTCTGGGAATTCTCGATAGCAGCCCGATAGGCGTTGTCGATTATATCATGATTGAGATCCTCCACGGCCTGTCGGACAAGCGAAGTCTTCCCTGCACCACGATGTCCAGCGATCAGAAACGAGCGGCCCGCGACTTCGCCACTGACGTATCGGCGCAATTCTCGCAAGAACGTGTCGTATGCGTTGGATTTAATAAAGCGCGCGCGTTCCGGGAATCGCCATTCGCCAATCCAAGGAGTAGCTCCCTGGCCTTCTCTGTCACTGATTCGAAATGCCACGGCGCACTTTCCCTGTCAGCGGATCGTACTAGGCCCGACTTGTTGCGCTGAGCCGGCAGTTGGTAGTGGTGGCGCAGCGATGCCCTTGGCAGCACGAACAGCAACCACTGCGCTTCCAGCGAACATCAGGGCCAACAATGAGAGCATTGTTACCGCCGAAACGCGCCATCCACCAAGTCCTCCTCCTAATCCACCCCAGTGACTTTCCAGCTCAACGCGGTCGCCTTTCTGAAAGCGAGATATGGCAGATCCTGCAGCAACCAGCGCCACGCTTCCCAGCAGAACAACTAGGAGTGCCTGGCTAAAGGAGAGCTGATCAGTTTGCACCGCGGCTGTCGCCATTACTGCGGAACAGAACAGTACGATGTAGATCCATGATGTTGGCGCGTTTCGCTCAGCTTGGGTATATGCGAAGACAGTGACACCAACACCCGCCATGAATCCGCCGAGTACGTAGAAAAGCATCCTCTCATGTGCGGCAACCGGCTGTAGCCATTGCGGGACGTCAGGCCCGGAAAGCGCGTAGGCAAGTGACAACATTGCTATTGCTACCGCCACGATGGCGATTAACTTGTCGCTGTTGACCATCCTTGTCCCTTTTTGGTTTATTCAAGTTTCTTTCTTTTAGTTTACTACAACTTATGGCTGTCTAGCCAGTCCAGCTTGTATTTTTTCCGTGTGCTCGCCCAGCAGCGGTTCGCGGTAGAGCGGCTTCGACGGCTCATTCCTGAAGCGCACGACCGGCGCGAAGTGCTTGCGGCCGTCGGCGTCGGTGACGATGGCGCCGCGCTTGGCGAGGTTCTTGTCGGCGATGGCTTCGGGGAGCGTATTGACCGGGCCGTAGCAGATGTCGAGCGTGTCGAGCCACGCCATCCAATGTGCGAGCGGCTGCTGCCTAAAAGTCATGTCGAGGAAATCGACAACCGGCTTCTGATGCGCGCCGGGCCATTCACAGAGCGGCGCCATCTCCGGCCGGCCAAGTGCCCCCAGCAGATTCTTGATGAACTTCATCTCCTGGCCGGCGAGCACGAGCTGGCGGCCATCTGACGTGTCGTAGACGCGATAGAAGGCCGAACCGCCGGTGGTGCGCTGGTTCTTCACGTCGGGTTGCTTGCCTTCGGTGAAGGCGGTCCCGACGACATTGGCGCACGAGGCCATCAGCGCCTCGTGCATCGAGACGTCGATATAGTCGCCCTTGCCGGTGGTCTGGCGGCGCAGCAGCGCCATCAGCACGCCGGAGAGGCCGTGCAGGCCGCTCACCAGATCGGCGACCGGGATGCCGGGGATGGCCGGACGGCCGTCGTCGCCCAGGGTCAGGCTCAGCACGCCGGTCATGGCTTCGAGGGCGAGATCGTGCGCGGCGCGGCCGGGGTAGGCGCCGTCCTGGCCGAAGGCGCTGATCGAGCAGTAGACGATGCCGGGATTCTTCGCCGAAACCGCGTTGTAGCCGATGCCGAAACGCGCGGCGACGCCGGGGCGGAAGGATTCGACCAGCACGTCGGCCTCGGAGGCCAGCCGGAACAGATCGGCGCGGCCCTGTTCGCTCTTGAGGTCGAGCACGACGCTCTTCTTGCCGCGGCCCATGTTGCGGAAGAACACCGTGGTGCGTTCGTCCATCGGCTTGATGTTGCGGCCGGGATCGCCCTCGCCCGGCGGCTCGACCTTGATCACCTCGGCGCCGTGATCGCAGAGCGCGGTGGTGAGATACGGTCCCGGCAGAAACCACGACAGATCGACAACTTTTAAACCTTCGAGCTTCATGTGCCTTTGCCCAGCAGGGAGTTGTTGTCGGCGCCGAGCGGTGAACAGGCGGCCTGCGCCAGTCGAACGCCATCGACACGGATGGGATTGGCGATCACCCGCAGCTCGCCCTTCACCGGATGCGGCACGGCGGACACCATGCCGGTCTCGCGCGCGAAGGAACTGTCGAGCGCTGCATCGAGCCTGTTGACCGGCGCCGCGGGCAGCAGCCCGTTGAACCGCGCCAGCCATTCCGCCGTGGTGCGCGTGCGGAACGTGGGATCGAGGGCGTCGGTCATCTCGGCGCGGTTCCTGGCGCGGGTATTGGGATCGGGGAAGCGCGGATCGGCTAAAAGATCGCCGCGATCCATCGCCTCGCACAGCGACAGCCAGAATTTCTGCGTCATGCACATGATGAAGATCCAGCCGTCCTTGGTCGGGAAGGTCTGGACCGGCGCCAGCGAGAGGTGGCCGCCACGCGACACACGCGGCGAGACGTCGCCCTCGTTGAGGTACCACAGGCCCGGGTAGGTGAGCTGGTGCATGGCGACGTCGTAGAGGCAGGTTTCGACATCGCAGCCCTGCCCGGTCGTGCGAGCGCGCAACAGGCAACTCAGCAGGCCGACGATCCCGGTCAGGCCGCTCATGCTGTCGATCAGCGAGACGCCGACCCGAGTCGGCGGGCCGTCCGGCTCACCCGTCAATTCCATCAGGCCGGCCTCCGCCTGCATCAGGAAGTCGTAGCCCGGCCAATCTTGGCGCGCGTTGCTGCGGCCATAGGCGGAGATGTGCAGGCAGACGATCGAAGGCTTCAGGTGCTTGAGGCTGGCATAGTCGATACCGAGCTTGGCCGGCTGCGTGCCGCGCAGGTTGTTGACGACGCAGTCGGCCGTCTTCACCAGAACGTCGAACTGCCGCCGGCCCTCGGCCGACTTCATGTCGATGGTGACGCTCTTCTTACCGAGGTTCCAGGCCTGGAAATACTCACTGTCGTCCTTGCCGAGCTTGTAGGGGCCGACCTGGCGCGACGGATCGCCGTCGGGAGATTCGATCTTGATCACTTCGGCGCCGAGCTCGGCCAGGAACATGGTGCCGTAAGGTCCGGCGCCGAACTGTTCCAGCGTCAGCACGCGAATGCCCTCGAGGGGCTTGCCGGGCATGTTCACGAGATCGGATTCCGGCGCACCCATTGGCGCGCGATGATGAGGCGCTGCATCTCGTTGGTGCCCTCGCCGATGCAGGTGAGCGGCGCATCGCGATAGAGACGCTCGATGTCGTACTCCTTGGAATAGCCATAGGCGCCGTGGATGCGCATCGACTCGATGCTGTTCTCCAGCGCCGCCTCCGAGGAGAAGTACTTGGCCATGCCGGCTTCCATGTCGCAACGCTCACCGCGATCGAAGATGTCGGCCGCGTCAAGGGTGAGCAGGCGCGCGGCGCGGGCACGCGTGGCCATCTCGCCGATCTTCAGCGCGATGGCCTGGTGCTCCCAGATCGGCTTGCCGAAGGTCTTGCGAAGTTGCGCGTAGCTCGTCGCGAGGCGAAGCGCGCCCTCGGCGATGCCGACGCCGCGGGACGCGACGTTGATGCGTCCGAGTTCCAGGCCGCCCGCCACCTGCGCGAAGCCCTTGCCCTCGACCTCGCCGATCAGATGGTCGGCCGGGATGCGGTAGTCCTCGAAGATCAGCTCGCCCGAATCGATCGAATGGTAGCCCAGCTTCTCGAGCTTGCGGCCGACGCGAAAACCCGGCCCCTTGGGCGTGATGAACAGGCTCATGCCGGTGTGACGCGGATTGGCCTGCGGGTCGGTCTTGACCAGCATGGCGAAGCAATGGCCCTCGATGCCGTTCGAGATCCAGGTCTTGGTGCCGTTGATCACGTAGCCTTCGTTGCCGTCACGCTTGGCCACCATGCGGATCGACTGCAGGTCGGTGCCGGCGTCGGGTTCGGTCAGCGCCAGCCCGCCGCGGATCTCGCCGGTCGCGAACTTCGGCAGCCAATGCTGCTTCTGCCGCTCGGTGCCGAACTTCTCGACCGCCAGCGCCAGCATCAGGTGCGAGTTGAAGATGCCGGTGATCGCCATCCAGACCGACGACACGCGCATCACGATCTCTGCGTAGGTCCGGGCCGGCAGGCCGAGGCCGCCGTACTCCGGGCTGATCGTGGCGCCGAACAGGCCGAGCTCCTTCATCTGCTCGACGATCTCGGCCGGCCACTTGTCGGCGTGATCGAATTCCTTGACCCGCGGCGCCACCTCGCGCTCGACCCAACGATCGATGGTCGCCAGAAGCTGGGCTTCGTCGGCCTTGTCGATGGTGGCCATGGTTCTTCCTCCCGAAATTGAGGCGACAAGGTGGAAAGACGTTCTGTCCAAGTCAATGTTATGCTGCGTCTTCAGGAGGAAACGATGAAAAGACGCACTTTCGCCCTCGCACTCCCAGCGCTGCCGTTCGCAGAGCGCATGCTGGCCTCGCCTGCGTGGGCGCAGGGCGACGATTGGCCGACCAAGTCCGTCCGCATCGTCTGCCCGTTCACGCCAGGTGGCTCGCAGGACAACATCGCCCGCCGCCTCGGCGTCAAGCTGACCGAGCTGCTGGGTCAGTCGTTCCTGATCGACAACCGCACCGGCGCCGGCGGCTCGATCGCGGCCGACAACGTCGCCAAGTCGCCGCCGGACGGCTACTCGGTGCTGCTGGGCGGCATCGGCAGCCACGCACTGGTGCCCAATCTCTATGCCAAGCCGCCCTACAATGCCTTCACCGACCTCGAACCCGCGGCCTGGATCGGCACGCAGCCCAACCTGCTCGCCTGCCAACCCGGCTTCCCGCACGACACGCCGCAGAAGCTGATCGCGGCCGCCAAGGCCGAACCGGGCAAGTATCAATACGGTTCTTCCGGCGTCGGCACCTCGCCGTCGCTCACCATGGAATTGCTCAAGCAGAAAACCGGCGTCGACATGACCTTCATCAGTTACCGCGGCGCGGCGGCGGCGGCGGCCGACGTGCTGGCCGGCCACATCCCGATGTGCATCGCCAACGTCGATTCGCTGATGGGCCAGGTGAGCGCGGGCAAGCTGAAGCCGATCGCCACGACCGGCGCCAAGCGCTCCGACGCCCTGCCCGACACGCCGACGCTCGCCGAGGCGGGCTTCCCCGACCTCGTCGTCACCTCGTGGTCGATGTGGGCGGTTCCGGCCGGCACGTCTCCTAAAATCAAGGACAAGCTGCGTGCCGCCACCGACCGCGCGCTGCAGTCGCCCGATGTCATCGCCAGCATGAAGGCCGGCGGCTTCGAGCCCGGCACCATGTCGATGGCCGAGGTCGATGTCTTCATCAAATCCGAATACAAGCGCTGGGGCGAGGTTATCCGTGCCGCGGGCATCAAGCCGCAGTAGTCACCGACTGCCCGACCTGCTGGCGCCGGGTCTCGACCTGGTGTTCTGCGGCACCGCGCCCAGCCCGGCGTCGTTTCAGGCGCGTGCCTACTATGCCAACCCGGGCAACGCCTTCTGGCCAACGCTGCACGCCATCGGCCTGACGCCGGAACGTTTCGCACCGGAGCGTTTTCGCGAGCTGCTGGGCCATGGTCTCGGCCTCACCGACCTCAACAAGACCGAGGTCGGCTCCGACCATGAGCTGAGCGCCGGGGCGATGGATGCGGCCTCCCTGCACGCCAAGCTGCGCCGCTACAAGCCCGCCGCCATCGCCTTCACCAGCAAACACGCCGCCGCCCTGGCGCTCGGCGTGAAGGTGCCCGGCTACGGCCGCCACAAGGAACTCCTGGAAGGCGCGGTAGCCTTCGTGCTCGCCTCACCGTCCGGCCGTGCCCGATCGTTCTGGACACTGGCGCCGTGGCGGGAGGCCGCCGCCTTCGTGACCGACCGCCGGCGCCAACGGGAGAGGGCGGCGTGAGACTTGCTCGCCGCAGCGCGCTTCAACTCACCGGCGCCGGGTTGCTCGCCGCACCCGCAGTCGCGCACGCGCAGGACAATGCCGCCGCGCTCCGCGACCTTGCGCGGCGCGCCACCATCTATCTGTTCCCGCTCTACGAGATGTACCGCACGCGCTGGCAGGCGACGGTCAACGACGCCAATCCCTCGCGCCAGCGGCTCAACCCGATGGCGCGGTCACGCTTTACCTGCAACGCGAGCGACCGGAAGGCGAACTAGCGGCCAACTGGCTGCCGGCACCGGCCGGCAGGATGCGGCTCGTTCTCAGGGCCAACGAGCCCGACGAATCGATGATCGAAGGACGCTATCGCGTGCCGCCTGTTCGACGTATTGGCTAGCGCCGCGTCAGTTAGCGCTGGGCTGGGCGCGCTGCGATTCTTCCTCGGCCTTGGCTTCGATCGCTTCCATGTCGTCGTCGCTCAGGCCGAAGTGATGGCCGATCTCGTGGATCAGCACGTGGCGCACGATGTGCGGCAGGTCCTCGTCCGACTCGCACCAGTAGTCGAGGATCGGACGGCGATAGAGAAAGATGCGGTCGATGTCGTTGGCGACGTGCCCGGCGCCGCGCTCCACCATCGAAACGCCCTGGTAGAGGCCGAGCAGATCGAACGGCGTGTCGAGCTCCATCTGCTTCTCGACTTCGTCCGAGGGGAAGTCGTCGATCTGGATGCGCACGTTGCCGACATGGCGACGGAACTCTTCCGGAATCGTGGCCAGCGCCTCGGCGGCGATCGCCTCGAGATCTTCCAGGCTGGGCGCCACGCCGAAGCAGGGCGTGCGCCGCGGGTTGGTGAACACCGGCATGACTCCCCCATATAGGAGCCGCGCGCGCGCGCCAAGCGTCTGCTGTGACCGGTTGTTCACCGCTCCTGCTTGACCGCCGCCGGGACTTGGCCCGGGTGATTTGACGCGGTGACTTGGCGCGGGAATCGCATGGTCGCGTTTCGGACCAAACCACCCTAAAGTCCCGCCCCGCATGTTGAGCTTCCTCACCCGCCGCCTGATCGTCGCCCTCCTTGTCGCGGCGACCGTCATGACGCTGGCCTTCGTGCTGACGCGCCTGTCGGGCGACCTCGCCACGTCGATCGCCGGCGCCAACGCGACGCAGGCCGACATCGAGGTGATCCGCAAGGCCTACGGTCTCGACCGGCCGGTGCTCACCCAGTTCTTCGACTGGGTCGGCCGCGCGCTCACCGGCGACCTCGGCAACAGCTACTTCTTCCAGACCCGGGTCTCGACGCTGATCGCCGAGCGCATGCCGGTGACGCTGACCCTTGGCATCACCGGCCTTCTCATCGCCCTCTTCGTGTCGATCCCGCTCGGCATCCTGGCCGCCGTGCGCGAAGGCACCGGGTTCGACCGTGCCGTGCAGATGGTGGCGCTGCTGGGGCAGGCGATGCCCAGTTTTTGGCTGGGCCTGCTGCTGATGATCACCTTCGGCCTGCAGCTCGGCTGGCTGCCGATCTCGGGCACCGGCTCGTGGGAGAACTTCGTCATGCCGGGCGTGGTGCTGGCCTTCTCGGCCATTCCCGCCCTCACCCGCCTCACGCGCGCCGGCATGATCCAGGCCATGGGCAGCGACTACATAAGGACGGCGAGGGCCAAGGGCCTGTCGCGCGCCTCGATCCTGCTGAAGCACGCGCTGCGCAACGCCGCCATCCCGGTGGTGGCGATCGCCGCCGTCCAGCTCGGCTTCATGCTGGGCGGCTCGATCGTGATCGAGCAGGTCTTCGCCCTGCACGGCGTGGGCTTCCTCGCCTGGGAGAGCATCGCCAAGAACGACTTTCCGGTGGTGCAGGCGGTCGTGCTGGTGCTGGCCGTGATCTACGTGGCACTGACCATGGTGGCCGATCTGATGAACGCCGTGCTCGACCCGAGACTGCGCGTATGAGCGCTGTTGCGACGGTGAATGCAGGGCCCAAGCGGGGCTGGAAGAGTCTCAGCACCTGGATCGGCGCGGTGATCGTGGGGGCGGCGATGATCTGCGCCATCTTCGCCCCACTGCTGGTGCCGCACGATCCCTTCGCCCAGGACCTCGCCAAGCGCCTACAAGTGCCGTTCTGGATGGCGGGCACCGATCCCGCCCACCTGCTGGGCACCGACCAGCTCGGCCGCGACTATCTCTCTCGCCTGATCTGGGGCTGCCGCATCTCCATGCTGATCGGCGTCACGGTCACCGTGGTCTCCGGCCTGATCGGCATCACCATCGGCGTGCTGGGCGGCTTTTTCGGCGGCCGCATCGACGATGCCGTGCTGTTCGCCATCACGACGCGCCTCTCGATCCCGGTCGTGCTGGTGGCGCTGGCGGTGGTCGGCCTCCTCGGCACCTCGATGACCTTGCTGGTGCTGACGCTCGGCCTCCTGCTGTGGGACCGCTTCGCCGTGGTGGCGCGCTCGACCACCATGCAGGTGCGCAACCTCGACTTCGTGGCCGCCGCCTGGTGCGCCGGCTGCTCGCGCTTGCGCGTGCTGTCGCGCGAGGTGCTGCCCAACATCGCGAGCCACCTCGTGGTCGTGGCGACGCTCGAGATCGCGCTCGCCATCCTGCTCGAGGCGACGCTCTCCTTCCTCGGCCTCGGCGTGCCGCCGCCGCTGCCGTCGTGGGGCCTGATGATCGCCGAGGCCAAGGATTACATGTTCTTCAGTCCGTGGGTGATCGTGATCCCGGGCGTGGCGCTGTTCACGCTGGTACTGGGCATCAATCTTTTGGGCGACGGGCTCCGCGACCTTTTCGGAGCCCGGACCGATACATGAGGGCGGACACTTGAGCGCTCTCCTCGAAGTCGAGCAGCTCGAAGTGGGCTTCGGCAGCCGCACGTCGGCGGTGCGCGGCACCTCGCTCACCGTCGAGCGCGGCGAGACCCATTGCCTGGTGGGCGAGTCGGGCTGTGGCAAGTCGGTGACGGCGCTTGCCGTCATGAACCTGCTGGCCCGCGGTGGCTACCGCCGGGCCCGGCGCATGAGCTTCCAGGGTGAGGATCTGCTCAAGCTCAACGACCGCGGCATGGCGCGGCTGCGCGGCAACGCCATGGCCATGATCTTCCAGGAGCCGATGACCAGCCTCAACCCCGCCTACACGGTGGGCTCGCAGATGACCGAGGTGCTGCGCCGCCACAAGGGTTCCAGCCAGCGCGTCGCCACCGACCGCGCCGCCGACCTGCTGGCCCGCGTTGGCATCACCGCGCCCGGCCTGCGTCTCGGCCAGTTCCCGCACCAGCTCTCGGGCGGCCTGCGCCAGCGCGTCATGATCGCCATGGCCCTGATGTGCGATCCGCAGCTCCTGATCGCCGACGAGCCGACGACGGCGCTCGACGTCACGGTGCAGGCGCAGATCCTGCGCCTGCTGGCCGAGCTGCAGCGCGACCTTGGCCTCGGCATGCTGCTGATCACCCACGATCTCGGCATCGTGGCCCGCGTCGCCACCCGCGTCTCGGTGATGTACGCGGGCGAGGTCGTGGAAAGTGCCGCCACCGCCCAGCTCTTTAGCGATCCAAAGCATCCTTATACGCAAGGCCTGCTGCGCTGCGTGCCAGTGCCGGGCAAGCAACGCCAGGACGAGCCGCTGGGCTCGATCCCGGGCACGGTGCCGCGCATCGGGCCAGGCTTCGAAGGCTGCGGCTTCCGCGAGCGCTGCTCCTTCGCCGACGCCAGTTGCGCCCAGACCGTGCCGCACCAGACGGCAGCACCTGGCCACGACTATCTCTGCCGGCTGGCGCCGTGAGCACAGCCATACTCCCAGCCATCGAGCTCAAGGGGGTCCACAAGACCTTCCGCGTCAAAGGCGGGCTCTTGGGCAAAGACCGCCACGTCGTGGCCTGCGACGACGTCTCTTTCGCCGTGCCCCAGGGTGGCGTGCTGGGCGTGGTGGGCGAATCGGGTTGCGGCAAATCCACTCTCGCACGCCTCATCCTCGGCCTGCTCGATCCCACGGCCGGCGAGATCGCGGTCGAAGGTCAGCGCGTCGCCGACATGGACCGCAAGGCGCGCGCGCGGCTGATCCAGCCGGTGTTCCAGGATCCGTTTTCCTCGCTCAATCCACTGGCCCGCGTACGCGACATCGTGGCCATGCCGCTGCAGGCGCAGAGCACGTTCGACCGTGGCGAGATCGCCAAGCGCGTCGACGAGATGCTGGCCCGTGTCGGCCTCACCGCCGAGATGGGCCGGCGCCTGCCGACCGAACTCTCGGGTGGCCAGCGCCAGCGCGTCGCCATCGCCCGCGCGCTCGTGCTGCGGCCGCGCATCGTGGTGTGCGACGAGCCCACATCGGCGCTCGACGTCTCGGTGCAGGCGCAGATCCTGAACCTGCTGGCGGAACTCCGCCGCGAACTCGGCCTCACCTATCTCTTCATCAGCCACAACCTCGCCGTGGTCGAGCATGTCGCCAGCGAAGTGGCGGTGATGTATCTCGGCCGCATCGTCGAGCGCGCGCCGACGCAACGCCTGTTCCATGCGCCCGAGCATCCCTACACCAAGGCGCTGCTCGCCTCCGTGCTGACGCCGGAGCCCGGCCTCGGCGTGCCCGACGTCGGCCTGGGCGACATCCTGCCCGACCCGGCCAACATCCCGCCGGGCTGCCGTTTCCATCCGCGCTGCCCGGTGGCCGAGCCGCGCTGCTCGATCGAAACGCCGCTGCTGAAGCCCCGGGTCGGCGGCGGCGTGGAGTGTTTGCTGGCATGAAGAACACCATGAACGTCGCCATCGTCGGCGCCGGCATGGGTGGGCTCGCGTCCGCGGCGGCGCTGCGCAAGGTGGGCATCGACGTCACGGTCTACGAACAGGCGCGGCAATTCACGCGACTGGGCGCGGGCATCCAGATCGGCTGCAACGCCATGCATGTAATGCGCGGCCTGGGCCTGGAGGAGCGGCTGCGGGGCGACGCCTTCTACCCGCGCTCGTGGAGCAACCGCGACTGGCGCACCGGCGACGTCATGTTCGACATGCTCTTCGGCCAGCCCGCCGAGGACAAATACGGCGCGCCCTATCTGCTGGCCCATCGCGGCGATCTGCATGCGGCCCTCGTGAGCGCCGTCCCGGCCGAGGTCATCAGGCTCGACCACCGCCTCGTCGGATTGGACCAGACCGCCCAGGGCGTGCGGCTGGTTTTCGCCAACGGGACCACGGCCGAGGCCGACCTGGTGATCGGCGCCGATGGCGTCAACTCCGTCGTGCGCTCGGCCCTGTTCACCGACGCCGCGCCGCGCTTCACCGGCCGCATCGCCTACCGCACGGTCTATCCGGCATCGCGGCTGGGCGGCTTTGAGATCGGCAATTGCACCAAATGGTGGGGCGAGGACCGCCACATCGTGGTCTATCCGGTGAAGCCCGACCGCTCGGAAATCTACTTCGTCACCAGCCAGCCCGAGCCCGGGTTCGAGATCGAATCGTGGTCGGCCACGGGGGACGTTAACGTGCTGCGCGCCGCCTTCGAGGGCTTCCATCCCGAAGTCCAGCGCGTGCTGGCCGCCGCCCCGGACGTCCATAAGCGGCCCTTGGTCGATCGCGAACCGCTCGACAAATGGGTCGCGGGCAAGGCGGTGCTGCTGGGTGACGCCTGCCATCCCATGACGCCCTACATGGCGCAGGGGGCGGCGATGTCGATCGAGGATGCCGCGATCCTTTCACGTTGCCTCACCGACACCGACCGCGACGGCATCCCCGACGCGCTCCGCCGCTACGAGGCGACGCGCCAGCCCCGCACGTCACGCGCCCAGCTCACGTCGCGCACCAACAGCTGGGGCAAGGGCGTCACCGACACCGACTGGGTTTATAGCTACAACGCCTGGACCGCGCCGCTCGCCGCCTGACGCGCCGCCGCTATTGCCACTTGGCGAAGTAGAAGCGCGGCAACTCGTCGGGGTAGGTCTTGAAGTTGAGCGACTTCGAGAAGGCGTAGGTGTTCACGTAGGTGTTGATCGGCAGCCAGTAGGCCTTCTCGGTCGCGATCTTGACCGCGGCCGAATAGGCCTTCTTGCGCACGGCGGGGTCGGAGGTCGAGCCGCCGTCGGCCACCAGCTTCTCGAGCTCGGGATCCTTCGAGTAGTTGTCGAGCGCGCCCGCGCCAAACATCACCGGCATGATCGCCGAGACGTCGTTGATCGAGTAGCTGCCCCAGCTTCCCATGTAGAGCGGCGCCTCGCCCTTCTGCGCCTTCTGGATGGCGGGGGAGACCTGGAGCTGGGTGATCTTGGCGCGGATGCCGACGGCCTGCAGGTAGCTCTGCACCGACGCCGGCCACGAGGTCGGCTGCACGTAGGTCACGAACTCGATGTCGAAGCCGTTGGGGAAGCCCGCCTCGGCCAGCAGCGCCTTGGCCTTGGCCGGATCGTAGTCGTACGTCACCGCGGCATCGGCATCGCAGCCGAACTGGCTGGGGAAGCAGGGCGCGGGCGGCACGCGGCTGCCGCCGCCCACCAGCTTGTCGGCGAACTGCTTGCGGTCGACGGCGTGCCAGATCGCCTGGCGCACTTTCAGCTTGGTCAGCGGATTGTCGGCGCCGGTGCGGCCGGCGGCGTCGATCGAGAGATAGCCGATGCGCATCGATTCCTGACGCACGGCCTGGAGGTACGGCATCTTGTTGATGCTGTCGGTCTGGTCGGGGTTGATGTTCCAGATCCAGTCGGCGCGCTGGGCCAGCAGCTCGGTCACCGAGGTCGCGAGATCGGGCACGAAGCGGACATGCAGGTTCTTGATCGCGGGCTTGCCCTTGGGCGAACCCGCCCAGTAATCCTCGAAGCGCTCGAAGAACACTTCCTTGCCCTGCTCGTTGCGCACGATCTTGTACGGCCCGGCGCCGATCGGCTTGGCCGAGAAGCCCTCGGGGCCGACCTTCTCGCGATAGGCCTTGGGATGGATCGGCGTCACCATGGCGAGATATTCCAGCGCCGCCGGCGTCGGCCGCTTCATCTTGATGCGCACCGTCCAGTCGCCGGTCTTCTCGGCCTTGTCGATCCAGGCGTAGTTCGATGGCGTCGCCACCTTGCTGGCGGGATCGGCCGCCATGTTGATGGTGTAGACCACGTCGTCGGGCGACAGCGTGCTGCCGTCGTGGAATTTCACGCCCTGGCGGATGGTGAGGTCGAGCGAGTTGTCCTCGGCGAACTTCCAGTCGGTGGCGAGCGACGGCTTGATCTCGAAGGTCGCGGGATCGCGATGCACCAGCATGTCCCAGGCCTGGTGGGCCAGGATCAGCCCGGTGCGCTGGCTGTTGAAGTACATGTCGACGTTGGGCACGGCGTCGTTGAACAGGATGCGCAGCGTATCGGTCGCCTTCTGGGCAAAGGCGGACGGCGCCGCGGCGACGCCGAGGGCGGCCGTGGTCGAGAGAAGCGCGGAACGGCGGGTGATTTTCAAGAAAGGCCTCCTGTTTGTGGGATCGAGCCTAGGCTGCTGCACCGCGATGAGGCAAGCTTCACGCCAACTGAAGAGGACGCCCCATGACGACCAAGCTCGAAGGCAAAGCCCGCAGTGACGCCCTCGCCTCGCTCAGGCACTGGACCGAGGTGCCGGGCCGCGATGCGATCCAGAGGAGCCTGAAATTCGCCGACTTCAACCACGCCTGGGGCTTCATGTCCCGCGTGGCGCTGGCAGCGGAGAAGGCCGACCACCATCCCGAATGGTCCAACGTCTACAACAAGGTCGAGATCGTGCTCTCGACCCACGACGCTGGCGGCCTCAGCGCCAAGGACGTGGCGCTGGCGAAGTTCATCGATTCGCTCCTGTGAAAATGTCCGCCGCAGTGGCGGAAAAACAAAAGACTCGAACCGCACGCCGCCGGTGTCCCGATTTTGCCGGCCAACGCGCTGAAACAGCGCGCGATTTGCCGCCACACGACGCGCCCAAAATGTCCGCCATATGCGGGCATCGCGGGAATCGAACTCACAATTCTCTTCCCGGCTTCAGCGGCAGGCGGCGCATCAACCGCATCAGCATGGTGTCGTTCAGCCGCCGCACATGGCCGATCTGCCGGCCGCGGTACCAGGTCGTGCGGAACTGCGGCCGGCTGGCGCGGATAGAAGCTTCCTCCTCGACCCGGTCGACATAGATCGACAGCGCCACGTCGCAGCGTTCCGCGAACGCGGGATCCTCCTCGCGCCAGCGACGTGTCGTGCGCGGATCGACGCCGGCCCGCGCCGCGGCGTCGAGATGGCAGCCCCAGCGCATCAGGTGGCGCTCGTAGTCGCGTTTCTTGGTGGCGAGCGTCCGCTTGCGCGGCGCTGGCGGCTTCTCCGCCAGGACCTCTTCGGGAACCTCTTCGATCGGGCAGTGCGTCCATCCCATGTTTAATTCTCCTCCAGCGTCGAGCAGGAAGAGGACTATAGGAATTCCGTCTGATCGTCAATATCCTATATATAGAGGGTACGCCGGCACCGTGCCGTCACTTTGCCGGCAGCCCGCCCCGGGGGGGCTTTTCTTAGGCCACGCAACTGCCGTCGAGCGAAGGACGCCGGGAGATCTGCCTCCTGCTGCCGATCATCGGCTGACGTCGCCGTCTGCCGCGAGCGTTGCCGGCTGACCTTGCGCTGCCCCTCCTGCCCCATGCCACGGCGCCCATCGAAGGGCGCCACTGAGGACACATGGCGCACCGGGCGATCGTCGGCTGCACCCTTGCACAACGAGTCGTCGCAAGGCCATTCTCGGCTGGCACAACTGCGGGGTGCCGTGCAGGTCGGGCGATGCTCAAATCCATGAGGACTTTCACCGCCGAGCATCTTTTTCGGCTCAATCTGATGGCCACGGCGCGGTCGGAGGAATCGACTCTCGCAAGCCGGAAAGACCTCGATGAGCTGGTCGGCGTCCAGACGGAATGGTGGGCGAAGCGAGGGCCCCTTCGTTCGTTCGAAAAGACGGACGCCCTAAGCGCGCTGAATCGAGAGTCGGTCAGCGTGTACATTCTTTCAATCCGATCGGGAAGGATCGACGTCTGGCGGAAAGCGCCGCCCGCGCCTCGCGCCTCGGAGCATGACGTCCTCCGGCAGAGCCTGTTTCGCCTTCGAGTCAGGCTTTACAAGACATATCTGGAACACGTCCTGCGAAGGAGTTCGAACAGGGCTTCCTTCGATATTGCTCTCGATGTCGACGACATCACCCGTGACGATGCCGAGGTTCCAATTCTTGCGTTTCAGAAGCACGAGACCGCACGCAACATACTCCTGCCCGATGTCGATTTCTTCGGCTACGACTGGTATCGACACGACGACGATCCGTATACGTACGATGAGAAGAACATCGCCGCCTGCTTCGTCGGAGCCTCCACCGGTGGCATGGTCTCTGTCGATACGGTCAGGCGTTCCTCCACTCCGCGCTTGCGCGCTGCCAGATATTTTTGTGGCAATCCGAGTATCCTGTTCCGTATCTCAGCAGCAGCACAGTGCACGTCACCGGACGCAGCCGCCCTGCTCAGAGCGCAGCCGTATTTCGGCGCCCACGTTCCCTGGCGCGACCAGCTCCGCAGCCGATTTCTCATTTCAATGGATGGAAACGGCGCGGCCTGTTCGCGATTGGCCAGAGGGTTTCGCAGCGACAGCGCTGTAATCAAATTCAACTCGCCCCATTGCCTCTTCTATTTTCCGGCACTCGCTGCCGGCCGAGAGTACCTTTCGGTGGCCAGCGAGGCCGAGATAGAACCCATCATCGAGAGGGAGCGGGCGACGCCGGGCTCCTACAGAGCCGTCGCCCGAGCCGGCCGCGCGTTTGCGGAGCGCTTCCTGACTGCGGCGAGCACCTTCAGCTACACGGCGCGGCTCATGAAACAAATTGCCGCGATGCAGTAGAGACGCGGTTTCTTTCATCGCATCCTTGTGGGCTGCTGGCAGTGCATGCACTCAGCCTGAAGGGAAGTCCCGCAAGGCGCAGGCGGTTCCGCCTCAGACGTATTCCAGGCGGAAGCCGTCGCCCCAGCGCTTGATATGGCCGACCGACGGCGACGGGAAGTGCATCGTGCAGCACAGCGTGTCGGTGTCGCAGTAGCGCTCGAAGAAATCGCGGCGCGTCCGGACAGCCTGGTCGCGGTCGGTGTCGACGCGCATGACCAATTCGGGATAGCGGGCCTGGATCGGCGAATGGATCAGATCGCCGGTGAAGACCGCGGCGTCGGAGCCCTTGCCGGCGCAGACCGCGAAATGGTCGGGCGTGTGGCCCGGAGTCGGGCTCAATCGGATATGGTCGTTGAGCGCATGATCGCTGCTGACCAGTTCGGCCCGGTTGGCCTCGATGATCGGCAGCACGCTCTCGGTGATCTGGTCGAGCGGCGTCTTGCGATGGATCTCGCTCCAATAGGTGTATTCTTTTTTCGAGAACAGGTAGCGCGCCTTCGGAAAGGTCGGGACCCAGCGGCCGTTCTCCAGCCGCGTGTTCCAGCCGACGTGATCGCCGTGCAGATGCGTGCACATCACGAAATCGATGTCATCGACGCCGAGGCCGGCAGCCTTCAGCGCCTTCATCCAGTTGGGGTCGCTCTTCTTGTTCCAGGTCGGCCGGTGCGGGAAGTTCTTGTCGTTGCCGATGCAGCTGTCGACCAGGATGTTATGGTGCGGCGTCTTGACGACATACGACTGGAAGCACAGCACGACATTCCCGCTCGCGCTGTCGTAGCCGCCGGGCGCCAGCCAGGAGAGATTCTCGTCGAGGGCTTCCTTTGACAATGTCGGCAGGAAGTCGAGCATCGGCGTGAAGCCGCTCTCCTGCTCGACGATCCGGTGGATGGTCATGTCGTTGACGGAAAAACTCGTGCGCATGGCTCGCGTCTCCTCACCCGTAAGCTATCCGAACTTGTGGCTATCCGGACTTGCCGGGCTATCGTAGACCAGCCTGGAGCCGATGACGAACAGTGCCACGCCTCTGGAGGTTATGGGCCATGGAGATTTCCGGCAAGACAGCCATCGTGACCGGCGCCGCCTCCGGCATCGGCCTCAGCATCGCTACGGCACTGGCCGAAGCTGGCGCCAACGTGGTGATGGCCGATATCGAAAAGGACGCCGTGGAGCAGGCGGCACACCTTCTGTCCGGCACCAACAAGCAAGTGCTTCCGGTCAGGATCGACGTCACCCAGGAGCAGTCGGTGATCGCAGCACTTGCCGAGGCCGAGCGCCGCTTCGGCAAGCTCCACATCGCCTGCAACAATGCCGGCGTGCCGATGCACGGCACGCGGCTGGTGGACGTGCCGGTGGCCGATTGGGCCTTCGTCATCGGCGTCAATGTCTGGGGCGTCATCCACGGCATCCGGCACTTCGTGCCGGCGATCCTGAAGCACGGCGAGGCCGGGCATGTCGTCAACACCGCCTCGGTCGCCGCCACGCAGAACCGCCGCGGCACCAATCAGGG
>CAMDOT010000130.1 GCA_945903635.1 Rhizobium sp. Q54 | reverse complement strand
TGGATCCGGTCAAAAAGCAGAGATCGTCGCTGCCGGCGGCTTCGTGGTCCGCCGTAAACCAGGCCTGCTTGGTGGCGGTGATTGGCCGTAGGTTGATCTTCTGGCGGCCGAACTTCATCGCGGTGACACGTCCGCGCGGCAAGTCGAAGTCCTCGCGCGTCATCCCCAGCACACGCTGATACCAGGCCGCGGCGGCCTCGACGTCGGTGACGTTGACAACGAGATGATCGAGGGCTTCGACAGTTACAGCCATTGTCAGGCTCCGTGAGTTAGAGTTTCGTCACTTTGGCGTGCAGGATGGCCGAACGGCCACCGCGGACCGCGGCGAGGCAGCGGGCGATGGCGGCTTCAACGGCGTCGGGTTCCGAGACCAGCTCGCCGTGTGCACCGGCGGCTTCGGCCACCATGGCGAAGTTCATGTCGGGCGACAGGGTGGCGCCGTAGTCGCCACCCGCCTTGGCTTCGCCATCGGGATAGACGCGCAGGGTCGCCTCCTTCACTGCCGCCCAGCCGGTATTGTCGAGCACGACCGTCAGCACAGGCAGCTTGTATTGCCGCGACACGGAGAGCGTCGATTGCGGGTTGGAGAAGTAGAACGTCCCATCGCCCACGATCTGCACGATCGTGCGCTCGGGCATCGCGAGCTTCAGGCCGAGCGCCATGCCGCCGGAGAAGCCGAGGCCACCACCTGCCAATCCAACCAAGGTGCCCGCCTGAGTGCGCGGCATCTGCTGGAACACCACCGGTCCGTTGCGGATGGCCTCGTTCAGCACGATGTCCGCGGGCGCGAGCGCCTTGGCGAGCGTGGCGCACAGGAAATGCGGGTTGATCTGGCCCGCGACGCCGCGATTTGCAGCGGCCTTGGCGGCCTGATCGCGCCGCGCCTTGCCCTCTTCCGCGAGCACCGCGACTCTCGCGGCAGCGCGGCTCTTGAAGCCCGCGTCGGCGCGTGCCTTCAGGGCGGCCAGAAGGTCGGCCAGGATGCGATGGCTGTCGCCCTGCAGACGCAGGTTCCCCGGAAAGGTCCACATCGGGAAATTGCGCTTCTCCGGATCGACGTCGATATGCACCCACCAGGTCGCGGGATTGTCCGGCATGTCGCTCGGGATCCACGGCACGTCGACGTCGACCAGCAATCCAACGTCGGCCTCGCTGAGCGCCTTGGCCGGCGTGAAGCCGCCGTGGCAGGGCGAATCGTGCGGCAGGTTCACGTAGAGCGGATTGAACTCGACGACCCGGATGCCGGCGAAGCGCGCCAGTTCATCGAGCACGGCAACAGTTGCAGGATTGCGCCCGGCGTAGGCGGAGATCAGCAGCGGCCGTTCGGCCGCCAGCAGTTTCGTGGCAATGGCGTCGATCGAACCGGCATCGAGGCCGCGCGCGGACACGGCGCCGAACCGCTCCGCCGGGTACGAGCGAATTTGACCTTCGGACCAAGTATCGGTCAGTGTCTCGCGCGGAAAGGTGAGATAGACAGGCCCCTTGGGATCGCTCTCCATCACCGTATGGGCGCGGCGCAGCGCCTCCTTGGCGATCACGCCCGACGGCAGATTGTATTCCCACTTGGTATAGGGCCGCACCACGCTCGCCTGGTCGAACGGCTCCTGCACGAAATGCACATAGGTGTCGCGTGTACCCAAGAGTTCGCCGCGCGTCGTGTAGGGCGCCTTGCCGGCCATCAGCAGCACGGGAATGCGGGCGCGGCAGAGATTGTGCAGCGCCATGGCTGAATTAGCGGTGCCGGCATCGACATGGACCATGACGCCCTGGCCGCGACCGGTGGCGATGGCATAGCCCGCCGCCATGTGCACCGCGGTGTTCTCGTGCGGGCAGAGGATCGTCACGGGCATCTCGCGCCCAGCACGCTTGAACGAGGCCATGGCCTCGATCAGCGGCGCATGGTCGGTGCCGAAATTGCAGAACAGATAGTCGAAGCCGATCTCGTTCAGGCCTTCGAGGAAATAATGCGCCGTCGAGTGCCGCGCTTCGTTGCTGTCCATATGTGCCTCACTCGACCTTAATGTTGGCCGTGGCCGCCACGGCCTTCCAGCGCGCGGAGTCGCGGGCGATCAGGGCGCGGTATTCGTCCGATGTCGTGCTGCGGGGCTCGACGGCGATCGCCTCGAGGGCAGCGCGCACCTCAGGCATGACAATCGTCTCGGCGATCGCCTTCTGCAGTAGCGCCACGATGTCAGGCGGCGTGCCGGCGGGCGCCACGATCCCGGTCCACAGCGAGATGTCCATGTCGGGGATACCGGCCTCAGCCATGGTCGGCACGTCGGGGAAGGTCGGATTGCGCTTCGCCGCGGTGAGCGCCAGCGGCCGCACCTTGCCGGCCTTGATCGGCCCGGCCATGGGGCCCGAATCGGCCACCGTCATCAGCACCTGGCCCGCCATCACCGCCTGCACGGCATCGCCGCTGCCGCGATAGGGGATGTGCTGGAATTTCGAGCCGGTGCGCTGATTAAAAAGTTCGGCCGCGAGCTGGAAGGGCGTGGCACTCGAGGCGTAGTTGGCGAGCTGCGGGTGGGCACGGCCGTACTCGACCAGCTCGCGTACCGACTTGATCGGCTGCGCGGCGCCGACCGCGAGCAGCAGCGGAAATTCGGCGAGCAGCGAGACCGGCACGAAGTCGCGCGCCGGATCGTAGGGCAACTTGGCATAGACGGCAGGATTGATGGTGAGCGGCCCGCTCGGCGCCACCAGCAGCGTGTAGCCGTCGGGTGCTGCCTTGGCGACAAGCTCCGCCGCCACGATCGACTGCGCCCCCGGCTTGTTGTCCACCACAACGGGTTGGCCGAGCTTCTCCTGAAGTCTCGCGGCCACGATTCGCGCGATCAGGTCGTTGCCGCCGCCGGGCGTGTAGCCCACGACCAGGCGGATCGGCTTGGCGGGATAGGGTTGTGCCGACACCGATCCGGTGAACAGCACGGCGGCACAGAGGCCGAGGATGAGTCGCAGCATGGTGCAAAGACTAGGCCGGAAACGGGGAGAGGCACAGGGGGTCGAGGCCGGCTATAAGCGCCCCCGATGGACTCCCTGCCCGTCGATGAAGCCCTGCCGCGCCTGATCGAGGCGCTGGCGGCACGCAATGCCGCCGTGCTGGTCGCCCCGCCCGGCGCCGGCAAGACCACGCGCGTGCCGCTGGCGCTGCTGGACGCGCCGTGGCTGAAGGGGCGCAAGATCGTGATGCAGGAGCCGCGCCGCCTCGCCGCACGCGCCGCCGCACGCCGCATGGCCGCGACCCTGGGCGAGTCGGTGGGCGAGACCGTCGGTTATCGCGTGCGGTTCGACAGCAAGGTGGGCCCGCGCACGCGCATCGAAGTCGTGACCGATGGCCTGTTCCTCCGGATGCTGCAGGACGATCCGTCATTGGACGGCATCGGCTGCGTGATCTTCGACGAGCTGCACGAGCGCGGTCTGGACTCCGACCTGTCGTTCGCCCTGGTACGCGAGGCGCAGACGGCGCTGCGCGAGGACCTGCGCGTGGTCGCCATGTCGGCGACGCTCGACCCTGGGCCGGTCGCGGAGCGGTTGGGCGGCGCCGCGCTGATCGAATCCGCGGGCCGCATGTTCCCGGTCGAGACGCGCCATCTCGACCGTGAGTCATCGGGCCGGATCGAGGATACGGTGGCCGCCGCCATTCGCCGGGCGCTTACCGAAGAAGGTGGCAGCGCGCTGGTGTTCCTGCCTGGGGTTGGCGAGATCCGCCGGGTTGAGGAACGCCTGCGCGGCCTCGATCCCACCATCGACATCGCGCCGCTCTATGGAGACCTCTCGCCGGCTGAGCAGGATCGCGCCATCGCGCCTTCGCCCCCGGGCAGGCGCAAGGTCGTGCTCGCGACCTCGATCGCCGAAACAAGCCTCACCATCGAGGGCGTGCGGGTCGTGATCGATTGCGGCCTGATGCGGGTGCCGCGCTTCTCGCCGCGCTCGGGCATGACGCGGCTGGAGACGGTGCGCGTGAGCCAGGCCTCCGCCGACCAGCGCCGCGGCCGCGCCGGCCGGCTGGAGCCGGGCGTGTGCTATCGCCTGTGGACGGAGGAAGCGCAGCGCGGGCTGCTGCCTTTTACGCCACCCGAAATCCTCGATGCCGATCTGGCACCGCTCGCCCTGGAGTTGGCAGCGTGGGGCGTGGCCGATGCCGCAAGCCTGCCCTGGCTCACGCCGCCGCCGTCAGCGTCGCTGGCGACGGCTCGGGCGCTTCTGGCTGACCTCGGCGCCATCGATGAAGCTGGCGCGATCACGCCGCACGGTCGCGCCATGGCGCGCCTCGGCCAGCATCCGCGCCTCGCCCATCTCGTCTTGAAGGGCCGCGAGCTGGGACAGGGCAAGGTCGCGGCCTTGCTGGTGGCCATTCTGGGCGAGCGTGATTTCCTGCGGCTGCCGCCGGGGCAACGCGACGCCGACCTGCGCCACCGCGTCGATATCGCCCTATCGGGAAAGGCACCGCGACAGATCCTCGAGGTCGCGCGCCGGCTGACACAGGGTAGAGATTCCGACAGTTCCATGACCGGCGCCCTGCTGGCACTGGCCTATCCCGACCGCATCGGCCGCCGGCGTGCCGGCGCAGCAGGACGCTACCTGCTGTCGGGCGGCCGTGGCGCCGCCCTGCCCGAAGGCGATCCGATGGGGAACGAGGAGTTCCTGGTCGTGGCTGATCTCGATGGCTCGACCCAGGACTCGCGCATCTTTCTCGCCGCTCCCGTCACCCCGGGCGAGATCGAGGAGCTCTACACCGAGCGCATCGTGGCGGAGGAGATCGTGCGCTGGAGCCCGCGCGACGGCACGGTGCTGGCCCGCCGGCGGCGCCGCCTCGGCGCGCTGGTGCTGGAGGACAAGCCGCTCGCCCGGCCGAGTGCGGAGAAACTGCAGGCGGCCATGCTCGACGGCATCCGCCAGCTCGGCCTTGGCGCCCTGTCGTGGAGTGATGATCTGTCGAAATGGCGGGAGCGCGTGTCCTTCATGCGCGCCCGGGACGAGAGCTGGCCCGATCTTTCGGACACAGCCCTGCTCGCCACGCTCCCGGCGTGGCTGGGGCCGTTCCTCGACGGCGTATCGCGCCGCGACCACCTGGGGCGCATCGATCTCGCGGCGGCGCTGAAGGCGCTGGTGCCATGGGACCGGCAGCGCGAGCTCGACCGGCTGGTGCCGACCCATATCGAGGTGCCGAGCGGCTCGCGCGTTGCGGTCGACTACACCAACCCGGCCGAGCCCAGCCTGTCGGTGCGGCTGCAGGAGATGTTTGGCCTGAGCGACACGCCCCGCATTGCCGGCGGCAAGGTGGCGCTGACCGTCCACCTGCTGTCACCGGCACGGCGCCCGGTGCAGGTGACGCGCGACCTCGCGAGCTTCTGGGCAACCGGCTACAAATCCGTGAAGGCCGAACTGAAGGGACGCTATCCGCGCCACTACTGGCCGGACGATCCCCTGATCGCCGAGCCGACCGCCCGCGTCCGACATCCCCGGCCGCGCTAAGCGCCTATTTCTGCTCGATGATACGCGACAGTAGACGGCGCATCACCGGCATCAGGAACAGCATGATGGGGAAGGCCAGTATCCAGGAGGCCATCCAAGACTCCATCCATTTCGCCATCATGCCGCTGGCAAAGCCCACGGCACGTAAGGTTGCCACGCCGGAGACGAAGAACGTCATGATGAAGGTAAGCGCGAGCGGCAGCGCAAAATGCATCGTGCGGGTGGGGAGTTTCTTCACGGCGGGCCGGACAATATGGTACGGGCTTAGACCTCGTCCATCCCCTCAGTGGAACCCTTTCCCCATGTCCCTCGCCCTCCCCTTCCAGACCGCCAAGCAGCTCGCTTCCGCGGTCCGGAAAAAGAAGATCGGCTGCCTCGAACTGCTCGACCTCTATCTGAAGCGGGTCGAGGCCTACAACCCCGAACTCAATGCCATCATCGCCACCGACATCGAGGGTGCGCGCAAGCGGGCCAAGGCGGCGGACAAGGCCGTCAAGGCGGGCAAGAAGCTGGGACCGCTGCACGGCGTGCCGATGACGATCAAGGAATCCTTCGACATTGCGGGCTTTCCGACGACCTGGGGCGATCCCGCCTTCAAGGACGCCATCGTCAAGACCGACGCGCTGGTCGTCCAGCGTATGACGGCCGCCGGCGTCACCCTGTTCGGCAAGACCAACATCCCGCTGAACCTGGCCGACTGGCAGAGCTACAACGAGGTCTACGGCTCGACCAACAATCCCTGGGATCTCGGCCGCACGCCGGGCGGTTCGTCGGGCGGTTCGGGCGCGGCACTGGCCGCGGGCCTCACCGGCATAGAGGCGGGCAGCGACATCGGCGCCTCGATCCGCAACCCCGCGCACTATTGCGGCGTCTGGGGCCACAAGCCGAGCTGGGGCGTCGTCTCGCCCAAGGGCCATGCGCTGGCCGGTGCCGTGGCCTATGGCGATATCGGCGTAGTGGGACCGTTGGCGCGCGGCGCCGAGGATCTCGAGATCGCCATGGACGCGATGGCCGGGCCCGATGCCCTCGACGGCCGCGGCTGGACGCTCAAACTGCCGCGCTCGAAGAAGACCAGGCTGCGCGACTTCAAGGTCGCCGTGCTGCTGACCGACCCCAACGCCGAGGTCGACGATTCGGTGCAGGAGCAGATTTCCAAGCTCGCGGCGTTCCTGGCCAAGAACAAGGTGAAGGTGAGCGACAAGGCGCGGCCCCGGATCGACACGACCGAGCTGAACGACGTCTATATCCGCCTGCTGCGCGCCGCGACCTCGGCCCGCATGTCCGATGCCGTCTACGAGCAGGCCGTCAAGGACGCGTCCACCCTGCCTTCCGACGACATGAGCTATTTCGCCCAGATGCAGCGCGGCAACTCGCTGGCGCATCGCGACTGGCTGCGACTGAACGAGAAGCGCCACAAGATGCGCTGGGCGTGGGACGAGTTCTTCAAGGACTACGACCTTATGCTCTGCCCGGTCGCCGTGACGGCAGCCTTCCCGCACGACCAGGCGGGGCTGCGCCACAAGCGCACCATCGTGGTCAACAACAAGAAGGTCCCGGTGGTCGACCAGATCTTCTGGGCCGGCTACTCCGGCGTCACCTGGCTGCCCTCGACGGCGGCCCCGATCGGCCAGACCGCGGACGGCCTGCCGATCGGCGTGCAGATCATCGGCCCGCAGTACGGCGACTACAGCTGCATCCAGTTCGCCAAGCTGCTGGAGAAGGAATACCGCAGCTTCGAACCGCCTCCGGCCTATAGCTGATTTCAGGAAGCCTCAATGCACAACCACATCGACCTCAAGAAACATATCCGTTCGATTCCGGATTTTCCCAAGCCGGGCATCCTGTTCTACGACATCTCGACCCTGCTGGCGCACGCCAAGGCCTGGCACGCGACCGTCGAGCGGATGGCCGACGCGCTTCGGCCCTACAAGCCTGACGTTCTGGCCGGCGTCGAATCGCGCGGCTTTCTGCTCGCCGCGCCGCTCGCCCTGGCGCTCGGCACCGGCTTCGTGATGATGCGCAAGCAAGGCAAGCTGCCCGGCGTCACAGTGCGGCATACCTATGCCCTGGAGTACGGCACCGACACGATCGAGATACAGCAGGACGCGATCACCAAGGGTGCACGCGTGGTGCTGGTCGACGATCTACTGGCAACCGGCGGCACATTGGCAGCCGGGGTGAAGTTGCTGGAGCAGGTCGGCGGCATCGTGCCGGCCGCAGCCTGCGTGATCGAGCTCACCTTCCTCGAGGGCCGCAAGAAGCTCAACGTGCCGGTGGAAACACTGCTCAAGTACGACAGCTGAAAGTCGCCCGCACCAGCGGGTCCCGCGTTCCGCGCCGCCGCCAAACCGGCTACGATGGCGGCGGGAGGAATGAATGATTTCAGTGTCAGAGTGCTTTTCCGAAAGCTACGCCGAGGCGCGTCCGAAATTCTGCAGTGCAGCGGCCGCGGCCGGCGGGGCGCTGCGTTCGTGGCTCAATCCCAAGGCGCGTGGTCCCAACGGCGAGGCGCTCTATCTCGACACGGCCCGGTTCGGCGCCGATGACGCGCCCAACATGCTGGTGCTGATCGCCGGCACGCACGGCGTCGAGGCCCACTGTGGCTCCGGTGCCGAGATCGCCTGGCTGCGGAGCGGCGGGCCGGCGAAGCTGCCCAAGGATACCGGCGCGCTGGTGGTGCATGCCATCAATCCCTACGGCTTCGCCTGGACGCGCCGCGTGACCGAGGACAACGTCGATCTCAACCGCAACTTCGTCGATCACGACAAGCCCTACCCCAGGAACGACGGCTACCTCGCCCTCGCCGACGCCGTGCTGCCGCAGGATTGGTCCGAAGAGAGCAGGGCCGAAACCGAGCGCGTGTTCGCGGCCTATACCCAGAAGCACGGCGCCTACGGCCTGCAGGGCGCGATCAGCAGCGGACAGTACAGCCATCCCGACGGCATCTTCTTCGGCGGCAATACGCCGACCTGGAGCAACCGCACCATCCGCGCCATCGCGCGCCAGGAACTTTCCCGCGCCCGCCGCGTGGGGATCATCGACTTTCACACCGGCCTCGGCCCGTTCGGCCACGGCGAGCTGATCTGTGCCGTGACGCCGGCCGCCAAGTCGTTCCCGCGCGCCAGGGCATGGTACGGCGACGAACTGACCTCGCCGGAAGGCGGCACGTCGACCTCCGCGGTCGTGGTCGGCATCATGACCGACGCTTTCCCCCAGGAACTGCCCGACGCGGAGGTGACGCCGATCGCCATCGAATACGGCACCTATTCGGTGCCCGAGGTGCTGGGTGCTGTGCGCGCCGACAACTGGCTGCACCAGCGCGGCGATGTCGGCTCGGTGCTGGGCCGCGAGCTCAAGGCCGACATGAAGGAGCGGTTCTTCCCGGCCGGCGACAAGTGGCGGGAAATGGTGTGGGCGCGCGCCGACCAGACCATCGGCTGGGCTCTAAAAGGCCTCGGTGCGCCGTGAGAAGCCACAGGTGAGCATCGTCGCACACGACGAGGAGGCGCCCCGGCTGCGGCTGCGCCGAGCCTTGCTGCGTGCGCCCCTGTTCGCCGAACTCGACACGAAAAGCCTCACGGCGGTCGAGCGTGAGCTGCAATTGCTCGTTCTGCCCGGCGGCGCACCGCTGTTCCGCCGCGGCGAGGCGTCCGATGCCGTCTATCTGGTGGCAAGCGGTTGTCTCGGCGTATTCCGGCACGAGGAAGGCGAGATCGAGGAGCCGGTCCTGATGGCCGAGATCACGCCGGGCAACATCGTCGGCGAGATGTCTATCCTGTCGGACGGCGAACGCACACGCAGCGTCGCGGCGCTGCGCGACAGCGAGGTCTGGCGGTTGTCACGGGCCGATTTCGACACCCTGACGGCGCAGCACCCCGAAGTGTTGCCGACGCTCATGCGCTCCGTGGCGGCGCGCAACGCCGCGCCACCAGGCAAGCGCCGGCGCCAGCCACGAACCTTCGCCATCCTTCCGTCCGGCCCGGACGTGCCGGCGGCGCGTTTCGCGGTGCTGCTGGCGGGGGCCCTCGGCCGGCTCGGCACCCAGGTCCAGATGCTGGGCAACGAATCGCAGGACGAGGAACCCGAATGGTTCGCCCGCTGCGAGATGGAATCGTCCTTCGTCCTCTATCGCGCCGATGCGACGTTGACGCCGTGGACCAAACTCTGCCTGCGCCAGGCCGACTGCCTGGTGGTGGTACGAAGCGCCGACGCCGACCAGCCAACCAAGGTTCCCTTCGAAATCGAGACGGCGCGAACCGGGGCGGTGTTTCATCGCCGTCGCGAGCTGGTGTTGCTGCATGAAGGTCGCGATCCCGCACCAGGCTCGACCGCGGCCATGCTGGCCGGCGGACTATATGGTCAGCACCACCATGTCCGCCTCGACATCCATTCCGACATCGACCGGCTGGCGCGGCTTCTGACAGGCCACGCCGTGGGCGTCGTCATGGCGGGCGGCGGTGCCCGGGCCTTCACCCATATCGGCGTCGTCAAGGCACTGCGCGAGTCAGGCGTACCGATCGACCTGATCGGCGGCACCAGCATGGGCGCCATCGTGGCCGCCGGCGTGGCCGCGCGCTGGACCGACGAGGAACTGAGGGAACGCTTCCGCAAGTCGTTCGTCGATACCAATCCGCTGAGCGACTACACCATTCCCGCGATCTCGCTGTTCGCGGGCCGGCGGGTCAGCAGATTGCTGCGCACGGCGTTCGACGAGCGCGACATCGAGGACCTGATACTCCCCTACTTCTGCGTCACCGCCAATCTCACCACCTCCGCCGCCGACGTCCATACCGTCGGCCGGCTATGGCGCTGGCTGCGCGCCAGCGTGTCGATCCCGGGAGTCCTGCCGCCCTTCAACCAGGCCGGCGAGGTTCACGTCGATGGCGGCGTGATCGACAATTTCCCGGTGCGCGCGATGCGACGCCTGGGCCGCGGCGTCACCATCGGCATCGACATCGATACCGGCGGCGCGATGGCGGCCGGCGCCGACGTCACGGAACCGTGGTCGCCCTGGGAGTTCTTCCGCCGCCTGGTGTGGCGGCGCGACGAAACGCTGCCGATCCCCTCGATCGTGCGCATTCTGCTGCGCTCGGCGCTGGTGGCCAGCACCGCCCGGGCGCTGGAAGATCGCGCCGCCGCCGATCTGCTGATCACGCCACCGATGAACCACATCGACCTGCTCGACTGGACGAGCTTCGACTCGGCCGTAGACGTCGGCTACCGCACCACGATGGAGGCCCTCGACAAGGCGCGCGCCGTTCCGACCGGCGCCCGCCTTTTCCTGGCCTGATCCGGAAGCATGGAGGACAAGGACATGAGCGATCCGACCGACCTCGCCGTACTGGCCGACCTCAATCACCACTATGTTCGCTCCGTCGGCGAAGCCGACGTGCGCTGGTTCGATACCCACCTGGCGGCAGACTTCTACAACACCAATCCCGACGGCACCTTGATCGATCGCGCCCAATTCCTGGCGCAGATCGGACGCGGCTCGCCCGTCACCGATATCCGCGAGCACGATGTGAAGATCAGGCTGCTGGGAGACTTCGCCATCATTCACGCCCGCACGAGCTACAGGAAGCCCGACGGCACGCAGGGCGCGGGATGGTACACCGACGACTGGCAGCGCCGGCCCGAAGGCTGGCGCTGCGTGTCGGCCCACGTCAGCCGCTCCTGAGCGTCCCCAGCAGATTTCAGGACAGGAACTTCAGCCCGTTCACGATCTTGTCGATCGTCTTGCGCGGGCCGTGGACGCCGATACCGACAAAATCCAGTGCGTCGACGGGCGCGGCGGCCACGGCGGCCCGATTGTCGGCGTCGTTGGTGGTGGTGAACATCGGCTCGATGTAGATCGCCGGCACCAGCTCGCGCGACAACGCCCGCTGATGCGTGCGCCGGAGCTCTTCGAGCGTGGCGCCGTAGACGAACACCGGTTCGCGGATCAGCGACGCGTAGGCGCGGCCACCGCCATCGCGATAGGGCTCGCCCATGATGCCGGGATGGTTGCCGGCGAGGCCGCCGGCCAGGAAGGCCGCCACATTGGCCACCTGCCAGGCCGCGAGGTCGCGGCGCAGGACGAGAACGGTCTTGGTCTCATAGATCATGCCGTCTTATCGACCATCGCCGCCCGCCCGTCTTGAAGGTTTGTGCGGTTCCTCAGCAGTCGAGCGTGTTCTCGCGCTCCCAGACCGTGAGCTGGCGGGAATAGGCAGCCCACTCCTCGCGCTTCAGCTTGAGGTATGCCGGCACCAGCGCACCGAGCCCTTTGCCAAGAACGGCCGATCCTTCCAAAGCCTGAATCGCGTCGAGAAGGTTGAGCGGGAGTTTCCCCGCCCCCTCGACCGTAGCGCCGCTGGTGTACATGTTTATGTCGAGGCGCTTGCCGGGGTCGCGCTTGTTGACGATCCCGTCGAGGCCCGCGGCGAGTATGCCGGCCTGCAACAGATAGGGATTGGCAGCGCCATCGGCCAAGCGGATCTCGAAGTGGCCCGCCTCGGGGATACGGATCAGATGGGTCCGATTGTTGCCGGAATAGGTGATGGAACTCGGCGACCAGCTTGCCCCCGAAATCGTGGGCGGGGCATTGATGCGCTTGTACGAATTGACCGTCGGATTGAACAGCGCCGTCAAGGCAGCGGCCGAATGCATGATGCCGCCGAGAAACTGGTAGGCCAGCGCCGACAGGCCCAGTTCCCGTGTCGCATCCTCGAACAGGTTCACATCGCCCTTCCAGAGTGAGACATGGGCATGACAGCCGTTGCCCGTCAGATCGACGAAGGGCTTCGGCATGAAGGTGGCTCGGAGGCCGTGCTTCTCGGCCACCGAACGGACCATGTACTTGAAGAAGGCATGGCGGTCGGCGGTCTTAAGAGCTGCGTCGTACTGCCAGTTCATCTCGAACTGGCCGTTCGCGTCCTCATGGTCATTCTGATAGGGCTGCCAGCCAAGCTCCTGCATGGCGTCGCAGATTTCGGCAATCACGTCGTAGCGACGCATAAGCGCCTGCTGATCGTAACAGGGCTTCACCTGACGGTCCGCGGCGTCGCTCACCTCCGACCCGTCCGGCGAGATCAGGAAGAACTCGCACTCGACTCCGGTCTTCATCACGTGGCCGTCCTGACCCGCATCCGCGATAAGACGCTTCAGGACATTGCGTGGGGCATGGTCGACGGGCCGGCCGTTCATCCAGGGATCGGCAGCGAGCCAGCCGACCTCGGGCTTCCACGGAAGCTGGATCAGGCTGTCGAGATCGGGAATGACGAACATGTCGGAGTCGGCCGGCGTCATGTCGAGCCAGGTCGCGAAGCCGGCAAACGCGGCGCCGTTTCGGCTCATGCCATTGATGGCCGAAGCCGGCACGAGCTTGGCGCGCTGAACACCGAACAAGTCCGTGAAGGAGATCAGGAAGTACTTGATGCCCCGCTCTTTGGCGGTGGCCTCCAGATCGATTGTCATGGCTTTCTCGCCCCCTGCCGGTACCTAGCAAGAGACGGACCGAACGTGCGCTTCTGCGCCCCAGCCCGAGCGTCAGGCCATTTCCTTGACGAGCAGCGCCGGCCGCTTGCTGCGCCAGGGCGTCGCCTTCTCGTAGGCATCCCCCGCACGCAGGACAGTGGCATCGTCGAATAGCCGGCCCGCGATCTGCAGGGAGAACGGCAGGCCATTCTCGGCGAAGCCGCTGCAGACCGACAGGGCAGGATTCCCGGCGACATTGAACGGCGTCATGAACGACAGCTTTGTGAACAGGCTGGCCGGCGGAACCGGTTCGAGCTTCCCCGCCGGCTCGGTCGTCGGCAGCATCAGGAGATCGACCGTCGCCATGACCTTCTGCATCGCCCGCGCCAGCTCGGTGCGCAGGCGCTGGGCCTGGATGTAGTCCTCGGCACGCACGAGACCGCCGGCGATGATGCGGTAGCGCAGGCTGGCGCCGAACATATCGGGGCGCGTGCGCAGATCCTTGCCGTGGATGGTGAACAGTTCGGCCACCGCGATGGTCTTCTTCGTGTCGTCGAACTGTTGCAGCGACGGCAAGGTGACCGGACGCACGGTGGCGCCCAGCCCACGGAATACTTCTAGCGCTGCGTCGAAGGCGGCCCGGGTGGCTGGCGTCAGCGGCGATTCGGTTTCCAGCCAATCCACTGGCACGCCGATCACGAGCCCCTTCACATTGCCGGTCAGCGCCGCCGCATAGTCGGGAATCGGCACATCGGCGGAGGCCGGATCTTCGGGGTCGTGGCCAGCGATGACCTGCATCAGGATCGCCACGTCCTCGGTCGTCCAGGCGAGCGGTCCTGCATGATCGTGGGTAAAGCAATTCGGGAGGACGCCGCGCCGGCTCACCAGCCCATAGGTCGGCTTCAAGCCGGCGATGCCGCAGGCCGCGGCCGGACCGCGGATCGAGCCGCCGGTATCGCTGCCCAAGGTGGCCGGTGAAAAGCCCGCCGCGACGGCGGCGGCCGAGCCGGAGGACGAACCGGCCGGCGAATGGTCGCGATTCCACGGATTGCGCGCCGGCGGGAAAAGGATGTCCCATGACGGCCCGCCATGGGCGAATTCCCAGGTGGCGTTCTTGCCCAGCAACACGCCGCCCGCCGCCGCCATCTTCTCCTGGCACCGGGCATCCCGGGTCGGAACATTGTCAGCCAGCAGCTTCGACATCGCCGTCGTGCGGATGCCGGCCGTGTCGTAGATGTCCTTCAGGCAATAAGGGATGCCGTGCAGTCGGCCGAGCGGCTTTCCGGCCATGATCGCCGCCTCGGCGGCCTTCGCTTCGCTGCGCGCGCGTTCGGCCGTCAGCGTCACGAAACTATCCAGCAGATGGTCGAGGCTGGCGATCCGGTCGAGATAGGCCTCGGTCAGTTCTACGGGCGACAGCTTGCGCGCGGCGATGAGCTTCGACGCCTCGGCGATGGTGAGGTAAGCCGGGTTCGACATGATCTATTCTTTTGCCGGCAGGAACTTCTGCGGCGCGAATATGTGCGCCGGCTCGTCGCCGTGCGGCCGTGCCGTGGAGATGCGGTTCGTCATGGCCCGGACATGGCCGTAAGCCTCCACCAGCTCCTGGAGGTAGGCGTCCGGAAGGTCGAGGCCGGCCTGGCGGGCGAGATGGACGATTTCGTCTTGAGATGGCGCGTCGGTCATGCTGTCTGGCTGTGCAAGGGCGATGCCAGCAGATTGCTGGAGCGAGGGCGTCATGTCGATGACCGCACCGGATCGGATCCGCTTCGACGAACCGCATGCCGGCCTGCAGCGGCTGGCCGCGCGATTTGGCGGCCATGCCTATAGCCTGCACCGTCACGAAACCTACGCCGTCGGACTGACGCTCCGCGGGGTCCAGGCCTTCCACTATCGCGGGAGTCGACAGGCGAGCCGCGCCGGGCAGGTCATGGTCCTTCATCCGGACGAGGCGCATGACGGCCACGCCGGCGTGGCCGACGGTTTCACCTACCGCATGCTTTATGTCGACCCTGGCGCGGTTTCCGCCGCGCTCGACGGTGCAAGGCCGCCTTTCGTGCCTGAGGCCGTGGCCGAAGACCCTGCCCTTGCAGCCCTGCTGGGCGAGGCCTTCGCCGACTTTCCCCGCACCCTCGAGCCACTGGCGATAGACGCCATCGTCGGTCGGCTGGCTGAAGGCCTGGCAGCGCGCGCCGATTCGGGCCAACGACCGCTGCGCGTCACGACTGCCCACCGGGCCGTCGAACGCGTTCGCGACTTCCTCGTGGCCGAAGCCCCGCGCACGATCGCCTCGGAGGAATTGGAAAGCGTGAGTGGGCTCGACCGCTTCGCCCTCGCCAGGCACTTCCGTGCCGCCTTCAGCACATCGCCTCACCGGTTCCAGGTCGGCCAGCGGCTCGCCCGGGCGCGGACGATGATTGCCCAAGGCATATCGCTGTCGGAAACCGCCGCCGCGACCGGCTTCGCCGACCAGAGCCATCTGACACGGCATTTCTCGGCGCGCTTCGGCCTGACGCCGGGCCGGTGGGCGGCCCTGTCGCGCAGCATCGTCTAGTCCTCGAGCGGGTAACGGCCCTCGGCGTCGAGCTTGCCGCTTGAGAACCAACCGCGACGCAGGCCGGCGAGTGTCGTCGTCATCATCGCGTGCAGTCCCGGCGCGAGGCCGGCGGGCCGCATCAGAGCGTCCCGTGCCAGTCCGAGCAGCGGCTGGTGCGACTGGAAGAACGGCGTCAGCAGATGGCTGGCCTGGCGATAGAAGCGGACCGACGAGTTGCGCCGGCGCGCGAACAGCGCGAGCGCCGCGGCGAGATCATCGGTCGCGGCCAGCGCCCGCGACAGGGCGTGAGCGTCGAGCAATCCTAGGTTCGCACCTTGTCCGAGTTGGGGACTGGTGCCGTGTGCGGCGTCACCGATGAACAGCACCGGTCCCGCATTCCAATGTGGCAGCGTTACCTGCCGGTAGGTGGCGCGGGCAAAGCTGCCGGCTGTGGCGGCACGCTCGATCAACGCCGCCGCCTCCGGCCACAGCGTCATTGCATCTGCCCGCCAGGTCTCGACATCGATCGGCTGGTCGGGCTGCAGCGCAGCGGTTGGCAGGCTCCAGAACAGGGTGACCAGATCCTGCCCGACCGGAAGCAGCCCCATCATGGTCGCGGTCCCGTGGAGACGCTGCTGCAACATGCCGGGCGCGGTGGCGAAGCTCCTGTCATCGCGTACGGTCGCCCAGATGCAGCCCCAGGGATAAAGCGGTGCCCGTGCCTGCGGCATGATCCGTTCGCGGAGCCGTGAATGCGCGCCGTCAGCGACAACGACGAGGTCGAACGGCCCATGCCGGCTGCCTGCCTTGTCCATCACCGTCGCGCGCCGGCCGTCATGCTCGATGTCGACGATCTCCGCGCCGGTAATCAGCCGCGCGGTCGAGTGCTTCAATCTCTCATGCAACAGCCCGAACAGGGCACCGCGATGAATCCCGAGCCCATAGGCCGCCTCATGCAGGTCGGCGTAGGCCAGGTCGAGGATCACGTGCTTTCGATGGTTCAGCCCGAGCAGGCCGTCGATCCGGGCGCCCAGCCGTTCGACCCGATCGCCAAGGTCGAGGCGGCGCAACACCGAAAGCCCGGTGGGTTGCAGCAACAGGCCCGCCCCGGAAGGCCCGGGCTCGATGAAGCGCTCGAAGACGGTAACGCGGTGTCCGGCGTCGGCAAGAAACGTCGCCGCCGCCTGCCCGGCTACACCACAACCGACAACGCCGACGTCGAGCGTTCCAACCGCGGTCAAAGGCCGCCGTTGACCACCAGGCATTGGCCGCTGACATAGTCGCTGTCAGGGCTGCAGAAGAGATAGACCGAGCCTGCGGCTTCTTCCGGCAAACCACCACGGCCGAGTGGGATCATCTGGTTCATGGCCGCGATCCGGCCGCCCTGGACGCCGACCTTGACCTTGCGGCCCTGGACCTCGATCTCGCCGGATTCGCCCTGGGAGAGCGGCTGGGTGAGCCGCGTCTGGATGTAGCCGAAGGCAACGGCATTCACCGTCACGTCATAGCGGCCGAACTCCTTGGCCAGCGTCTTGGTGAGGCCGACGATGCCAGCCTTGCCGGCCGAATAGTTCGACTGGCCGGCATTGCCGTTGACGCCCGAGGTCGAGGAGATGTTCACGACCTTGCGCACGATGCGCTTGCCGGCCGCCCGCTCCTTCTCCACGGCGTCGCGGAAGTGGATCTGGAAGGCGCGCAGGATGCGGAACGGGGCCGTCAGATGGACGTCGAGGATGGCGTACCACTGCTCGTCGCTCATCTTCTGGATGACGCTGTCCCACGTGTAGCCGGCGTTGTTGACCACGACATGGCAGTCGCCGAAGGCATCCACCGCGGTCTTCACGATGCGGTCGCCGAAGTCGGGCTTCGACACGTCGCCGACGCAGGCCACCGCCTTGCCGCCCAATTTCTCGATCTCGGCGATGACCTCCTTGGCAGGGGCATCATCGATGTCGTTGATCACCACCTTGGCGCCGTCGCGCACCAGGCGCAGCGCGATCTCGCGGCCAATGCCACGCCCCGATCCGGTGACGATCGCCACCTTGCCATCCATCTGACCCATCTGACTTCTCCTGAAACGTAGTTAGGCGGCCGCCACGGTGGCGTTGCCCTGCAGCGTGTCCTGGCCATTCTGGTTGGTGCACTTGACCTCGAGGTCGATCAGCTTCTCGCCGTTCTCTTCGCGCTTGCCCGTGACCTTGCCGCTGACGGTGATGACGTCGCCCACCCAGGTGATCGAGGTGAAGCGCGTGCCAAGCTTGCGCACCTTGTCGTTCGGCGCGTAGCTGGTCACGAGCCGGCCGAGGAAGGCCATCGACAGCATGCCGTGCGCGAAGACGTCCTTGAAGCCGAACTTCTTGGCGAAGTCGAGATCGACATGGATCGGATTATGGTCGCCCGAGCCGCCGCAATAGAGCGCGAGCTGGTGGCGGTTGACAGGCGGCAGGACGAGTGGCTTCAGCTCGTCCCCGACCTTGACCTGATCGAACTTGGGGATGGTTGTCATCTTTCCCTCCTCACTTCTTCGCGGCGTCAGGGTTGCGCACGACGGTGACGCCCTTGCCCTTGGCAACGAGCTTACCCGTCTGGTCTTTCATCTCCATCTCCTGGACGACGAACCACAGCGCGCCACCCTTCTTGTCGTAGATGTCGACGACCTTCTCCTGGCAGGTGACCTTGTCGCCGACCACGACGGGCGCGAAATACTCGAAGTGCTGCTCGCCGTGCAGGATCAGCCCGATGTCGACGTTGAGCAGGCGCAGCAGTCCGCCCTTGTTGGGATCGTCGGCCTGGAGCGCGCGCAGGAAAGTGAGCGGCGCGGTGATGCCGCGATAGCCCGCAGCCTTGGCCGCCGCCTCGTCGCTGTAGATCGCGTCTTCCTCGCCGATGGCTTTGCAGAACAGCCGGATCTTGCCGGCTTCGACGGTGGTCGTGAACGGCTTGAACGTATGGCCGATAAGCTTCTTGTCGAGCTCCATGGCAGCTCCCTCCTTGAACTGAAAACACAAACCCATCTCATCCTCATGCTCCCTCTCCGCCGCGCTCGCGGGGGAGAGGGCGGGGCCCATTGCGAAGCAATGGGAGGGTGAGGTGGTAGTCGTTACGGACGGGGTGCGTACTGAAAAGAACTGACCCACCTCACCCAGCCTCTCCCCCCGCTAAGAGCGGGCGGAGAGGAGCATGAGGTGTGAGTCAGGGTGCACTACTCGTAGCGGCCGACGATGGCCACGCTCGAGATGTTCTCGCGCGGCGCGCCGCCCAG
>CAMDOT010000129.1 GCA_945903635.1 Rhizobium sp. Q54 | reverse complement strand
ATCGCGCTGGTCTCGATCTGGCGGGCCGGCCTCATCACCGTGATCTTCGCCATCGTCGTCCCCGATGTGCCGCGCGTCGTGCGGCTGGTGCGGTCGGTGGTGCTGACGGTACGCGAGGAGCCCTACGTCGAAGGCGCGATCTCGGTCGGCACCCCGACCTGGATCCTGATGTTCCGCCACATCCTGCCCAACACCGTGGCGCCGCTCATCGTGCAGGGCACTTTCCTCGCCGCCGCCGCGATCCTCGTCGAGGCGGCGCTCAGCTTCCTCGGCATCGGCATCCCGCCGGAGATCCCGAGCTGGGGCAACATCATGGCCGAGGGCCGCACCCTGTTCCGCGTGTTCCCGCACAACATCTTCTTCCCCGGCATCTTCCTGGCGCTCACCGTGCTGGCGATCAACATCATGGGCGACGGGCTGCGCGACACGCTCGATCCGAAGATGAGCAAGAAGGTATGACCGCAGGTCATACCTTCTTGCTCACCCTGAGCGAGCGCAGCGAGCCGAAGGGTCTCGTCTCCACGATCGAAGCTTTTGCCGTTGAAACAAGGTCCCTCGGCTGCGCGCTACGCGCTCCGCTCGGGACGACGAGAGTTCAGTAATGCCCGAAGCCAAGAAGCCCGTTCTCGAAGTCCGCAATCTGAGCGTTTCGCTGCCGGCCGGCGCCGACCGCGTCCATGCCGTCGAAAAGGTGAGCTTCACCGTCAGCCCCGGCGAGATCGTCTGCCTGGTGGGCGAATCGGGCTCGGGCAAGTCGGTGATCGCCTTCACCGTCATGGGGCTGCTCGCCAAGGCGCTGAAGCCGACCTCGGGCGAGATCCTGCTCGAGGGCGAGAACATCCTGGCCGCCGATGAATCGCGGCTGAGGGAGCTCCGCTGCACACGCATGTCGATGATCTTCCAGGAGCCGATGACGGCGCTGAACCCCGTCATGAGCTGCGGCGAGCAGATCGACGAGGTGCTCAATACCCACACCAAGCTCGATGCGGCGGCGCGCAAGGCCAAGATCATCGCCATCCTGGCCCGCGTGAAGCTGCCGGAGCCGGAGCGCATCTACGCCTCCTACCCGCACCAGCTTTCCGGCGGCCAGCGCCAGCGCATCATGATCGCCATGGCGCTGGTGCTCGATCCCGTCCTGCTGATCGCCGACGAGCCGACCACCGCGCTCGACGTCACCACCCAGGCCGAGATCCTGAAGCTGATCGCCGAGCTGCAGGACGGCCAGGGCACGGGCGTTCTGTTCATCACCCACGATTTCGGCGTGGTTGCCGAGATCGCCCATCGCGTCGCCGTGCTGCGCTGGGGCGAGCTGGTCGAGATGGGTCCGACCGAGAAGATCCTGTCGCGCCCGGAACACAGCTACACCAAGATGCTGATCTCCTCGGTGCCGTCGATCCATCCCGTGCATCGCGACGTGCGCAAGGACGGACCTACCGTGCTGCGCACCGAGAAACTCGGCAAGACCTACAGCGGCAGCGGCTTCTTCCAGAAGGCCCGCGTCGTGAAGGCGGCCATCGACGTCGATCTCGACATCCGCCGGGGCGAGACGCTGGGCATCGTGGGCGAATCGGGCTCGGGCAAGTCGACGGTGGCGCGCTGCATCGCCCGCCTGATCGATCCCAGCGAAGGCAAGATCTTCCTCGGCGACACCGAGATCGCGACCATGAAGGCCAACAAGCTGCGCCCGCACCGGCGGCGCGTGCAGATCGTCTTCCAGGATCCCTACCGCTCGATGAATCCGCGCATCACCATCGGCGAGTCGATCATCGAGGGGCCGATGAACTTCGGCCTGAAGCGCGACGAAGCGCTGGTGCGCGCGCGCAAGCTGATGGAAACCGTGCGGCTCGATCCCAACTCGCTCGACCGCTATCCGCACCAGTTCTCCGGCGGCCAGCGCCAGCGCATCTGCATCGCCCGCGCGCTCGCCATGGAGCCCGAACTGCTGATCGCCGACGAGGCGGTCTCGGCCCTCGACGTGTCGGTGCAGAAGCAGGTGCTGGAGCTGCTCGACGAGATCCGCGTGCGGCTGAACCTCGCCGTGCTGTTCATCACCCACGATCTCCGCGTCGCGGCGCAGATCTGCGACTACGTCGCCGTCATGAGCAAGGGCCGCGTCGTCGAATACGGCTCGGCCGAGCAGGTCTTCGGCTCGCCCAAGGACGACTACACCAAGGCCCTGTTCGCCGCCGCCCCCGGCCGCAACTGGGAGTTCGGCAAGTTCGCCGCAGCGTGAGTCATCTTTGAATTCCTCCTCCCCCGTCTCACGGGGGAGGTGGCGCGCAGCGCCGGAGGGGGAAAGCCCCAAAGGCAATCTTCGAAATTTCCGATCTGAAATCTGCGGACGGTCATGCCGCTGCCTTCCCCCACCCGGCCTCCCCCGTAAGACGGGGGAGGAGGATGAGCAGGAGCTGTGCTAGGCTTCCCTCGCTACAAGGAAAAGGCCAGCTAGGCAGCCGCTGCCGAGCCTCCCCCTGACCCGGCGCCGGATCAAACGGCACAACCGTGTCCAGGGAGGCCCCCATGGCAGACAGCGTCTACAAAGTGATCGAGCTGGTCGGCACCAGCAGCGAATCCTGGGAAAAGGCGGCGAAGGTGGCGGTGGAGCGAGCGGCGAAATCGCTGCGCGACCTGCGCGTCGCCGAAGTCATCGAACAGGACCTCGTCATCGAAAAGGGCAAGGTCACGGCCTATCGCACCAAGGTGAAGCTCTCCTTCAAGTACGGCGGCGGCGAGTAGGACTCTCGCTGGGGGCGCGCCACTCCAGTGGCGCGGTCTTCTTCAGACATCGGCTAAAGACGCGCCACCGGAGTGGCGCGCCCCCAGCCATGAGCTAAGCTTGCCCCATGACCTCAGGCCTGCTCGAAGACGCCTCGTTCAACCAGTCGCCAGCGTTCGGCGACGTCGACCTGTTCACGGCCGACCGGCCACTGGCCGATGCCGCGGCGCGCCTCGGCCTCGACACCAAGGCGCTCACGGCCTGCGGGCGCGACTACGGCTCGGCGGCGACGCTCGATCTCGGCCGCGTCGCCAACGAAAACCCGCCCAAGCTCCGGACGATGGACGGCAAGGGCAACCGCCTCGACCTGGTCGAGTTCCATCCCGCCTATCACGCGCTGATGGAGAAGAGCATCGGCCACGGCATCCACGCCTCGGCGCACGACGGCAGCGAGCCGCACGGCCCGCTCGCCAGCCGCGCCGTGCGACTCTATCTCGCCACCCAGGCCGAGAGCGGCCATCTCTGCCCCGTCACCATGACGCACGCCTGCATCGGCGCGCTCAAGGCCGAACCGGCGCTGTTGAAGAAATGGCGTTCGAAGATCCAGTCGCGGACCTACGATCCGCGTCCACTGCCGTGGCGCGAGAAGAAGGGCGTGACGCTGGGCATGGGCATGACCGAGCGCCAAGGCGGCACCGACGTGCGCGCCAACATCACCAGCGCCACGCCGATCAGCTCTCAAGGGGGCGGCGATCACGTCGAGATAACCGGCCACAAATGGTTCATGTCGGCGCCGATGTGCGATGCCTTCCTGGTACTCGCCCAAGCAGAAGGCGGATTAACTTGTTATCTGATGCCGCGCTACCGGCCGGACGGCAGCCATAACGGCCTCCGCTTCCAGCGCTTAAAAGACAAGCTCGGCAACAAGTCGAACGCCTCGTCCGAAGTCGAATTCCATGCAGCCTACGCCGAGCGGGTCGGCCCCGAAGGCGCGGGCGTGCGCACCATCATCGAGATGGTGAACCTGACGCGGCTCGACTGCGCCATCGCCTCGGCCGGCCAGATGCGGATTGCGCTCAGCCAGGCGCTGCATCACATCCGCAACCGCTCGGTATTCCAGAAGAAACTCGCCGACCAGCCGGCGATGCGCGCCGTCGTCGCCGACCTCGCGCTGGAACTCGAGGCGCAGGTGGCGCTGGTGTTCCGCCTCGCACACGCGGCCGACCATGCCGCGACGGATCCGCGCGAGGCCGCCTACGCGCGGCTGCTGACGCCCGCGGTGAAATTCCTGGTGTGCAAGAGCACGCCGCAGGTGGTTTACGAGTCCCTCGAATGCCTCGGCGGCAACGGCTACACCGAAGACCTGCCGATGGCGCGCTACTATCGCGAGGCGCCGCTCAACGCGATCTGGGAAGGCTCGGGCAACGTCATGGCGCTCGACGTGCTGCGCGCCGCCGGCCGGCATCCGGATGCCGCGACCGACACGCTGTCGCGACTCGTGCGCACGGCCTCGCAAGCCTTCCACGTGACGCCGCTCGCCCAGGCGCTGGAACGCACGCTGAAATCCGCCGACGCCGAACGCCGCGCCCGCTTCCTGTGCGAGGGCCTGGCTCGTATCGCTGCCCTCGCGGCACTAGTGGAAGCAGGCTCCGATTTCGCCACGCTCTACGGCGAGACACGCCTGGGCGCCGGCCACTTCGCCCAATTCGGTACCGCCGACCTCGGCTCAAACGAGACCGCACTAATGGACCGCGCGCTGGCCATCTGACCTGCCGACAATCAGCTCCCAGCACTAACCTCATGCTGAGGAGGGCGCGTAGCGCCCGTCTCGAAGCATGGGAACGAGCACGCCGTCTGTTGCCCATGCTTCGAGACGCGACCCTCCGGGTCGCTCCTCAGCATGAGGTTGGGGAAGGAACTCCACGCTGGCGCTCCAACCTGCGACAACCTGTCCGGAAAATATCCGCGTCGCGAGCACGCGCGAAAAACATCGTGATGCATCAAACGCTTGCGGAGACTGCCCCCGCAAAACGGCCATTCGACTTGGATGCGGCGATTTTCGTAGCGTGCCGGCCATGGTCGATTCCGCTCCCGCCCTCTTCTTGTCCGCGCTGATCCCGGCGTCTCTCTCGGTCGCTGTCCCAAGGGACACCAATTTTAAAATGTCCCCTTCCACGGGACATCGGACGAGCCGGGACATCGGCGGAAAAGCCCGGCGGAACAAGCACTTGCGGCCGCCGGGTGCGACATGAGACTTTGGCCTTAGCGTCCTGAAAAATGTCCCAGTGAGTCACCTGTCCCAATGAAAAAGATTTTTACGGCGTGCCTCGGCACCGAGACCAACACCTTCGCGTCGATCCCGACCGGCCACGGCCTGTTCGAGGAGACCTGCCTGTTCCGCAAGGGCAGCTACGGCAAGAACGTGCCGATGTTCGGGGCGCCGCTCGCCGTCTGGCGCGCCCGCGCCGAGGCCAAGGGCTGGCAGGTGGTGGAAAGCCTGTGCGCCTTCGCCCAGCCCGCCGGCCGGACGGTGAAGAAGGTCTACGAGGCGTTCCGCGACGAGATCGTGGCCGACCTCAGGGCGGCGATGCCGGTCGACGCCGTGTTCCTCTCGATGCACGGCGCCATGGTGGCCGAGGGCTACGACGATTGCGAAAGCGACCTGCTGGCCCATGTGCGCAAGGTCGTGGGGCCCGATGTCCCCGTCGGCGTCGAGCTCGACCTCCATTGCAACATCGGCGACGGCACGATGCGCGACGCCACGGTGCTGGTGCTGTTCAAGGAATATCCGCACGTCGACGTGTCGGACCGCGCCGACGACCTGTTCACCGTCATGGAAGGTGCCATCGAAGGCCGCACCAAGCCGGTGATGGCGGCATGGGACTGCCGCATGATCGGCGTGTTCCACACCACGCGCCAGCCGATGCGCGGCTTCGTCGACAGACTGATGGGCATGGAAGGCAAGGACGGCGTGCTCTCGCTCTCCGTCGCCCACGGCTTCCCGTGGTCGGACATCCGGGAGATGAGCAGCAAGCTGATCGCCGTCACCGATGGCGACCGGCCCAAGGCCGAGAAGCTGGCGAAGGAACTCGGCCAGGAGTTCTTCGCCATGCGCGAGGCCACCCAGCCGCCCTATGTCACCTTGGACGCCGCCATGTCGCGCGTGAGCTCGCATAACCTGCCCAAGCCCATGGTGCTGGCCGACGTGTCGGACAATGCCGGCGGCGGGGCGGCGTCTGATTCGACCTACATCCTGAAGGCGCTGCTCGACGGCAAGGTGAAGGACGCGGCCATCGCCATGTTCTGGGATCCCGGCGCCGTGAAGCTCGCCTTCGAAGTGGGCGAAGGCGCCGAGCTCGATATCCGCCTCGGCGGCAAGCTCGGGCCGCAGTCGGGCGCGCCGATCGACGCCCGCGCCAAGGTGCTGAAGCTCGAGAAGGACGTCTTCATCCAGTTCGGCGGCGCCCGCAAAGGCACCAACCCGATCGGTGATGTGGCCGCACTCCAGATCGAGGGCGTGACGGTGATCGTCAACTCCAAGCGTTCGCAGTGCCACAGCCTCGACTGCTTCACCAAGCTCGGCGTCGATCCCTCGACCAAGAAGGTGGTGGTGGTGAAATCGATGCAGCACTTCCACGCGGCTTACGCGCCGATCGCCAGCGAAGTGGTCTATGTCGCAGCACCCGGCGCGCTGGTGCCGGACTGGTCGCTGCTGCCCTACACCAAGGTCGACAAGGCGCAGTGGCCGTTCGTGGCCCAGCCCCAACACGCATGAGGGGGCTCGCCCTCCTCTGCGTCCTGCTCGCCGCGGGGAGCGCTGTCGCCCAGTCGCCGAACGGGGTGCGCACGCTCGACCCGCCCGGCGCCGTCAAGGCCGAGGGCACCTGGAGTCTCGGCGTGCGCGCCGGCGACTTCGTCTTCGTCGCCGGCATGCAGGGCGTCGACCCCGCCACCAACAAACTGGTGCCCGATGCCGAGGGCCGGATCCGGCAGGCCTTCCTCAACATCAAGCTGATCGCCCAGTCCGAAGGCGCCAGCCTCCAGGATTGCGTGCGGCTCACCATCTATGTGAGCGATCTTTCCAAGGTGGCGCCCCTGGTCGACAAGATGCAGGCCGAACTCTGGGGCAAACCGCCCTATCCGCCGCGCACCATGTTCGAAGCCCGACGTCTGTTCGACGACGACATCGTGGAGATCGACAGCGTCTTCTATGCGCCGCTGAAAAAGTGAGCAAAACCGCCATATTTCAGGGCGTTTACAGCGGCCGGGCCGATTGGTATGTTCCGCCGCGTCGCGGCCCGGGACGGCCGTTTTGTCGTTTTACATCAACGACTTAGCGTGATCCCGCCTCGGCGCGAGGGGCGCGACCATGAAGATTCTCACCGGCAACAGCAACCGACCGCTGGCCGAAGCTATTTCCGCCAGGCTGGCGCTGCCGCTGGTCAAGGCCAACATCCGGCGATTCTCGGACAACGAGATCTTCGTCGAGATCCTGGAAAACGTGCGCGGCGAGGACATGTTCGTCCTCCAGTCGACGAGTTCCCCGGCCAACGACCATTTGATGGAACTGCTGATCACCATCGATGCGCTACGCCGCAGCTCGGCGCGACGCATCACCGCGGTGATGCCCTACTTCGGCTACGCCCGGCAGGACCGCAAGACCGGCTCGCGCACGCCGATCACGGCCAAGCTGGTCGCCAATCTCCTGACCCACGCCGGCGCCAATCGCGTGCTGACGCTCGACCTGCACGCAGCACAGATCCAGGGCTTCTTCGACATCCCGGTCGACAATCTCTACGCCGGCCCGGTGTTCTCCAAGGACATCAAGGAAACGCTGCCCAATCGTGACTTCACCGTGGTATCGCCCGACGTCGGCGGCGTGGTGCGCGCCCGTGCGATCGCCAAGCGCATCGACGCCGACCTCGCCATCATCGACAAGCGCCGCGAGGCGGCGGGCGTCAGCGAGGTCATGAACGTGATCGGCGACGTCAAGGGCCGCGACTGCATCCTGATCGACGACATCGTCGACTCGGCCGGCACGCTGTGCAATGCCTCCGTCGCCCTGATGGACCAGGGCGCCAAGTCGGTGTCGGCCTACGTCACGCACGGTGTGCTGTCGGGCGGCGCCGTCGCCCGCGTGGCCGCCTCGCCGATGGAGAAGCTGGTCATCACCGATTCGATCCAGGCGACCGAGGCGGTGCGGATTTCGCCCAACGTCCGGCAGCTCAGCATCGCCTCGCTGATGGCCGAAGCCATGAAGCGCATTTCTGACGAGACGTCGGTATCGAGTTTGTTCGACTGAAGATTTTGGAGATCCGGCGATCGGCACCCCTGGAGGCCGCGCCGCGAGTGAGAGAGAGCAAAAGCAAACCCAAGGAGAAGTGAGATGTCAGAGACGACCAAAGTCGTCGCGAAGATGCGGGATCGGGCCGGCAAAGGGGGCGCCCGTTCCAGCCGTCGCGAGGGACTGATTCCCGCCGTGATCTACGGCGACAAGCAACCCCCGGTCATGATCGCGGTCGAGCCGAAATCGATCGAGCGCGAACTGCACAAGGAAGGTTACTTCAACCACCGGCTTCAGATCGACGTCGAGGGCACGGACTATGCCGTCCTGCCGCGCGACGTGCAGGTCGATCCGGTGACGGACAAGCCCCTTCATCTCGACTTCCTGCGCATCGGGCCTGAGTCGATCATCACCGTGCAGGTGCCCGTCCACTTCCGCAACGAAGCGGCGGCCCCCGGCATCAAGCGTGGCGGCGTGCTCAACATCGTGCTGCACGAGATCACCGTGCGCACCAAGGCCGACAGTATCCCGGAATATTTCGAAGTCGATCTGACCGGCCTCGAAATCGGCCACTCGATCCATCTCTCGACGATCTCGGTTCCCGAGGGCGTGCGGGTGGTGAGCCGTGACAAGGATGCCACCGTGGCGTCGATTGCCGCCCCGACCGTGGTGCGCGAGCAGGCGGCGGCGGATGCATCGGCTCCGGCGGCTGCGGAAGGTGCGGCTCCGGCGGCGGGTGCAGCCCCCGCGGCGGGTGCGGCTCCGGCGGCAGGTGCTGCGGCTCCGGCGGCGGGCGGCAAGGCCCCCGCTCCGGCGAAGAAGTAGCAGGCGGAAGGGTTCCGCCGGTCCGATGCTTCTGCTTGTCGGGCTCGGCAACCCCGGGCCGCGCTATGCGGGGCACCGGCACACCGTTGGATTCATGGCGGTGGACGAGATCGTCCGCCGCCGTGTCTTCTCTCCCTGGCGCGCGCGGTTCAACGGCGAGGTCGCCGAAGGTCACCTGGGCGGCGAGCGCGTCATCGCCTTGAAGCCGATGACCTTCATGAACGAGTCGGCCAAGGCCGTGGGCGAGGCGGTGCGCTTTCTGAAAATGCCACTCGACCGCATGGTCGTGTTCCACGACGAGCTCGACATCGCGCCCGGCCGGGTGCGCATGAAGAAGGGCGGCGGCGCCGGCGGCCATAACGGACTGCGCGACATCGACGCCCACGTCGGCAAGGACTACCGCCGGGTACGGATCGGCATCGGCCATCCCGGCCACAAGGACCTGGTGCTGCACTGGGTGCTGCGCGACTTCGAGCCGGACGAACGCGACGCCAAAACCGGCTGGGTGCCGAAGCTGCTGTCGGCCCTGGCCGAGGAAGCGGCGCTGCTGATCGAAGGCGGCGCCAAGGCGGACGAGAAATACATGAGCCGGGTGGCGCACCTCGCGCCGCCTCCCGATCTCCCGGCGAGACTGGATATCAGAGAGTAGATCATGGGTTTCAATTGCGGAATCGTCGGCCTGCCCAACGTCGGCAAGTCGACCCTGTTCAATGCGCTGACCGCCACGCAGGCAGCGCAAGCGGCCAACTATCCGTTCTGCACCATCGAGCCCAACGTCGGCCGCGTCGCCGTGCCCGATCCGCGGCTCGACAAGCTCTCGGCGATCGCGGGTTCGGCCAAGATCATCCCGACCCAGCTCGAGTTCGTCGACATCGCCGGCCTCGTGAAGGGGGCCTCGAAGGGCGAGGGCCTCGGCAACCAGTTCCTGGCCAACATCCGCGAGGGCGATGCCATCGCCCCCGTGCTGCGCTGCTTCGAGGACGCCGACGTGACGCACGTCAGCGGCAAGGTCGATCCGGTGAGCGATGCCGAAGTCGTCGAGACCGAGCTGATGATTGCCGATATGGACAGCCTGGAAAAGCGCCTGCCCAACCTCGAGAAGCGCGCCAAGAGCGGCGACAAGGATGCGGCGGCCGAAGCTCCCGTGGTCAAGAAGGCGCTGGAAGCGCTACGCGAGGGCAAGCCCGCTCGCGATGCCGCACTGACGGCCGACGAGCTGCCGGTGTTCCGCGGGCTGCAGCTCATCACCGCCAAGCCGATGATGTACGTGCTGAACGTCGACGAAGGCTCCGCCGCCACCGGCAACGCCCACAGCGCCAAGGCGGAAGCCTTCGCCAGGAGCCGCGGCATGCTGGCCGTGGTGATTTCGGCTGCCATCGAGGCCGAGGTGGCCCAGCTGCCGCCCGAGGACCAGGGCGATTACCTCTCCTCTCTCGGCCTTACCGAGACCGGCCTCGCCCGCGTCGTGCGCGCGGGCTACCAGCTTCTCGACCTCGTGACCTTCTTCACGGTCGGACCCAAGGAAGCGCGGGCCTGGACGGTGCGCCGCGAGGCCACCGCGCCGGTGGCCGCCGGTGTCATCCACACCGACTTCGAGAAGGGTTTCATCCGCGCCGAGACCATCGCCTACGACGACTACGTGACCCTGAAGGGCGAATCAGGCGCCCGCGACGCCGGCAAGCTCCGCCTCGAAGGCAAGGACTACGCCGTCAAGGACGGCGACGTCTTCCACTTCAGGTTCAATGTCTGAGGCGCCTGCGGCGCCTCAGACATTGAACCGGCGGGCGGCAGCGCCTTCCGAGGCGCGAAAGCCCGCGCAGTCCAGAATAGATATGAACCTTAGGAGCCGATCGCACCGCCACCCTTCTTGGTGATGGCGATGACCGACGGCCTGGGTGGCATGCCGTCCTTGAAGTCGGGCCAGCGCGTCGAAGGCTTTTCGAACGTCGAGCCGGCATCCTCGCCCGGATGCTGGATGGACAGGAACACCGTGCTGTCGTCAGGGGTCAGAATCGGCCCACAGACTTCCGCGCCGGTCGGCGCCTGGAAGAAGCACCGCGTCAGCCCGCGCCCGTAGCCGGTGGTGTCGGCACCGTAGAGACCGTCGGCGATGCCGGCAGCCGTCGGCGCGCCGTCGGTGGCGATCCAGATGCGCCCCTTGCTGTCGAAGGTGCAGTTATCGACACAGGACAGCCAGCCGTTCTCCGAGGTCGCCCGGTGATAGCGGGCGGTGGGATCCATGCCGGGCTTGCCGCCGACGATGAAGATCGCCCAGGTCCCTTCGGTCGACGCATGCTCGCCGTCCTTGGGGGTAATCTCGATGACATGGCCGTGGGCATTACGCGCCGTAGGATTGGCGCGATTGACCTGCTGCTCGGTGCGCCGCGTGTTGTTGGTGAGCATCACGTAGACCCGTCCGTTTACCGGATTGGTCTCGACATCCTCGGGACGATCCATCGGCGTGGCCTTCAGTAGGTCGGCGGCCGCGCGGGCATAGATCAGCACATCGGCCTGGCTGGCAAAGCCGTTCTCCGCCGTCAGCGGGCCCTGGCCATGAATCAGCGGCAACCACTCGACCTTGCCGTCGTCGGAAAATCGGGCGACGTAGAGCGTGCCGTCGTCCAGCAGGTTCTTGTTCGCGGCCCGATCGGTCGGGCTCCAGGGCCTGGAAGTAATGAACTTGTAGACATAGTCGAAGCGCTCGTCGTCGCCGCTGTAGAAGACGACGCGGCCGTCCTTGGCGAGGGCGTAGGTGCAACCCTCGTGCTTGAAGCGGCCGAGCGCGGTGCGCTTGATCGGCGCCGCCGAGGGGTCGTACGGATCGATCTCGACGATCCAGCCGAAGCGGTTGGGCTCGTTCGGCTCCTTCTCGACGTTGAAGCGATCGAAATGCTGAGCCCAAGCGTACCAGGTAGCTTTCGAGATGCCGTAACGCTTATAGGCCTTGGCATCCGGCATCTTCTCGGCATCGCCGCCGAAGTAGCCGTTGAAATTCTCCTCCGCCGTCAGCCACGTGCCCCAGGGGGTACTGCCGCCGGCGCAGTTGTTCAGCATACCCAGCACCTTGGTGCCGGTCGGGTCGACCGAGGTCTTGAGCTTGTCGTGGCCGGCCGCCGGCCCGGAGACTTCCATCGGCGTGGTCGCGGTGATGCGGCGGGCGTACTTGCCGTCGGGCACGACCTTCCACTGGCTGCCGTCGCGGGCGATCTCGATCACCGCGCCGCCGTGCGCCGCCATCTCTACCTCGACCTGCGGCTTGGAGGCCTTGAGGTTGACGTTCCGTCCCGAGCCCAGGCCCGCGAACATCATGCCGGGATCGGTGTATTCGTGATTGACGACCATGAGGAAGCGGTCGTTGGCCGTGCTGCCGGCCGGCAAGGGATGCAGGCCGATGAAGTCGCAGTTGTAGCCGAACTGCTTTTCCTGGGCGGCCGCCGTCAGGTTGGCGGGATCGAAGGCCGGCGCACCGGCCACGACCGGATCGCCCCAGCGGATCACGACCTGGGCCTCGTAGCCTTCGGGGATGTGATGAGTTTTGTCGAGGCCGTGGGCGACTTCCTTGAAGGTGAGCGACGACGGGCCAGACTCCTGGGCCAATGCGGTGCTGCCGAGCAGTTCGTGCCCCAGCGTGGCCGCGGCGCTGATCCCGAACAGGCCGCGCAGGGCGCCGCGCCGACCGAGCCGCCGCTCGATCAAGTCGCCGATCGACGGTTCAGCGCTGGCGTTCGAACCGACGTCTTCCGAATTGTCGTAGCTATCCATCCCAATCTCCCTTGATACTTGGGACCGAGGTACCCCAAGCCCGCGATATCAACGCTGCAACTCTGTGTCACTTTCGTTTCAGTTTCATCCACAGGACACGTCAGCAAACCGTAGCGCGCCTGCTGTAGCTCCCGCGGGCCTGTCATCCGAGGGAGACCTTCATGCGCGCCTATCCATTCCTTGCCGCCACCGCGGTCCTCGCTCTTGCGACGCCGGCGATGACGCAAACCAAATTCCCGGCCACCCTCGAAGGCCACGCCATCCTGCCGGCCATCACCCTGGTCCCGGCCCCGGCGGATGCCCCGCAGGAATTGCAGGTCTCCGGCCGCTATGCCGGCCCGCCGGGCCTGCGCATCGATACCGTCGAGAGCGTGCCGGCAATGTCGGCCCTCTCCGACAAGGCGGCACCCCGTCCCACCGGCATCAGCTTCCCGCTGAAGGGCCAGCCGGTGCAGGGCCTCTCCGGCATAAAAAACCTGAAGGACGGCACGTTCCTGACGCTGACCGACAACGGCTTCGGCAACAAGGCCAACTCGCCCGACGCGCTTTTGATGTTCCATATCCTGAAGCCTGACTGGAAGGGCGGCGCGGTCGAACGCGTCTCGACCACCTTCCTGCACGATCCCGACCGCAAGGTGCCCTTCCGAATCGTCAACGAGTACACGCCGAAGCGCTACCTGACGGGCACCGACTTCGACATCGAATCGATCCAGCCGATCGGCGATAACCTGTGGTTCGGCGACGAGTTCGGCCCCTACCTGATCAAGACCGACCGCGCCGGCAAGGTGCTGCAGGTCGTCGAGACCAAGCTGGACGGCAAGCCGCTGCGCTCGCCCGATCACTACGCCATGGGCCTGCCGGGCGCGCCCGGCGCCGTGAAGTTCGAGGTCCGGCGCAGCAAGGGCTTCGAGGGCATGGCGGCATCGCACGACGGCAAGTTCCTCTACCCGCTGCTCGAGGGGGCGCTGTGGTCGGAAGCAGCCAATGGCATTGAAACCAAGGACGGCAAGGCGTTCCTGCGCATTCTCGAGCTCGACACCGCCAAGGGCGAGTACACCGGCAAGAGCTACAAGTACGCCCTCGAGGCGCCGGCTAATTCGATCGGCGACTTCAACCTGATCGACGCGTCAAGCGGCCTCATCATCGAGCGCGACGATACCGAGGGCGATCAGGCGCAGGCCTGCCCCGCGGGCGCTCCGAAGCCGGATTGCTTCAACGTGCCGGCCAAGTTCAAGCGCATCTACAAGGTCGATCTCGCCCAGGCCGACGCCGACGGCTTCGTGAAGAAAGTCGGCTACATCGACCTGATGGACATCGACGATCCGCAGAAGCTCGCGCGCCAGGGCGGCAAGAACGGCAAGCTCACCTTCCCGTTCTTCACCATCGAGAACGTCGACATCATCGATGCAGACCGCATCATCGTCGGCAACGACAACAACCTCCCGTTCTCGTCGGGCCGCGCGCTCGGCAAGGTCGACGACAACGAGCTGATCCTGCTGAAGGTCACCGATCTCCTGAAGGCGAAGTAGGCGCGGGCATCACCCGTTTGACCCTGGCGGCGGCGCGGCGCTAGCTTCCTCGGACGACGAACGTCTGTGGAGAGGATCGCCATGCCGACCGCTGCTGTCGCCCGGAATCTCGCGCCCCAGAAATTCAAGCTGCGTCCGTTTGCCGGCGGTCTCGGCGCCGAGATCGAGGGGATCGCGGTGTCGGCGATCGACGACGCGACCTTTCCGGCCATCTACGACGCTTTCCTGGCGCACCAGCTCCTGCTGTTCCGCGATCAGGACCTGCCGCCCGGCGATCAGGTGGCCTTTGCCCGCCGGTTCGGCCAGGTGCAGGTCCATGTCATGAACCAGTATCACGCCGGCGCTCATCCCGAGCTGTACACGCTGTCGAACGTCGGGCCCGACGGCAAGCCGAACGGCAAGCATCCCGACCGTGGGACGCTGGCCTGGCATACCGACGGCTCGTGGCAACGCTATACGACCAAGGCGACGATGCTCTACGCCGAGGTGATCCCCAGTCGCGGCGGCGGCACCGGCTTTGCCGACATGTATTCGGCCTACGAGGCGATGCCGCCGGACGAGCAGAAACGCCTTGCGGCGATGCGGGCCGTCCACAATCTCGATTTCTCGCGCAACCGCCGGCACGGCGACGAGCCCATGACCGATGCCCAGCGCGAGGCGGCGCCGCCGGTCGAGCAGCCGGTGGTCCGGATTCATCCCGAGACCGGGCGCAAGGCGATGTATCTCGGCGACCACGCCGAGCGCATCGTCGGCATGGGCGGCGACGAGGGCCGGGCCTTCATTGATCGGCTGAACGACCGGATGGTCGAAATCTGCCGGACCTATTTCCACGACTGGCGGCCGTGCGACCTCATGGTCTGGGACAACCGCTGCCTGATGCACAAGGCAGGAACCTACGATCTCGCCACCGAGCCGCGGATCATCCGCCGCTGCACGGTATTGGGCGACGCCCCCTCGTAAGAAAGGCGATCCCGCCTACGGCAGCACGCGCTTCATCCAGCGCGCGGTGCCCTGGGCGTCCTGGCCGTCGGAAGCTTCGAGCTGAGCGATCACGCGTTCGCGGTCGGCCAGTTCCCGATTCTGGCTGAGCTTGATCTTGGTTTCGATACGCGAGAGCGGCATGCGGAACACGGTGATGCCGCGGGTCTGTGCCTCGGCGTTGCCGGCGGGCAGCCGGTCGAGGCCCCAGCCCTCGGGACCCGCGACTTCGTATTCGTGGGCGAGGGCCGACAGCACATCGAGTGCACCCTTGGTGTCCTCGATGATCTGCGGCCGGCCATAGGCATGCACCGTCACGTAGTTCCAGGTCGGCACTTTTACGCCCGGGGTGTACCAGGTGGGCGAGACATAGGCGTGCGGGCCCCAGAACAGCGCCAGCGATTCCGCAGGGCGCGCGAACAGCTTCCAGTGCGCATTGGCGCGCGCCACATGACCGATCAGCGAGCCGTACGGCCCGCCCGCCTCGTGCCACAGCAGCGAAAGATGCGTGGTGAACGGCGCGCCGTCCTCGCCCGTCGAGGTCAGCAGCGCCCAGCTATGGGCCCGCATGATCTCCCGGCCAATGGCCTCGTCGCCCTCGAAGTGCTTCGGCAGGTACATGATTGATCCAGTGGGTTGAACGCCGCTGAATTACCATGTCCAATGCAACGAACAGAGGGAGTTATTCTCATGGGCGAAGATATCCGTCTTAAGTCGGCCGCCGGCGAAATCGGCGCTTACCTCGCCAAACCCACAGGCACGCCCAAGGGCGGCATCGTGGTCATCCAGGAGATTTTCGGCGTCAACCATCACATCAAGGCAGTGACCGACTTCTTTGCCGGTCAGGGCTACATCGCGCTGGCGCCGCGATTCTTCGACCACATCAAGCCCGGTATCGAGCTCGGCTACACGCCCGACACCATCGCCGAGGGCCGCGGCTACGTGATGCAACCGGGCTTCACCGACAAGGCGGTGCAGGACGTCGAGGCAGCGATCCAGGAACTCAAGACGCGCGGCGCCAAGAAGGTCGGCGTCACCGGCTATTGCTGGGGCGGCACCATCTCCTGGCTGGCGGCGACGCGGCTCAAGCCCGACGCGGTTTCGGGCTACTACGGCGGCGGCATCCATGGTGCCAGGAACGAAAAGCCGACCGTCCCGACGCAACTGCATTTCGGCGACAAGGACATGCACATCCCGCTGGCGCACGTGAACGAGCTTCGCCAGCTCCATCCCGATGTGCCGATCTTCGACTATCCGGCCGATCACGGTTTCCATTGCGACGAACGCGGCAGCTGGGACGCGGCGGCCTCCAAGCAGGCCATGGCGCGCACGCTGGAGTTCTTCGGCAAGCATGTTGGCTAGTCATCGAGGCGGACCGCGGGCCTCCTCAGGGCGGGGAGTTACCCCGCCCGCGCCCGCTCATGATCATGATGCGGGCCGGGAGGCCCGCGGTCCCAAGCCATGAAGCGTCCATCGAAAAAGCCTTTCACCCCCACAGCGCGCGGTCCCCTGAACGGGGTCCGCGTCGTCGATCTGTCGCGGCTGGTCGCGGGCAACGTGCTCACGCTCCAGCTCGCAGATTTCGGCGCCGAGGTCATCAAGATCGAGCCGCCCGAGGGCGACACCTTGCGCTCGTGGAAGGTGAAAGGCGTCGAGACGGCGTGGAAGGTTTATAGCCGCAACAAGAAGAGCGTGGCGCTCGACCTGCGTACCGATGCCGGCCGCGCCGTCGTGCGCGAGCTCACCAGGTCGGCCGCGATCCTGGTCGAGAGTTTCCGCCCCGGCGTGCTGGAGGACATGGGCCTCTCGCCCGCCGAGTTGCACGAGATCAATCCCCGGCTGGTGATCGTGCGCATCTCGGGCTGGGGCCAGGACGGCCGCTATCGCCACAAGCCGGGCTTCGGCACGCTGATCGAAGGATATAGCGGCTTCGCTTCGATGAACGGCTTCAAGGACCGCGAGCCGGTGCTGCCGCCGATGTATCTCGCCGACGCCATGGCCGCCCTCTACGGCTACGGCGCCGTCATGGTGGCGCTGCGCGAGGTCGAAATGAACGGCGGCAAGGGCCAGACGCTCGACCTGCCGCTGTTCGATCCGCTGTTCTCGGTGCTGGGCCCACAGGCCGCCAACCACAAGCTGACCGGCGACGTGAAGATCCGCAGCGGCAGCCGCTCGACCAATGCGGCGCCTCGCAACGTCTACCAAACGAAAGACGGCCACTGGGTGTGTCTCTCGGCCTCGACGCAAGGTATGGCCGAGCGCGTGCTTATAAAAATCGGCCGGCCGGAGCTCGTGAAGGATCCCAAGTTCGCCACCAATATAGAGCGCGTCAGGAACGGCATCGAGCTCGACGGCATCATCGGCGGCTTCATCAAGGCGCGCGATCTCGCCACCAACCTGAAATTCTTCGACGAGGCCGGCGTCACCATCGGCCCGGTCTACGACATCGCCCAGATCGTGCAGGACGACTACGTGCTGGAACGCGAGGCGTTGATCGAGATTCCCGACGAGGAGATGGGCGAGCTGCCGACGCATCCCGTCGTGCCGCGTCTGTCGGGCACGCCGGGCGCGCTCAAGAGCGCCGCACCGAAAGTCGGCGAACACAATGAAGCGCTGCTAAAACCGCTGCTGGGCGAGGCCGAATACGCCGCGCTCTGCGCATCTGGCGCCATTTCAAAAGGGAAGAAGAAGTGACCACCCGTCCCTTTCTCTCCAGGCCGGCCCCTCCCGTCTGGCGCTCGACTATGTACGTGCCGGGCAATGTGCTAAAATTCATCGACAAGGCGCACGAGCGCGGCGCCGACTGCGTGCTGGTCGACCTCGAGGACAGCGTCCAGCTGGCGCAGAAGCCCGAGGCCCGCGCCATGTTGCCGGAGACGATGAAGAAAGTGGCGCGGGGCGGCGCCGATGTCGCCGTCCGCATCAACCGGCCGCTGCGACTGGCCATCCCCGACATCGAGGCGGCGGTGCGGCCGGGCCTCTCGGCGCTGTTCATCACCAAGACCGAGGGCATCCAGCACCTGCGCCTGCTCGACGAGATGGTGACCGAGCTGGAGCGCGAGCGCGGCATGCCAGTGGGCGGCGTGGGCTTCGCCGCCATGATCGAGCACCCCCGCGCCATCACCCAGATCCACGACATTGCCGAGCATGGCCCGAGGGTTATCGCCATGATGCTGGGCGGCGAGGATTTTGCGCTGGAAACCGGATCGATCCCGAGCGACGAGTCGCTGGAACTGCCCAAGCGCATGGTGGCCTTTGCGGCCCAGGCGCATGGCGTGGCGATGATTGGCATCCTGGGAACGGTGGCCGACTACTCCGACCCCATCGCCTACCGGAAGAGCGCCGAACGCGCCCGCCGCTTCGGCTTCTCCGGCGGCACCTGCATCCATCCCGGCCTCGTGCAGGCGTTGAACGAGGCTTTTACGCCTGATGCCGACGAGGTCGCCTACGCGAAGAAGCTGATCGCGGCCGACGAAGAAGCCGCGGCTGAGGGCCGCGGCTCGTTCTCGGTGGATGGCAAGATGATCGACATCCCGGTCATCGACCGCGCCCGCCGCCTGATCGCGCGACACGAGGCGATCGAGAAGCGGCTGAAGCGCTAGTCATTTGGACCGCGGGCCTCCAGGCCCGCTCATGATCATGAGCGGGCCTG
>CAMDOT010000128.1 GCA_945903635.1 Rhizobium sp. Q54 | reverse complement strand
CATCGGTATCGGATGCGCCCGGCAAGCCGCAAAAACAAAGGGCGTCGCAGGCCCCGAAGGAACCTGCGACGCCCCAACTCGCCAAAGGCGATTAGCGCTTAATCGGCGGCTTCGCCCAGGACGCGCTGGCCGGCGATCGTAAGCTCGCCGTTCTCGACGCCGACCTCGACGGTTTCGCCGTCCTTGATGCGGCCCTCGAGCAGCTGGGTCGCCAGCGAGTTCTGCAGGCTGCGCTGGATCACCCGCTTCAACGGCCGGGCGCCGTAGACCGGGTCGTAGCCGCGGTTGGCCAGCCACTGCAGGGCCTTCTTGTCCAGCTCGAGGCCGATCTTGCGGTCCGCCAGCAGCTTGCGCAGCTGGCCGAGCTGGATGTCGACGATATCCGTCATGTGCGCGCGGCTCAGCCGGTTGAACAGCAGGATCTCGTCGAGACGGTTGAGGAACTCCGGCCGGAAGGCGCGGCGCACCTCTTCCATCACCTGCTCGCGCACGGTCTCCGTCGACTGGCCTTCGGCAAGTGCCGCCAGATGCGCGCTGCCGAGGTTGGACGTCAGCACGATCAACGTGTTGTTGAAATGCACTGTCCTGCCCTGGCCATCGGTCAGGCGTCCGTCATCCAGGACCTGCAGCAGCACGTTGAAGACGTCGGGATGGGCCTTCTCGACCTCGTCGAACAGGATCACCTGATACGGCCGGCGACGTACCGCCTCGGTGAGCACGCCGCCCTCGTCGTAGCCGACATAGCCCGGCGGCGCGCCGATCAGGCGGCTGACGGCGTGCTTCTCCATGAATTCGCTCATGTCGATGCGCACCATGGCGTGATCGTCGTCGAACAGGTAGTTCGCCAGCGCCTTGGTGAGCTCGGTCTTGCCGACGCCGGTGGGCCCCAGGAACAGGAACGACCCCATCGGCCGGTTGGGGTCCTGCAGACCCGCCCGCGCGCGACGCACGGCGTTGGACACGGCTTTGATGGCCTCGTCCTGGCCGATCACGCGCTTGTGCAGCTCTTCCTCCATGCGCAGGAGCTTGGCCCGGTCGCCCTCGAGCATTTTGTCGACGGGAATGCCGGTCCAGCGCGAGACCACCGCGGCGATGTCCTCGGGCATGACTTCTTCCTTCACGCCGCGACTGCCCGATAGCTCGATGTTCTCCGCCGCCTTGAGCTTCTTCTCGAGGTCGGGAATGACGCCGTAGGACAGCTCACCGGCGCGGGCGAGCTCGCCCTTGCGTTGCGCGATCTCGAGTTCATGGCGTGCCTTGTCGAGCTGCTCCTTGACCTTCTGGGCGTCGGCCAGCTTGTCCTTGGCCGACTTCCACTGCGCCGTCAGCCCGGCCGACTTCTGCTCGAGCTCGCTCAGCTCCTTTTCGAGCTTCTGCAGGCGCTCGCGCGACGCCGGATCGCTCTCCTTCTTCAGCGCCTCGCGCTCGATCTTGAGCTGGATGATGCGCCGGTCGAGCTCGTCGAGATCCTCCGGCTTGCTGTCGACCTGCATGCGGATGCGGGACGCGGCCTCATCCATCAAGTCGATCGCCTTGTCGGGCAGGAAGCGGTCGGTGATGTAGCGGTTGGAGAGCGTCGCCGCGGCCACGATGGCGGCATCGGCAATGCGCACGCCGTGGTGCAGCTCGTACTTCTCCTTGAGGCCGCGCAGGATCGAAACAGTGTCCTCGACCGTCGGTTCGGCCACGAACACCGGCTGGAAGCGGCGAGCCAGTGCTGCGTCCTTCTCGATGTGCTTGCGGTACTCATCCAATGTCGTAGCGCCGACGCAATGCAGCTCGCCGCGTGCCAGCGCGGGCTTCAGCATGTTGGAGGCATCCATCGCGCCGTCGGCCTTGCCCGCCCCGATCAGGGTGTGCAGCTCGTCGATGAAGACGACGATCTCGCCCTCGGCCGCGGAAATCTCCGACAGCACCGCCTTGAGGCGCTCCTCGAATTCGCCGCGGTACTTGGCTCCCGCCACCATGGCGCCGAGGTCGAGCGACATCAGCTTCTTGCCTTTGAGCGACTCAGGCACGTCGTCGTTCACGATGCGCAGCGCCAGGCCCTCGGCGATCGCCGTCTTGCCGACGCCGGGCTCGCCGATGAGGACGGGATTGTTCTTGGTGCGGCGGCTCAGCACCTGGATGGCGCGGCGGATTTCCTCGTCGCGGCCGATCACGGGGTCGAGCTTGCCCTCGCGCGCCATCTGCGTGAGATCGCGGGCATATTTCTTGAGGGCGTCGTAGCCGCTTTCGGCTGACGCCGAGTCGGCGGTCCGGCCCTTGCGCAGTTCCTGGATGGCCTTTTCGAGCGCCGGCGCCTTCACACCGCCCTTGGCCAGCGCATTGGCGGCCTCGGTGCCCTTGGCGAGCACCAGCGCCAGCAGCAGCCGCTCGACCGTGACGAACGAATCGCCCGCCTTTTCGGAGATCGCCTCGGCCTGCTCGAACAGACGCGCCGTTTCGGGCGCCAGATAGACCTGGCCCGCGCCCTGGCCCTCGACCTTGGGCTGCTTGGCAAGATTGGCTTCGACCTCGCGGTGCACAGCCTGCGAATCGCCCCCGGCGGACTTGATCAGGTTGGCCGCGAGGCCTTCCGGATCGTCGAGCAGAACTTTCAGAAGATGGTCGGGAACGAAGCGCTGGTGGCCGTCACGCAACGCCAGCATCTGGGCGCTCTGCAGGAAGCCCCGCATACGCTCGGTGTATTTCTCTTGGTTCATCACTCTACCCTTTCATTTACGCCCCCGGCATGCGGCGGGCGGAAGAGCGGACCCCTATCCGGGCATCCTGCGATCGATATGGGAAAGGATTTGCGCAGGTACAAGACCGGATCGACGGTGCGGCTTTTCGTTGTAACCCTGCCGGTCTATGAAGACCTGCCGACAAGATCCAAATCAAAAACGGGGAGAAAAACAATGTCTGGCGGGCATGGTCACGTCGATACGTCGAACAAGAAAATAGCCTTGCTGGTTGCCGTGCTGGCGGCCCTTCTGGCGGTCTCGGAAATGGCCGGCAAGAGTTCCCAGACCCATGGCCTGTCCGACCATATCGACGCCTCCAACCTCTGGTCGTTCTTCCAGGCCAAGACGATCCGCCAGACTACGCTCCGGACCGCGGCCGAGGGCGCCGACGCCCAGTTCAAGGACAATCCCGCGACCATGCCGGCTGCCCTGAAAACCCAGGCGGAGCAATGGCGGCGCACCGCGCAGCGCTACGAGTCGGAGCCCGAGACCAACGAAGGTCGCAAGGAACTGATGGCCCGGGCCAAGGCCAAGGAGGCGCATCGCGACCGTTCCCTCGCGGCCTACCACATGTTCGAGTACGGCTCGGCGTGCTTCCAGCTGGCGATCGTCCTGGCGGGCGCCGCGGCGCTGACCGCGGTGGCCTGGCTCACCTTCGTCTCCTTCGGCCTGGGGGCCGTGGGCATCGGCTTCACGCTCATGGGGTTCCTGGCTCCCAACCTGCTCCCCATCTAGGGCAGCGATCCGGGAACAACAAAAAACACCCGAGGGGCGATGCCCTCGGGTGCTCTTGAACTCTACGGATCGGCGATCAGCCGCGCCGGTTGGAGGCCGGAGGTGTGAAAGCCGGAACCTCGGGCTGCTCGTCGGTCGCCGGATCTTCCTCCGACGGGGCGCTGCGCCCGTTTTGCAGGAAGGCAACCCCGCCGAGGCCGGGTTCGGCGTCGTTGAGATCCTCACCCCGGCCGCCCATGCGTTCGCCGGGGGCCTGGCCGTTGGCATTGCTGGGCGGCGGGCCGGCCTGTTGCTGAGGCCCACCAGGTTGTCCCTGCTGCTGCGGGTTCTGATTCTGCTGGCCGCCCTCTTCGTCACCATAACCGACGTTATTGCGCTGACCGAAACCACCCATGGTCTGGATCATGCGGAAATAGTGGTCGGCGTACTGCCAATAGGCTTCGGCCTGGATTCGGTCGCCCGACGCCGCCGCTTCCCGGGCAAGAGCCTGGTACTTGTCGAAGACCTGATGGGCATTGCCGCGGACCCGAACATCGGGGCCGCTGCTGTCGAACATCTGATTTCGATTGGGCGGGCGATTGGGATTGTGATGCTGCTTGTGGTGGTTGTTGTGGCCACCGCCACCTCCGCCACCACCGCCGCCGCCACCATTGCGACCGCCGCGCGATCGCTGACGATTGTTTGGTCTCATTAACCTTGGGCCAGTTGCACGCCGGACGGGTTGTTGTTGCGACCCTCTGCCCTTCATGGGCGCCGTCACGGCTCAATTTCAGAGGGATATATTTGCCCGTTGCCACCGATCGGCTCAGGCTAAGCCCCCTAGGGGACAATTCGCAAGCTAGTCCTATTCCCTTCCTTTGCCAACTGCTTAATGCGTTGCCGGGATAACGCGGTCGATCCCGCCGAGATCCTGCCAGAAACGCCCCGGGACGAACCCCGCCCCGGACAAAATTGCAGATATTTCAGGGGCTTGGCCCTCCCCGGCCTCGATCAGGACCCGGCCCCCCGGCACGACCAGCCGGGACGCCTCCCCGGCAATCGCACGATAGGCCACAAGCCCGTCAGGGCCGCCATCGAGGGCCAAATGGGGCTCGAACCGCGCGACATCCGGCATCAGTCCGGCGATTGCCGCCGTCTCGACATAGGGCGGGTTGGAAACCAGCAGATCGAACGGTCCCCCCAACCGCTCGACCCAGCCCGGCTGCCGCCAATCCCCCTCGATCAGCCGCAGCCGCGACGCAATGCCCAGGGCCTCCGCGTTGGCCGTCGTCACTGCCAGCGCGGCCGCCGAGGCGTCCATGCCGACACCACGCGCGCGCGGAAACTCGTGCAGCAAGGTGAGCAGCAGGCAGCCCGACCCGACGCCCAGGTCGAGGATGCGCCAGGGCGTCGTCCGATCCGGCATCAGCGCCAACGCCGCCTCGATCAGCGTCTCGCTGTCGGGCCGCGGCACGAGAACGGCGGGCGAGACCTTGAACGGCAGGCCCCAGAATTCGCGCTCGCCCACGATATAGGCCATCGGCTCGCGCCTGACCCGGCGGGCTGTAAGCTCGCGCAAGGTCTCGGCCACAGCGGGCGGCGCTGGATCGCTGCCATGCGCGACCAGCCACTCGATCCTGACGCCGGCGGCATGTGCCAGCATCAGGCGGGCCTCGAAGCGCGCATTGTCGATGCCGGCTGCCGTCAGGGCGACCGCGGCATCGCGGAGCAACGCGTCGTAGCTCGCGGCCCACGACTCCAACTAGGCCGCCAGCTCCGCCAGACGACTGGCCTCATCGTCGGACGTCAGCGCGTCGATCAGCTCGTCCAGCCCTCGGCCCTCGATGACCTGATCGAGCGAATAGAGGGTGAGATTGATGCGATGGTCGGTGACGCGGCTCTGCGGGAAATTGTAGGTCCGGATCCGCTCGCTGCGGTCACCGCTGCCGACCTGGCCCTTGCGGTCGGCGGCGCGCAGATCGTCGAGGCGCTTGCGCTCGGCATCGTAGAGGCGCGCCCGCAGGATCTTCATCGCCTTGGCCTTGTTCTTATGCTGGCTCTTCTCGTCCTGCTGGCTGACGACGACGCCGGTCGGGATATGCGTGATGCGAACCGCGGAGTCCGTCGTGTTGACCGACTGGCCGCCCGGCCCTGAGGAGCGGAAAACATCGATGCGCAGGTCCTTTTCGTCGATCTTGATGTCGACGTCCTCGGCTTCCGGCAGCACGGCCACCGTCGCCGCGGAAGTGTGGATGCGGCCCTGCGTCTCGGTCGCCGGCACACGCTGCACGCGATGCACGCCCGATTCGAATTTCAGCCGCGCGAAGACATTGCGCCCCGTCACCGTGGCGATGGCTTCGCGATAGCCGCCGATGCCGGTGTCCGAAAGCTCCATGATCTCGAACTTCCAGCCATGGTCGGCGGCGTAGCGCTGGTACATGCGGAACAGATCGGCGGCGAAGAGTGCCGCCTCCTCGCCACCTGTGCCGGCGCGGATTTCGAGGATGGCGTTCTTCTCGTCGGCCGCGTCCTTGGGCAGCAGCATGCGTTTCACCGCCTGCTCGAGCACGGGCAGGCGTTTCTTGATCGACGCCGCTTCTTCCTCGGCCATGGCCTTCATGTCGGGATCGGCCGCCATCGCCTCGGCGTCCTTCAGCTCCTGCTCGGCCTTGTGCCATTCGTTCACCGCCTCGACGAGCGGGCCGAGCTCGGCATATTCCTTCGAGGCCGCGACGAACTTCTGCGAGTCGAGCGTGCCGGCGGAAAGAGAATCCTGCAGTTCGGCGTGACGGGTGACGATCTGGTTTAGTTTTAACAAAAGCGACACGGTGTTCAGCCCTTCAATGCGTCGGCAAGGGCGTCGAGTGCCACTTCGCGCTGATCGCCGCTGTCGAAATCTTTCAGCTGCGCCACGCCCTTGGCCAGCTCGTCATCGCCGAGGATGATCGCGGCCCGGGCGTTGATCTTGTTGGCCCGCTGCAGGCGCCGCTTCATGTTGCCGCGATAGTCCTGTTCAACGGTGATGCCTTGCCGGCGCAACGCGCGGGCGATGCCCAGCGCCCTGGCCTCGGCGGCGGCGCCGAGCGGCGCGATCACGACCGGACGCGGCTCGGCCGGCGGCTCGTTGCACAGCATCATCAGCCGCTCGATACCACCGGCCCAACCGATGCCGGCGGTCGGCGGCCCGCCCAGCTCGGCGATCAGCCCGTCATAGCGGCCGCCGCCCAGCACCGTGCCCTGCGCCCCGATGTGGGTGGTCACGAACTCGAAGGCGGTGTGGGTGTAATAATCCAGCCCGCGCACCAGGGTCGGATCGACCTCGAAGGCGATGCCGGCGGCCGCGAGCCCGTCCTTCACCGCCGCGAAGAAGTCGCGGCTGGCCTGGTTGAGATGATCGGCGAACGACGGCGCCCCTGTATTGATCGCCTTGTCGCCCTCGTCCTTGCTGTCGAGAATACGAAGCGGATTGCGCTGCAGGCGGCTCTTCGAATCCTCCGACAACTTTCCGATGTGACCCGAATAGTAGTCGACCAGCACCTTGCGGTAGACGGCGCGGCACTCCGGGTCGCCCAGCGAATTGATCTTGAGCACGCAGCGCTCGAGGATGCCGAGGCGGTCGAGAATGTCGGCCGCGACCGAGATCACCTCGATGTCGGCACCCGGTTCCGGCGCGCCCAGCACCTCGATGTCGATCTGGTGGAACTGGCGCTGGCGGCCCTTCTGCGGCCGCTCGTAGCGGAACATCGGACCGGCGGCGAAGACTTTCAGCGGCAGCTGCTGCGTGAGTTCGCCGTTGGACACGAAGGCGCGGCAGATACCGGCGGTATACTCCGGCCGGAGCGTGAGCGATTCGTCGCCCCGATCCTTGAACGTGTACATCTCCTTCGAAACCACGTCGGTGGTCTCGCCGATGCCGCGCGCGAAAAGCTCGGTGAACTCGAAGATCGGCGTCGCCATCTCGCGATAGCCGTAGAGGCGCGCCACGTCGCGCGCCGCGCCGACCACATGGGCAAAGCGACGGTATTCATCGGGGAGTAGATCGTGCGTGCCACGCACGGGCTGAAGCTTGCTCACGGTAAATCGCCTTGGAAAAATGTCGACGGGAAGAGGTCGAAGGTCGCTACTCGGCCGCGGCGCGATGTCGCTCCTGTTCGAGCTTGGCGGCTTCATCGGCCTTGGCGGCCTCGATCTCGGCCGCCTTCTTCTCGATCAGCGCGACCAGATGGTCGATGACGTTGCCGTCCTTGAGGCGATGGTGCGGGACGCCGGCGATATAGACCTGATGGTTGTTGGCCCCACCCCCGGTGAAGCCGATGTCGGTCTCCCGCGCCTCGCCGGGACCGTTCACGACGCAGCCGATCACCGACACCGTCATCGGGGTCGTGATGTGGCCGACGCGCTTCTCCAGCGCCTCGACGGTGCGGATTACGTCGTACTGCTGGCGCGCGCAGGACGGGCAGGAAATGATGTTGACGCCGCGGTGGCGCAGGTTGAGCGCCTTCAGCATCTCGAAGCCGACGCGGACCTCTTCCTCGGGCTCGGCCGAGAGCGAGACGCGGATCGTGTCGCCGATGCCGGCCCACAAGAGCGAGCCCATGCCGATCGAGGATTTGACGGTGCCGGTGCGCATGCCGCCAGCCTCGGTCACCCCGACGTGCAGCGGGTAGTCGCAGGCATCCGCCAACTGCTGGTAAGCCGCGACCGCGAGGAAGACGTCGGACGCCTTCACGCTGATCTTGAATTCGTGGAAGTCGTGATCCTGCAGGATCCGTGCATGATCGAGCGCGCTCTCGACCATCGCCTCCGGGCAGGGCTCGCCATATTTTTCCAGCAGGTCCTTCTCGAGCGACCCCGCATTGACGCCGATGCGCATCGAGCAGCCATGGTCCTTGGCCGCCTTCACGACCTCCCGCACCCGCTCGGCACTGCCGATGTTGCCGGGATTGATGCGCAGGCAGGCTGCCCCCGCCTTGGCCGCCTCGATGGCGCGCTTATAATGGAAATGGATGTCGGCCACGATCGGCACCTTGGACGCACGCACGATCTGGGACAGCGCCGCCGTCGACTCCTCATCCGGGCAGGAAACCCGCACGATATCGACGCCGGCCTCCTCGGAGCGGCGGATCTGCGCGATCGTGGCCTCGGCGTCGGCCGTCAGCGTGTTGGTCATGGTCTGGACCGTAATCGGCGAATCGCCGCCGACCGGCACGGACCCGACCATGATCCGCCGCGATTTGCGGCGCACGATGTCGCGGTAGGGTCTGATGCTCATGCCCGGCAATGTAGCGGTGGGCGGGCGGCTTATCCAGCCGCCGGGGCCGGCAGCCGGCTCAGCGCGCGTCGATGACGCGGTAGGCGATTCCAGCCGGAACGACGTAGCTTTCGCCGGCGCGGACGTAGGTCTGGGCGAGAACGTCGCCATTGGGCGCCCGCAGCTCGACCCAGCTGTTGACGCGAACGCTGACCGGCGTGTCGACCCGCACCGGCAGGCTGGACGGCAGGCTCGGCGCCGCTTCGGCGGCGGGCGTACGCGCCACGGCTTCTTCGGTCGCCGGTGCGGCGGTCGCGGGCGCAGCAGGCGTCGGGGCGGCAGCGCGCTGCGGCTGCTCCGCCTGGGCGGGTGGCTGCGCGGCTTGCGCCTGGCCCGGGGTGGGAGCCGTCATCACGACCGGCGGCGGCGGTGCGGGCACGGCGACAACGATCGGGGGCGCCAGCGGCGCGGGCTGAGCGGCCGCGTCCTTGCGTGGCGCCGGCCAGACTTCAGCCGGCAGGCCGCCGGTCGTGCTGCGCGTACCCAGGGCCGACGGCACGTTGGGTGTCGCGCCGGGCGTGGCAGCGGTCGTTGCCGCATCGGTCGCAGCTTGCGGGGTGGCGGGCGACGTGGCGGGCGACGACGCGAGCAGGCGATCCGGCACGGGCGGCACCTTCTCGGCGATCACCGTCTGCTCGCGCGGCAGATAATTCCAGAGCGCATAGCCCGCGCCGACAACCAGCAGCACGGTCAGCACGGCCAAGCCGACCGGCGCGCGCTTCATCACGATCGGGAAATCGGCGGGCAGCGACACCGGACGCTTGATGGGCACCGGACCGGACAGGTGATAGGCGGTCAACACCTTCTCGGGATCGAGGCCGACGTGTGCGGAGTAAGCACGCAGGAACGCCGGGATGTAGGCGGCACCGGGAAGCTTGTCGAAGCGGCCATCCTCGATCGCTTCGAGATGACTGCGCCGGATTCGCAAGCTCTTCTCGACGTCAGCGAGGCCGAAGCCTCTCGCCTCGCGCTGATCGCGCAGTAAGCGACCAACTGCACGGCCCGGTGTGGCCTCGCGTTCGATCGCTCGCCAATCGACCTGATCCGGCATAAGTAACCCTGCTTTCCCCTCGCAAGCGACTCTTAGCAGAGGCACTATGGCAGGGCAAAAGCGATTCGACTTTTCGTTGTTAAATTTCGCCCGTTATTAAATTTCGATCGCGTGATCGGCAGCGAAGAGACGCAGCGTCTCGCGCATCGGTCGATCCGGTTGTGAAAGCGCAGCGACCATGAAACCAGTTGCCTCGCCGAGATCGAGCGAGCGGATCATCGCCTTCACCGGTCCGATGGAGCCCGGCGACATCGACAACGAGCGTACGCCGACGGCGAGAAGCGCCAGCGCCTCGACCGGACGTCCTGCCATCTCGCCGCAGACGGCGAGATCGACACCGGCCGGCCGCACCTTCTCGACCACAAAATGTAGCAGTCGCAGAAGCGCGGGCGACAAGCTGTCGTAGCGGCCGGCCAGCCGGCTGTTGCCGCGATCGGCGGCATAGAGGAACTGGAGAAGATCGTTCGTTCCCACTGAAAGAAAATCGACATGAGGCAACAGGCTGTCCAGTTGCCAGGCGAGCGCCGGCACCTCGAACATGACGCCGACCCTCAGCTGCTCCGGAATGGCCTGTCCGCGCCGCCGGGAGCGGTCGAGTTCGAGGTCGAGCAGCCGCCGGGCGCTCAGGAGTTCGGCCACTTCGGCAATCATCGGGAACATCACCGACAGCGGCCGGCCGTTGGAGGCCTGGATCAAAGCCCGAAGCTGCCGGCGCAACATGGCCGGCCGGTCGAGACCAATCCTGATGGCACGCCAGCCCATCGCGGGATTGTCGTCCCCGAAAGCGCCGACATAGGGAAGAACCTTGTCGCCGCCGACGTCGAGGGTGCGAAAGGTCACCGGCCGGCCGTCGGCAAGATCGAGCACGCGGCCGTAGAGCCAGGCCTGCGCATCGACGTCGGGAAATTCCGAACGCACCATGAACGGGATCTCGGTCCGGTAGAGACCGACACCGTCGGCGCCGGTGTCGTCGAGATGCTGCATGTCGATCAGCAGGCCGGCATTCATGTGCAGCGAGATCCGCGCCTGGTCGCGCGTCGCCGACGGCAGGTCGCGCAGCATCGCATACTTGCGCCGCCGTTCGACGCGCGCGTCGATCGCGGCATGGACGGTCTGCAGCACATCCTCGGCCGGCCGCACCAGCACCTGGGCATTGTCGCCGTCGACGACGATCGAATCTCCCGCCTCGACCCGCGACAGCACGTCGGCTGCGCGTCCGACGACGGGAATGTCGAGCGCACGCGCGACGATCGCGACGTGACTCAAGGCCGAGCCCTCCTCCAGCACCACGCCGCGCAGGCGCGTGCGGTCGTAGTCGAGCAGCTCCGCCGGCCCCATGTCGCGGGCGATGACGATCATGTCGTCGGGCAGCGAACTCGGATCGGCCGCGACTCGGCCGGTCAGCCGCAGCAGCAGGCGATTGCAGAGATCCTGGAGGTCGCTCAGCCGTTCGCGGATGTAGGGATCGGTCGACTGGCCGAGCCTGGTGCGCACGTCGTCGAAGGCGCGCTGCACGCCCGCCTCGGCAGTGAGGCCCGAGGTCACCGCCTCGCGCACGCGCTCCATCCAGCCGCGGTCGTCGACGAACATGCGGAAGGTTTCCAGGATCTCGCGCTGCTCGCCCGACTGCATGTCGTGCGCCTCGAGCATGCGGTCGACGTCGGCCCGCACACCGTGCAACGCCTCCTCGAAACGCTCATGCTCCAGCGCCACGTCCTCGGCCACGACCCGCGAGATCACGATGCGCGGCTCGTGCAGCACCGCGTGGCCGATCGCAACGCCGGGCGTCAGCTGTACGCCGTCGATGCGCAGCGGCAGCAGGCCGAGACCGTCGACCTGCTGCATCTCGTTCGGGCTCACGATGTGGCCGGCCGCGATCAGCTCGGCCAGCACCATCGCGATGGTCTGCAGGGTCTCGATTTCCTCCTCGTCGTACTGGCGGCGCGTGCGGTTCTGCACAACCAGGACGCCGAGCACGCGGCCGGCGCGCACGATCGGCACGCCGGCGAGCGAGTGATAGATTTCCTCACCCGTTTCCGGGCGGTAGGCGAACTGCGGATGGGTCTGCGCGTCGTCCAGCGCCAGCGGCCGGCCGTGGGCTGCGATGTCGCCGACCAGGCCCTCGCCGACCCTGAGGCGGGTGCGATGCACCGCCGAGGGATTGAGGCCTTGCGTCGCGAACAGTTCCAGCACCTCGCCGGCGCGCAGCAGGTAGATCGAGCAGACCTCGGCCACCATCTCGTTGGCGACCAGGCGCACGACCTCGGCCAGCGTGTCCTCGACGGAACCCGCACGCGCCATCGTGTCCCGGAGCCGCTTGAGGAGCATTCGCGGTCCGGCCGGTGGAGTTGTTCTCTCCATGGTCAGACCGCGGGATACTTGAGTCGGATGACGACGAAGTTGCGGTCGATGGCGCAGGCGCAAGCTCGCCACGCCGCCAGTGCCCGCGCGTTGAGGGGGCGGGCGGCGAGGGAGCAGCCATCGACGGGGCGGGCGTCGAGGCGAGCCTCATATGTGACTTGCGCGCGCATGGCCTGCTTATAGCAAGACCCGCGCCGAACTGCCTACCCGCTTATTCGCATCAACAAGAGAGAAACTTATGCGTTCAGGCGGCGTCGAGATCGTAAGCCGTATGTAAGGCCCGCACCGCGAGCTCGGTGTACTCGGCCGCCACCAGGACGCTGATCTTGATCTCCGACGTGGAGATCACCTGGATGTTTATGCCCTTGGCGGCCAGCGTCTCGAACATTTTTAGCGCGACGCCCGCATGGCTACGCATGCCGACGCCGATCACCGACACCTTGGCGACGTTGATGTCGGACTTGACCTCGGCGAACTTGAGGTCGGCCTTGGCTTCCTCCAGCCGCTGTACCGCGCGGGCAAGGTCGGCCCGCGGCACCGTGAAGGTGATGTCGGTCGAGCTGCCGTCGAGCGAGACGTTCTGCACGATCATGTCGACGTTGATGTTGGCGGACGCCAGTGGCCCGAAGATCGCCGCCGCCACGCCCGGCCGGTCGGGCACGTGGGTGACGGTGACCTTGGCCTCGTCCTTGGAGAAGGCGATGCCGCTCACGACGGATTTCTCGAGTCCCTGGGCCATGATTTCGTCCTCGTCCACAACCAAAGTGCCGGGCAGGTCGCTGCCGAGTGCCGCGTCGAACGACGACAGCACCTGCACGCGCACATGATGATTCATTGCGAGCTCGACCGAGCGCGTCTGCAGCACCTTCGAGCCCTGCGACGCCATTTCGAGCATTTCCTCGTAGGTCACGCGGTCGATCTTCTGCGCCTTCTCGACGATCCTGGGATCGGTCGTGTAGACGCCGTCGACGTCGGTGTAGATGTCGCAGCGGTCGGCCTTCAGCGCGGCAGCCAAAGCCACTGCCGACGTGTCCGAGCCGCCGCGGCCCAGCGTGGTCACGCGGCCGTCGGGCGAGAGGCCCTGGAAGCCCGGCACGATCGGCACTTCGCCCGCCATCATGGTGCGGGCCATCTCGGTGGTGTCGATGTCGACGATGCGCGCCTTGCTGTAGGCGTCGTCGGTCCGGATCGGGATCTGCCACGAACCCCAGGAACGGGACTTCACGCCCTCCTGCTGCAGCGCCAGCGCCAGTAGGCCGATCGTGACCTGCTCGCCGGTCGCCACGACGACGTCATACTCGCGCGGATCCGGCAGCGGGGCGATCTCATTGACCCACTTCACGAGCTGATTGGTGGCGCCGGACATGGCCGAGACCACGACCGCGACCTGGTTGCCGCGCGCGACCTCGCCCTTGACCTTGCGCGCAGCATTCTTGATCCGCTCGATATCGCCAACCGAGGTGCCGCCAAACTTCAGAACGATGCGCGCCATGAATCCACTCGAAGAATCCACTCGAAGGGCAAGCCGCTGCCCGGAAAGCGGGGTATAGACACCGACGGCGCCATATGGGTCAAGGGTAGCGACAAGGGTAGCCATGAGCCAGACCACGCATAACCGGCACAACTCCACGGTCGATCCGGCCGAGATCGAGCGCTTTTCGCGCATCGCCGACGAGTGGTGGGACCCCACCGGCAAGTTCGCGCCGCTGCATCGCCTGGGCCCCGTCCGCATCGGCTATATCCGCGACCGCGCCGCCATCCACTGGGACCGCGAGGCGCTGTCAGGCCAGCCGCTGCAGGGACTTTCGGTCCTCGACATCGGCTGCGGCGGCGGCCTGCTCAGCGAACCGATGGCCAGGCTCGGCGCGGCCGTCACCGGCATCGATGCCGCCGCCCGCAACATCGCCGTCGCCGCCCTCCATGCCGAAAAACAGGGCCTCGCCATCGACTACCGCCAGGACACCGCCGAGGCTCTCGCCATCTCCATCAATCAGGGTGGCGGGCAGTACGACGTCGTGCTGGCCCTGGAGATCGTCGAGCACGTGGCCGACGTCGACCTGTTCCTGGCCTCCATCGGCCGGCTGGTGAAACCCGGCGGCCTCCTGTTCCTGTCGACGCTCAACCGCACCGCCAAGGCCTGGGCGCTGGCCATCGCCGGCGCCGAATACCTCCTGGGCTGGCTGCCCCGCGGCACCCACGACTGGAAGAAATTCCTGAAACCCTCCGAGGTCGTGCGCGGCCTCGCGGCCGGCGGCATCGAGACCCAGGAGATCGTGGGTGTGGTTTACAGCCCCCTCAGCCGCGCCTGGAGCCTGAACAGGACCGATCTCGACGTGAACTACATGCTGTTCGGAGTCGCACAGAACGCGACAAAGTAAAAAACCGTAATGTACATTTTCCGGAACGCCATTCCAGCCGCCAAGAGATTGAATTAGCTCGATAATTCACCGACATCGCTCGCCCGGCGATGTCGCATAAACCGCGACATTCTCGAAATCCGGATCGGGCTCTTTTTAGGGGGTGTTTCGGAGGCCTCCTGCGTCAGGCAATATTATTCCGTCCCGACAATCCTACCTTATCCTGCCGCCTGAATCAACCGGGGCCAGCCCCGGCGGGCCGCGCGCCGCAGCATCGACTTCACGACGAGACGGTGGAAGGGCGTAATGAGCGCCAGATAGAGCCGGCCCAGCAGGTTGTGGCAGTGCACGACCGTGGTGACGACGATGTCATCGGATCGCCGCTGGACCGAGATCCTGAAGTCGAGATGCTTGTCGTCCTCCCCCAGGATCGCCTCGTCTCGGGTGATCTCGTAGATGCGAAAGATATAGATCCGCGCCACGTGGTCGGCGGCCGCCCCCTGGCGAAGCTGGCGCGACGTCTTGAGGCCGAAGCCGGCCACCATTGTGTCGCGCACGGCCATGAGAAGGCGAAGCCAGGGCGCCTGCTCGCTCAGCAAGAAGCGTGTGAGGGTTTCAACGTCGCCGCTGGTGTCTCGCGGCAGGCCGATTGCATAGGCATCCGCCAGGTCGGCACCCGCGAACAAGCCGGCGATGCGGCTTCCAATCGGCAGCGCGACCGCGCCGGCCATCCTAGTTTCCGCGCGGAATCCAGGGCAGGCGGCCGAACTCGATGCCCTCGTCAGCCAGCGCCTCGGCTTCCTCGTCGGTGGTCTGGCCGTAGATGCCGCGCTTGTCGCTCTCGCCATAATGAATCTTGCGCGCTTCTTCGGCGAACTTCTCGCCGACCGGCTCGAGATTCTTTTCGACCTGTTCGCGCAGCTTCAGCAGCGTCTCGCGCATCTCCTTGGGCATGGCGCGAGCGAGTGCCGCCATCTGGGGATCGGGCGCGGCCTCGGGAGCCGCTTCCGCCGACGGCCCGGCAGACTGTTCGACAGGCTGTTCCGCGCGCCCACCACGTCCCTGGCCGCCTTTGCCGATGCGCGGCGCCATCGGCGCCCGCGTGATCTTGGCGTTTCCGCATGCCGGACAGCCGATCAGGGAACGCTTTTCCTGACGCTCGTAGGTTTTGCCGTCCTTGAACCAGCTATCGAACTCGTGGCCCTTGGCGCAGCGCAGGCGATACAAAATCATGACCCCTGAAAAATGGTGGCTTGTCGCGCCGGACGCAAGGCCCGAATGTCGCGCCCCCGCCCCCTGCGACACTGCCCCGGAACGCCGCGCGACCGCCGATGGACCATCAGCCTTCCCATACCAAAGCCGCCTTCTGGATGGCCGGATGGCTGTCGGCGATGATGCTGATGGCGATCGCCGGGCGCGAGGCCACGCGCGAGCTCGATGTCTTCCAGATCATGGCGCTGCGCTCGCTGATCGGCCTCGTCCTGCTCTATCCGCTGATCCATCTGGGCGGCGGCTTTGCCGCGCTGAAGACGTCGCGACCCTGGCAGCAGCTCGTGCGCAACGTGGTCCACTACGCCGCGCAGTTCTCCTGGTTCCTGGCCCTGACGCTGATCCCGCTCGCGCAGGTCATCTCGATCGAGTTCACCATGCCGATCTGGACGGCGATCCTGGCGGTGGCCTTCCTCGGCGAGCGCATGGGCCTCTGGAAAAACCTGGCGATCGTGCTGGGCGTGGTCGGCGTCGTCGTCATCGTGCGCCCCGGCACCAACGAGATCGTGCCCGGGCAGTTGATCGCACTCGCCGCCGCCGTGGGCTTCGCCATCTCCCTCACCATGGTGAAGTCGCTCACCCGCACCGACAGCGTCGTGGCCATCCTGTTCTGGATGCTGGTCATCCAGTCGGCGATCGGGCTCGTGCCGGCCCTCGCCGTCTGGCGCTGGCCCTCCGCCTACGTCTGGGGCTGGATCGTCGTCATCGCCTTCCTCGGCACCTACTCGCACTATTGCCTGACGCGGGCGATGCTGCATGCCGACGCCACCATCGTGGTCCCCATGGATTTCCTGCGCGTGCCGCTGGCCGCACTCGCCGGCTGGCTCATCTATAGTGAGCGGGTCGACACCTTCACGGTACTGGGCGCGGCGCTGATCCTGTCGGGCAATCTCCTGAACCTGAAAGCCGCTGGAGGTCGCAAGCCATGACGGCGTCGTCCTGGATCGCCGCCTGGGCCGGCCTGGTGCCACCCGGCGTCCCGGTTCTCGACGTCGCCGCCGGCAACGGACGGCACACGCGCTTCTTCGCCGAACGTGGTCACCCCGTGACGGCGATCGACCGCGACGTGAGCGGCATCATCGCCGCCGACAACATCGAGGTGATCCCAGCCGATCTCGAGGACGGCAGCCCGTGGCCGCTGGCCGGCCGCACGTTCGGTGCGGTGGTGGTGACTAACTACCTGCACCGGCCGTTGTTCCCGCACCTGTTCGCCGCACTGCAGCCCGGCGGCATCCTGCTCTACGAGACTTTCATGATTGGCAACGAACGCTTCGGCAAACCGAGCCGGCCGGAGTTCCTGCTGAACGACGGCGAGCTGCTGGAACTGGTGCGCGACCGCTTCTCGGTGACCGCCTACGAAGCGCGGATGATCAGCGAACCGAAGATGGCGATGGTGCAGCGGATCGCGGTCCGGCGCGGAACTTGACGCGCATCATGTCTTCGACACCGGCCGGGCATCCATCTGGCGATGATACCAGTAGGTGTAGCCCTCGACGGACTTGGCGATCGCCACGTCGAGATACTCCTGGAACAGGGGCACGCGCGGCACGTCATCGAAGGCCATCTTCACGAAGCTCTTGACCTGCTCGGCGTATTTTTGCGGATCGGTTTCGATTGCCGCGGCATCGATCAGCTTGTCCATCTCCGGGTTGCGGTAGGACATGGTGTTGAAGAGCCGATTTTCGCCGTGATAGCAGAAATAGAAGAAGTATTCGGGATAATTCAGCCAGCCGCCGAAGGTGTTGAGGTACAGCGGCATCGTCTTCTCGATGAGCTTGGCCGTCCAGTTGGCGCCCGGGATCTTCTCGATGGTCACGCGAATGCCGATCTTGGCGAGGCTCTCCGCAATCAACGTCGCCGTCGGCTGCATGAGCGTTGCCGCTCCCGTATTGAAGTAGAACGGCGTCTCGAAACCCTTCTCCAGCCCGGCTTCCGCCAGCAGTGCCTTGGCCTTGGCGAGATCGGTGCGGAACGGCGTCGGCTGCGGCCAGCTCGCATCGATCGGCCCGGTCGCGCCGAACAGTGGCCGGCCGCGGCCGAAGGTGGCGAGGCTCATGATCTCCTCGAAGGGCACGGCATAGGCGATGGCCCGGCGCACGCGGATATCGTCGAAGGGCGGCCTGGTGACGTTCATGCCGAGGTACCACATGCTGTTCTCGATCGGCGTTCCCGTGACGCGGACGGCGCCGGATCTCGCCAGCTCGCTGAAGTCCTTGGGCGTGAGCGCAAACGCCATGTCGGCGTCGCCGCGTTCGATGAGAGCCCGGCGGCTGCCCGAATTGGGGATCTGCTGCATCACGACGCGGCGCAGCGCGGGCAGTTTGCCACTCTTCCAGTCTTCGTTGCGCACGTAGACCGTCTGCCGGCCGGATTCCCACCGCTCCAGTCTGTAGCCACCGCCGCCGGCCACGTTCGATTTCAGGAACTCGGCTGCCCAGGGATCCTTGTCGCTGGCCTGCGCCTTCGCGACCTTGGAATTGTAGATGACGGCGACCGGCACGGCCAAGTTCGGCATCGTCAGCTTGTTCCTGACCGGCAAGTCGATGCGAAAGGTGTGGTCGTCGAGGACGACGAACTGCTCCGGCTTCTCCAGCGAGCCGGACTTCATCTGCGATGTCGGGAAGCCGCCGACGGAGACGACGCGATCGAACGACCACTTCACGTCGGCCGCCGTCACCGGCGTGCCGTCATGGAAGCGCGCGTCGCGGCGGAGCTTGAAAGTTATCGACTTGCCGTCGGGAGAGGCCGTCCAGGACTCCGCGAGTTCCGGCTCGAAGCTCGTGTAGTCGTAGCTCAGCGAGCCATCCGCCATGCGCTTGCGGCCATGCGTGATCAACCGGTCGTAGACATTGAAGGCGAGGCCGAAGACCGGCCTCGATGTCGCCGCCCCCTGGGGGTCGAGGCCGTTCGGGCCGTCCTCGGCGACGACGACCAGCGTGTCGTTGGGGGTCGCGGCGCCGGCCGGCAGATATCTCAGCAGGGGAAGGAACGCGCTGGAGCCGATGGCGGCCCGGGTTAGGAATTGCCTGCGATTCATGGCTGTCTCCCTTGGGTCATGGCATTCTTGTCTTGTAAGTAATTACTTACTTACAAATATCATGCCAACTCTTCAGCCCTCATCGCAACCCCATAAAAGCTCGATTTTTCCCGGTCATGTCGTCGGCTCGCCACGCCCGGAAGCCCGAACGGCA
>CAMDOT010000127.1 GCA_945903635.1 Rhizobium sp. Q54 | reverse complement strand
CGGTGTGGTCGGCGGGGGCGATACTGAAGACGGCGAAGGCCGTGTGGCTGTCGGGGACGGGGGCGCCGCAGCCGGTGGTACAGGCGTCGCCGCTGCCATCTGCGCCGGCGCGGCCGGGGATGTCGCAGCGGATGGAGCGCGCGCAACGGCCGGCGGTGTCGGTGTTGCAGCAGCCAATGGCGTTGGTGTGCCCGCTGACACAGGACGAGCCCTGAATTCGGCGCCTGTGACCACCGGCGGCACAGCCGGCGGGGGCGGTACACTGATCGTCGCCGTTGTCACAGCCAGCGGTGTGGAAGCAGTCGCAGGCGTATAGCTGCGGCGCGACGGTCGAGCGTTGCCTGTTTCGGGAATGGCCACGATCCGGCTCTCGATCGGGCCGGGCGGCGGCGCCGGCAGATAGGCGCCGGGATTATAGCTATACACTGACGCGGGCACGCCAGCGGTGACATTGCCGGCTGAAACATTGCCCGCCGCAACGTTGCTTGCCGCGACATTACCTGCCGCGACATTACTGGCGGTGACATTGCGTCCGGCGCCGGCGGAGACGCCGGCAACGGGATTGGCGGCAGCAGATCCACCACGCTGCCAGGGGTTGAACGCGGGTCCACCGGCGGGGCCAACCGTGTCGACGATCGGGTAGGCGGCCTGCGGGCCATACTGCGGTACCGGCCCACCCGGCAGGCCGGCACCGGAATAAGGGTTGAAGGCAGTGACGTTCGCGCCCTGACCGAAGGCCGGAACGGCGCCGAAGCCCAGAATGGCGAGTGTCAGGCTGCGCACGGCGACCGAAGACGATGGCATAACCGATTGCCTTTCAAAGGATTTGGCGAGTCGACACAGTCTGAAGCCTAGCGCGCACTGACGGCCGGAGAATAGCCAATGGAGGCCCCTCGCTCAACCTATTGGGGGTCTGACAGGGCAGCTGTCTCCTTATGCAGACATGTCACTATCCCTACACTTCATTTTGCTCTTTGGGCATGGAGTGAGGCATGGATCTGAAAGAGTTGCGAGCTTTCTGCAGCGTGGCGGCCGGTGGCGGCTTCAGCCGCGCGGCGGCGGCGCTGGGCGTGGCGCAGTCGGTGTTGAGCAGGCAGGTATCCGCACTCGAAGCGGAGCTGGGCGGGCGCCTGTTCCATCGAACGGGTCGCGGCGTCCTGCCCACGGAGCTCGGCCTGGCGCTGCTGCCGCGCGCCAAGGCGGTACTGGCCGAGTCGGAGCAATTGGTGGTCGAAGCCAGCGGCATGCGGGGAAGCCCGATCGGCAGCGTCGATCTTGGCGTCGTTCCAGGTTGGGCCCAGCCGCTGATCAGCACGCTCTGCTCTCGCCTGCTGCGCGACTATCCGCGGGTCCGGCTGCGCGTTCACGAGGCCTATAGCGGCCAGGTCGAGGAATGGGTGGCGACCGGCCGGGTCGAGGTCGCGATCTTCAACCGCTACCGCCGTGGCGCCGTGCGCGGCGCCGAGCCGGTGATGCGCGGCGACATGATGCTGGTCGGGCCGCGTGGTCATGCCGCCCTGCGCCACAAGGACGTGTCGTTCCGCGCCCTGGAGGGTGTGGCGCTCGCCGCGCCGGTGTGGCCGAACGGGCTCACGTCCGTAATGGTCGAGCATGCCGCGCGTCAGGGCATCAGCCTCAACTTCGTGATGGAGGGAAGCTCCTCGGCCATCCTGCGCGAAGCTGTGGCGCGGAGCGGCCTATGTACCGTCTTCCCGCGCGGTTTCACCGAGCGCGAGATGGCGGGGCCGTTGTTCGCGGCGTCGCGAATCGTGAAGCCGGCGATCGAGCAGACGACGTGGCTCTCCATCGGCACCCACCGGCCGGCCTCGCTGGCCGTGCGCACGGTGGCCCGTCTGGTGCGGGAGATCCTGAAAGCGAACTAGAGGGATGACCTAAAGAGATTCGGCGGGGCGGCTGCCCGTCAGGATCTCGATCATCGAATCGCGCAGGCCGGCATTGCTGGCCAAGATTGACGGGCCGCCCAATACGTAAGGGTTGCCCGAGATGTCGCCTACGAAGCCACCGGCCTCGCGCACCAGCAGAAGTCCGGCTGCGACATCCCAAGGTGCCAGGCCAAATTCAAAGTGGGCATCGAAGCGGCCGGCGGCCACGAAGGCGAGATCGAGGGCCGCGGCGCCCCAGCGGCGCACGCCGGCGGTGCGTTCCATCACGGCGGCGAGCTTGGGGACGTAGTCGGCATGGCCACTCTTGCCGATATGGAGCAGGCCGGTACCAACCAGGGCGCGGGCGGGATCCTTGCGGCCAGAGACTCGGAGCCGGCGCGAACGGGCGGCCGGCGTGTCGATGTAGGCACCGCTGCCTTTCTCCGCCCAGAACAGCTCGTCGGAGATCGGCTGGTAGACGACACCGGCGATGATCTCGCCGTCGCGCTCGAGGCCGATCGAAATGGCGAAGTGCGGCACGCCGTGCAGGAAATTGGTCGTGCCATCGAGCGGATCGACGATCCAGCGGTTGCGGCCGTCGCCCTTGATCTCGGTGCCCTCTTCGCCGAGGAAACCGTATTCCGGCCGCGTCTTCAGCAATTCGGCGCGAAGCACGCGCTCGGCCTTGATGTCGGCATGGCTGACGAAATCGCCTGGGCCCTTTTCGGAGATCTGCAGGTGCTCGACCTCGCCGAAATCGCGTTTCAGGTTCTTGGCCGCCGCGAAAGCGGCACGGATCATCACCGTGACGGTGGCCGAGCGCGGCGCCAGAGAACGGCGTTCGGGCGGGCCCGAGCGTTCGCGGCCCGGCGCCATCGGGGCGCGGCCGACACGCGCAAGCGGGCGATCGCCTAGGGGGCGGTCTCTGGGAGGACGATCGGTGGGAAGGGCCACGGTCTGATCAGTCCTTGGCGCGTTCCATGTAGCTGCCGTCCTCGGTATTGATCACGAGGCGCGTGCCGACGCCGATATGCGGCGGCACCATCACGCGGATGCCGCCTTCGACGACCGCGGGCTTGTAGGAGGAAGAGGCCGACTGGCCCTTGACCACGGCATCGGCCTCGATGACGGAGAGCGTCACGGACTTGGGCAGCTCGATGCCGACCGGCGTGCCTTCGTAGAGCGAGACCGCCACTTCCATGCCGTCCTGGAGGAAGCGCGCGAGATCGGCTTCGAGCACGTCGGCACCGACCACCAGCTGCTCGAAGTTTTCCTTGTCCATGAAGGTGTAGCCGTTCTCGTCCTTGAACAGGAAGGTGCACTCGCGATCGTCGATATGGACGTGTTCGATCGTTTCGCCGGAGCGGAAGCGTTCCTGGAGCTTGTTGCCCTCGCGCAGCGCCTTGGCTTCGATGGCCACGAACGCGCCGCCCTTGCCCGGGCTGATGTGCTCGACCTTGGAGGCCACCCAGAGTTTGCCGTTGTATTCGATGACGTTGCCGGCACGAATGGAATTGACGGGAACTTTCATGGGCTTACCGGGGCTCGTCGCAGGTTCGGATGAATGGAATTCGGCCTCGTCCGCAGGGCGCGGACCGAGGCCGACGGGCGGCCTTCTATCAAAGGCGACCGGGGGCCGCAACCGGGCCTAAAGCCCCAGTTCGCCTTGCTTGCGCTTGGGCAGGGCTGATGCGATCACGGCATGCGCCCGCTTGAGGTAGGCCTTGAGCTCGGTGGGCGTCAGGAACTTGGGGTCGTCCAGCGCCACCCATTTGGCGCGCGCCAGGTACGGCGCCGGGCGAAACCCCTCGGCGTGCGACAGCGCCTCGTAATGCTCGGGCGGGCATTTGAAGCAGACCCGGCCGACCGAATGGTCGGGCGGGGCGATCAGGCAGAACATCTTGCCGCCGACTTTGAAGACGATGACGCCCTCCCACTGCACGGTGCGTGTCGCGGCGGGCAGCTTGCCGCAATAGGCGTCGATCTGTTTGGGTGTCATGCCGACCACCCTACACGGCGTCCGCGGCGCGTGCGATGGTCGGGCATGACCGAGTGGCGCCCCGACAAACTCAGCCGACGCCTGCCGCATCTCCAGGCGCGTGCGCGCCTGCAGACGGCAATGCGGCAGTGGCTCTCGGGCGAAGGTTTCGTCGAAGTTGAGACGCCGATCCTGCAAGTGGCGCCGGGCGCCGAGGTGCATCTCTCGGGCTTCGTCACGGAATGGGAATTGCCCGACGGCGAGGAGCGCGAGCGCTGGCTGCACAGTTCGCCCGAGTTCGCGATGAAGAAACTTTTAGCCGGCGGCATCCCGAAGCTGTTCCAGTTCGCGCGCGTGTTCCGCAACGCCGAAGGCTCGGCGCTGCATCATCCCGAATTCACCATGCTCGAATGGTATCGCGCCGGAGCAGGCTACGAGACGGTGATGGCCGATTGCGCGGCATTGCTGGCGCTGACGGGCGTCGCCGAATTGCGCTGGCAGGAGCACCGCTGCGATCCCCGGGCCGCGCCCGAGCGCCTGACCGTGGCCGGGGCTTTCGAGCGCCACGCAGGCGTCGACTTGTTCGCGACCGTCGGCAGCGCCGAGCGGCTCTCCCATGCCTCGGGAGTGGCAATGCATGCCGGCGATAGCTGGGACGACGTCTTCTTCCGCGTCATGTTCGAGAAGATCGAGAAGCACCTCGGCATGGGCCGGCCGACCATCCTCTGTGAATACCCGATCTCGATGGCGGCGCTCGCACGCGCCAAGCCGGGCGATCCGCGCGTGGCCGAACGCTTCGAGCTCTATGCCTGCGGCGTCGAACTCGCCAACGCCTTCGGCGAACTCACCGATCCCGTCGTCCAGCGGACACGCCTGGAAGCCGACATGGACGAGAAGGAACGCCTCTACGGCCTGCGCTGGCCGGTCGATGACGATTTCCTGGCCGCCCTCGATCACGGCCTGCCGGACTGCGCCGGCGTGGCGCTGGGCTTCGATAGGTTGGTGATGCTGGCGACCGGCGCGTCGCACATCGAGGACGTGCTGTGGCTACCGGTGCGGTGAAGAGAGTTCACCAGAAAACGACACGATAGTTACCCAGCTTCCGACTATTTAAGTGAATAACGTGACTTGCAGTAAAAGTACGTCGCCATGTCGTCGAGGTCTTCAAATGTACGCCCCTCGATCGTCAGCGACTTGCCATTCATAAACAAGCTAACGAGTTGTTTCAGGGCTCGGCTCTCCTCCACGGGAACCATGGATGCAACAGGCTTTCCGTGCACCAGAATTTCCACATGCGCACCGTCTTGGACCTTTCGGACACACTTCTTAAATTGCTGCCGAACAACTGCCGAAGTGACTTGATCCCCAATCCCACCGGGCTTTGGTCGAATCGGAGAGGCCTTCGAACGACGCGGAGGCTCAAGCGCCGGAACCTCGCGCAAAGCAGGCATCACGGGGGATGAAATCAATGCGCCCCAGCCGTGCGGCGAGGTATTTTGTACAGAATCAGACATCGGCAACCGTCGCTGACGTTTGTGTGGCTGCTTCATAGAACAGACTAGCTCCGGCCGTCTAGCGCACTTTTACGAACATCTCAGGCACCAAGAAGGGCATGGGTGACTTGGTAGATTCGCCATTTAGCAGAATGTGCCGGCAAATTCCTAATCTAGAAAAGTATATATATCGATTAATCTATTGATTCAACTTAATTTATCATATTGAGAACACGCCAGTACCATTGTCTTGGTTGCACACTTGAACATTCTTGCAAGGCACGATAAAAAGATACATAATGAAGTAACAAAGAAAATTTTCCCGCCCCTCCAATGAACCTTGTTTCATACAAAAGCGAACTCCTGTTCGCTATGGAGGGTAGGACCATGCCGCACTCCGTGAGCGCCAAGATTGGATTCATTTCAGTCGACGTTAAGAATTCGCAGATTCTCCGCCTTCGCCTGGGCGACGAACTCGCTGGCCGGCTCATTCGTGAAATCATGGACAAGGTCTGCGCTTATCTCGCTGAAACGTTCTCTGCCTATGCGTTCCATCGCGCCGATGATGGAGTGATTGTCGCCGGCTTTAGCCGCACAAATCTTGCCTTGGCTGCAGTTGGACTGGTCGCTTTGCAAGAAAAAGTGAATCTAAATCATGGTCATGCGCGAGGTAATGGTGGAATCCAGATTCGTGTGGCAGGGCATTTCGGGTTAGCTGAAGTAAGGGCTGAACGCGGGCGTCTGAACTTCTTTGGCCGCACTATCGGAAAAGTTGATCGGCTACAGAAAAAGGCAAACGGGGCGCCCTTGGTTACTAAGGAATCCGTTTCCCATCCTGCCTTACGCAAGCTTATGCCTCGCATAAGGATCGAGGTCGTGCAGGTGCAATTGAAAGGGTTCGGCAAGGTCGACGCCTACAAGCTCGTCTGCAACGAAGCTGATACAGGCTATTGACTAGATCAATTTAGTCGTCCGTGAGGCGCGTCCAACAAGCACCAATGGTTCTCGTTGAACTGTCTCTGGCGCAGGTCGTGGTTAGGAAGCCATCAATTGGCTTGGCGACTCTCTTTTGGTTAGTCAAAGCAGACTTCCTTCTCACACTAAGGTGGGTCCGCTGAGAATATCCCGTTGAAGGCGCGGACGGCTGCTTCAGGGCCGTCCTTGTGGTTCCACACGCCGCCGGCGACGGCCAGGAAATCGGCGCCGGCTGCGATCACCGGCCGGCAATTCTCAACCGTGATGCCGCCGATGGCCACGCACGGGATCTCGAACAGCTCGCTCCACCACTCGACGATTTCCAGCGACACCGGTGTGGTCACGGCCTTGGTAGTCGAAGGGAAGAAGGCACCGAAGGCCACGTAGTCGGCGCCGGCTTCCCCCGCCTCCATGGCGAGGTCGCGCGACGCCTTGCAGGTGACGCCGACCTGTCGGTGAGGGCCCACGATGCGCCTCGCCTCAGCATAGGGCATGTCGTCCTGGCCGACATGCACGCCGTCGCAATCGAGCTTCACGGCGAGGTCGGGGCGGTCGTTCATGATGAAGGCCACGTCGCGCTGCTGGCAGATCGGCCGCAGGGTGTCGGCGGCGCGGGCGATCACGTCGTCGGCCACGTCCTTCAGGCGAAGCTGGAAGGCGGCGACGTCGCCGCCATTCAGCGCCGCCCGCAGATCGTCGGCAAAGATCGACGGATGCTCAATGCGCTCGGGGGATATGAGATAGAGGCGGGTTGCGGTCATCTTGTCCGGCTATGGTTTATGCGGTCCGCGGGAGGCCGTCGAGTAGGCTAGGCGCGGCCATTCCGCCTGAAACTTGTCGTTGTCCGGCTCTGCGGGATGGTTTAATGCCGCCCATCTGTCGGGCGGGTGACTGTGAAAAAGGCCAAGCCACTGAAGACTGTCTTGCTGGTGTTGGTATCAACGATCGCAAGTCTGCTCCTGGGAATTGAAATCGCGGCCTATCTGACCGTCCCAGGCATTGCCATGTCGTCCGAGGGCGATGCGTTGGTGATCTACGACCCCGAGATGGGTGCGATCCCCAATCCCAGCTCCCACAACAGGCGGATCTACCCCGCGATCAAGGACCGCAAGGCCTTTGCCTTCGATGTCTACACCAACGATCGCGGCGCCCGCGTCGATGGGCCCGGCGAACGAAGCCCGCCCCGTGTCGACATTCTCACGGTCGGCGATTCGTTCACCTGGGGGTATGCGCTGGAAAATCCGCAGACCTACGCCCGTACGGTTGGACGGGAACTCGAGGCGAGCGTCTCCAATCTCGCCATGGCGAGTTATGGCACCACGCAATCGCTGCAGATCCTGCGGCGAAACCGCGATCTAGCGCCCAAGCTGGTCGTCTATGGCATGATCGCCCATCACTTCGAGCGCAACGTCATGCCGTGTGCGCCGTCCTACTATCCGTTCTGCCTCGACGTTTCCCATGTCGTGCAGGACGAACAGGACAAGCCCCGGATCGCACTGCCGTGGAGCAACGGGGTGCGGCGCCTCCAGCAGCAGCTCTCGGGCGATTACTACAATCCGGTCAGCTGGCTGACGCATGGCATCGACGTCATCCAGGGCCGGATCGAATACGCGCGGGCCACGTTCGACGAGGCGGACGAGGCCAGGAAGGACCGCGCCATGTCGTTCCTCCTGCGCGAGATGGAACGCACTGCGGCCGAGATGGGCACCCAGCTGCTGATCGTCTACCTTCCCACGAACTATTGGGCCCCACCGGCGGGCCTGGCACGCGTCATCGGCAACATCCGGCTGCTCGACCTGACCGAGAGTTTCCAGCGCAACAAGGAAGCGGGCGGGCCGAATCCCTATATCGTCGGCGACGGCCACCCGAGCGCCGCCGGAAATGCGCTGATCGCCAGCGAGATCGCGAAATACATCCGCCGCGAAGGGCTGCTCAAATAGCTGCGGGCTTGCGCCCGCAGCTCCGAGGCGTCCGCTTCTACATCTTGCCCTGGTAGATGCTGATAATCTTGTCGAGCATGTCGAGCGCCTGGTCGCGCGGGCGCTGGAAGGTGTTGCGGCCGATGATCGAGCCGTTGGCGCCGCCGTCGCGCAGGCCGCGCACTTCCGAGAACAGGCCTTCGAGATCCTTCGCCTCGCCGCCGGAGAACACGACGATGCGGCGGCCGTTGAAGCACGCCTGTACGACGTGCTTGATGCGCGCGGCCAGCGTCGAGGTGTCGACGTTGGCCTTCTCGTAGGCGGCCTTGGCCTCGGGCTGCCACAGCACGTTGGTTGGCGGCTTCACCTTGATGATGTGGGCGCCGAGCAGGGCTGCCATGTGGGCGGCGTAGGCGCAGACGTCGAGCGCCGTCTCGCCCGCCTTGTCGAGCTTGCCGCCGCGCGGGTAGGACCACATGACGACGGCGAGGCCGACCGACTTGGCCTCTTCCGCCATTTCGCGGATTTCTTCCATCAGGTCGTACTGCGATTCGGAACCCGGATAGATCGTGAAGCCGATCGCCGAGCAGCCGAGCTTCAGCGCATCCATCACCGAGCCGGTGACCGCCTGGTCCTTGTTGGTCGACAGCGAGTTGGCCGAATTGACCTTGAGGATGGTGGGAATCGCGCCGGCGAAGGTGTCGGCGCCGGCTTCGAGCGGACCGAGCGGGGCGGCATAGGCATTCAGCCCGGCATCGATCGCGAGCTGGTAGTGATAGTGCGGATCGTAGGCGTCCGGGTTGGGCGCGAAGGAGCGGGCCGGGCCGTGCTCGAAACCCTGGTCGACGGGCAGGATCACCATCTTGCCCGAGCCGCCCAGGCGGCCGTGCATCAGGATGCGTGCGAGATTGCCCTTGGTGCCGGGATTATCGCTCTCGTAGTTGTCGAGGATCTTCTTGACGGTACGGGTGATCTTCACGTCCGGGCTCCCATTTGGTCCATTCTGCCTGACTGCGCCGGTGATAGCGGTGCCGGAGAGCCGGTTCAAGCCCCGGGAGGGTCCGCCGACCTGCCCACTACCTGTCACGTCGTTGACCCCGAGGCGGAGCTGTGGACAGGTTGAGGCCGCCCCTCATGCCACAGCGCGGTCACAACGCGGCTGGCGAAACGGACAAAGGAAATATCGGTGCCACCTCAATCGTCGCAAGTCCCTTTCGCGGCGCGCCTGCCGTTCTTCTTCGGCTGGGTGATCATCGTGGTCGCCTTCCTGACCGTGGCGGTGAGCGTGACCACCCGCACGGCCTTCTCGCTGATGTTCCCGCCCATCGTCGACGAGTTCGGCTGGGACCGCGGCCTGGCGGCTGGCGCCTTCTCCTTCGGCTTCCTGGTGTCCGCCGTGATCAGCCCCGTCGTCGGCCGCGTCATGGACAGACGCGGACCGCGCTTCGTGATCGAAATCGGCGTCGTGCTGACGGCGGCGGGCCTGCTGGGTGCCACGGTGATGGAGGCGCCGTGGCAACTCTATGCGACGCTCGGCGTGCTGGTGGGCGCGGGGGCGAACTGCATGAGCTTTTCCGTGCAGTCGCAGTATCTGCCCAACTGGTTCGTTCGCCGCCGCGCGCTCGCGATCGGGATCGCCTTTTCCGGCGTGGGTGTCGGCGCGATCCTGATCCTGCCCTGGCTGCAGACGATCATCCTGAAGGACGGCTGGCGCAGCGCCTGCTGGGCGCTCGGCCTGATGACCCTGTTCGTGCTGCTGCCGATCAACCTGATCGTGACCAAGCGGCCGCAGGATCTCGGCCTGTTCCCCGATGGTGCGAAGGAAGCAGGCGTTGCCGCCGCACACCGGGCGGCGACCATCGTCGATCCGCACTGGACGGCAATCGAATGGACGGTCGCCCGGGCGATCCGCACGCACCGCTTCTGGTGGCTCTGCATCGGGTTTTTCTGTGGCGGCTATGCCTGGTATGCGGTGCAGGTGCACCAGACGAAGTACCTAGTCGAGATCGGTTTTAGCCCGATGCAGGCGGCCTGGTCGCTGGGCCTCGTGGCGATGGTGGGCATTCCAGGCCAGATCCTGCTCGGCGCGCTTTCGGACCGCATCGGCCGCGAGATCGTCTGGAGCATCGCCGCGATGGGCTTCGCGATCTGTTACGCAGCCCTTCTGGCGCTCGCCGCCGGACCGTCGGAGCCGCTGCTCTATCTCATGGTCCTGTCGCAGGGCGTGCTGGGCTATTCCTTCACCAGCCTGATGGGCGCGGTGGTGGCCGAGATATTCGAAGGCCCGCATTTCGGCTCGATCTTCAGTCTGCTCATGGTCTCGCTGCTGGCTGGCGGCGCAATGGGACCGTGGGTCACTGGTGTGCTGTACGATCTCGAGGGCACGTACACCACGGCCTTCATCGTGGCGCTGGGCTTCAGCGTGCTGGGCGCTGTTTCGATCTGGTTCGCGGCGCCCGGCAAGGTCCGCATGGTTGCCGGGCGCGCGAAGAGCTGAAGCCTATTCGTTGAGGCCTTTGCCGGGATAGGGGTGAGTGGCGCGCCAGTGCTTGGCGATGTCCAGGCGCTTCGTGACCCAGACGTCCTCATGCTTCTGGACGTAATCAAGGAACCGCCAGAGACCCGCCATGCGGGCGGGATGGCCGATCAGGCGCTGGTGCAGGCCGACCGACATCATCTTGGGTTGGGTAGCGCCTTCCTTGTAGAGCACGTCGAAGGCGTCCTTCACCAGGCCGAACCATTGCTCGGAATGGACCATGCCGGCGGCGTATTTGCCGTCATTGTTGGTGAGCGAGTAGGGCACGATGAGGTGCGGCTTGCCCTCGACGGTCTGCCAGAAGGGCAGTTCCTCGCCGTAGTAGTCGCTGTCGTAGGTGAAGCCGCCTTCCTCGACCAGCAGGCGACGCGTGTTCACGCTGGGTCCATAGCGGCAGTACCAGCCGGCCGGCCGCTCGCCGACCGTCTGCTCCAGCGACTTGATGGCCTTCTGGATGTGCTCCCGCTCCTCGGCTTCGGACAGTTGGAAATGGCGGACCCAGCGCCAGCCGTGGCAGCAGACATCCCAGCCGGCGGCCTTGATCGCCTGCGCAGCCAGCGGATTGCGCTCCAGCGCCAGCGCGCAGCCGAACACGGTGAGCGGCATTCCGCGTTCCTGGAAGGCGCGGTGAATGCGCCAGAAGCCGACGCGGCTGCCGAACTCGAACATGCCTTCGCCCGCGAGGTCGCGGCCCTTCAGGCCCTGCGAGGAAGTGCTCGCTTCGGTGAGGCCGGTCTCGGTGTAGCCCTCGCCGTCCTGAACCGAAGGCTCTGACCCTTCCTCGTAGTTCACGACGAAGTTGATCGCGATGCGCGCGCCGCCCGGCCATTTCGGATCGGGCGGGTTGGGGCCATAGCCCACGAGGTCACGCGTCGGCTGCCAGCTCATGTCGGTCTCCTTACCAGTTCAGCGCCCATCTGCCGGGCGATGTCGGCGATCTTGTCGTTGTGCTTGGCCATCGAGATCTTGGTGACCCCGGCGCGCAGGCAGGCCAGCGCATAGCCCGGCGTGTCGCCGCAATCGACGATCAGGGTGAAGGCCACATCGGGGAACTCCTCGCGCGCCCGATCCTGCAGCGCGGCGAGATAGCCGGCGCCATAGGTCGCGGCCGCGTTCTCCGGGGTCACAAGCAGCGGGACCTGCCCTGTATCGCGCGCAGCCGTCAGCGCCGCCTTCATCTGCCGCCAGTCCCGTACCACCACTGATCCGTCCGCTGTCATGGCGGACGATACTACTCATTCAGCCCCTTGCCGGGATAGGGATGGGTCTTGATCCAGTGCCGGGCGATATCGACGCGGCGGGTGACCCAGACGCCGGCGTGCTTCTGGATATGGTCGAGCAGCCGCTCCAGCCCGACGGCGCGCGCCGGATGGCCGATCAAGCGCATGTGCAGGCCGACCGACATCATCTTGGGCGCCGTGGCGCCTTCGCGATAGAGCATGTCGAAGGCGTCGCGCACGAAGGAGAACCACTGGTCGGACGTGCCGATGGCGGCGCCGAACTGGCCGTCGTTGTTGGTGACGGAATAGGGCACCACGAGCTGGGCCTTGCCGTCGACGGTGACCCAGAACGGCAGCTCGTCACCGTAATAGTCGCTGTCGTACAGGAAGCCTCCTTCTTCCATGACGAGACGCCGCGTGTTCACGCCGGGCCCATAGCGGCAGTACCAGCCGAGCGGCCGCTCGCCGGTCATCTTCTGGATGGCGGTGATCGCTTTACGGATGTGCTCGCGCTCCGTCGCTTCATCGAGTTCGTAGTGCTTGATCCAGCGCCAGCCGTGCGAACAGACGTCGAAGCCGGACTTCTTGATCGCCTCGGAGGCCTCGGGATTGCGCTCGAGCGCGAGACCACAGCCGAAGATCGTCATCGGCAGGCCACGCTCCTGGAAGAGCCGCATCAGGCGCCAGAAGCCGACCCGGCTGCCATATTCGAACAAGCCCTCGGCGGCGAGGTCGCGACCCTGGATGGATTGTCCCATGCGACTGGCATCGCTGAGGCCGATCTCGGTGTGGCCTTCGCCGTCCTGCATCGAAGGCTCCGAGCCTTCCTCGTAGTTCATGACGAAATTCACCGCGAGGCGTGCGCCATCCGGCCATTTCGGGTCAGGCGGATGGGCGCCGTAGCCGATGAAATCGCGGCGAACGTCGTAAGGCATCGCAGGCTCTCCGGTCAGGGAATGCGGATGGTGAAGGGGGCGACCGGCACGAATTCCTCGTCGCCCTTGCCGCCGTCGCGCCACATGAAGACGGCGAAGCGGCCGGGCCGGTCGAGTACGGTGAGGCCGTGGTGCCAGGTGTTGGCGCGGTAGGTGACGCCTTGCTTGCCGGTGGCGATGAAGGCCCGCACCTCGGCGAGGTCGGGGCCGCCGGCCTTGGCGTGCGGCGCCACGACGATCAGCCAGCGGCCGACGTCGAGCGGCATGAAGGTCTGGGAGGAAAATTCGTGGCGCTCCAGAAGGTCGGCCTTCAGCGGCCGCTCCGGCGTCTCGGCCTTCAGGCTGACCGAGAGGCTGGCATGCGCAGTGGGCCGAAGGTTGCCCAGCGCATCCTCGTAATAGGTGCGGCCGGCGACGTCGGGCACGGCGATCACGTCGCCGAAAGGTGCGAAGGCTTCCTGGGTCAAGGGTTGCGGGACGATTTCCATGATGACTCCCTATTCGCGCATGCGGCGGGTGAGCCCCACCGTCCATTCCATGACCAGCATCAGCAGGAAGGCGGCGGTGATCAACACGCCCGACACGGCGGCAATCCGGGGATCGAGCGTCGATTCCATCATGCCCCACATGCGGATGGGCAACATGTCGGTCCGCGCGGTCGAGAGGAAGAGCGAGACCGGCACGTTGTCGATCGAGGCCATGAAGGCCAGGAACGCGCCGGCGAAGATGCCGGGCGCGATCAGCGGCAGGGTCACGCGGCGGAGCGTGTACAGCCAGCTTGCGCCCAGGCTCTGCGAGGAATCCAGCAGCGCCGGATCGAGCTGGGAGAGGCTGGCGGTCGTCGTGCGCAGGATGAAGGGGATGGTCACGATCATGTGGCCGGCGATGATGAGGTTCAGGGACGGCCGGAAGCCGATCAGCGTGAAGTACATCAGCGCCGCCAGGCCGAAGGTGAGGCCGGGCAGGACCAGGGGCGACAGGAAGAAGCCGTCGGCGACCCGTGCCAGCCGGTGGCGGTTGCGGGCGATGCCGAGGGCCGCCATCGACCCCAGCAACATGCCGAAGCCGGTCGACCAGGCCGCGACCTCGAGCGAGTTCGACACCGCGCGATGGATCTGGCGCGACTTCGAAGGATCGAACAGGGCTTCGTACCATTGCAGAGAGAAGCCCGTGGGCGGGAACTTGAGCGACCGGCCCTCGGTAAACGACGTCGTGAGCACAATCACCACCGGCGCCACGATGATCAGCAGCGCGAGCGTGGCCAGGGTGCCGATCACCAGCCCATAGGAGAGATCGCCGAGACTACGCCGCCTACCCATGGACGTACCCTCCGGAACGACGGCCGAGCCACGACAGCGCACTGACGACCGTGAGCACCGAGATCAGGAGCGTGATCGAGACGACGGCGGCAAACGGCCAGTTGAAGACGACCAGCGACTGTTGCCAGATCAGGAGCGGCAGGTAGATGAGTCGCACGCCACCGATCACGGTCTGCGAAATGAAGGCCGTGGTCGAGCTGGCGAACACCAGCAGGCAGCCGGCGACCAGGCCCGGCATGCTGAGCGGGACGATCACGGTGAAGAGCGTGCGCCAACGCGAGGCGCCGAGGGCCGCCGAAGCATCGCGCAGGTTGGGATCGAGCCGCGACATCACGCTGATCAGCGGCAGCAGCATCAGCGGCATTTCGATCTGCGTCAGGGAAATCACGAGGCCGAGCTCGGTCTGCAGCAGGCGCAACGGCTCGGAGATGACGCCGAGCTGCATCAGCACGGTGTTCACGACGCCCTCGCGGCCCAGCACGACGATCCAGGCGAAGGTGCGGACGACGACCGAGAGCAGGAGCGGCATCACGATGACGAAGATCAGCACCTTCTGCAGGCGCGGAGATGCGTCGAGATAGACCAGTGCCAGCGGGTAGCCGATCAGAATGGTGGCGCAGACCGTCTTCAGCCCGAGCATCATGGTGTCGAAGATCACCTTGTAACTGAACGGGTCGCCCAGGAACTTCGCCCACTGGCCGAACCCCGGCTCGGTGATCTTGTCGTCGTTGAAGAAACTGACGCCGACCAGCATGAGGAGCGGCGCCAGGAAGATCGAGGCGAAAGCCAGCGTGAGCGGCAGCGCGAGCTGCCACTCCGCCAGCTTCTTCACTTCGCCATTTCCTTGTTGAACTTCTCGATCCAGGCGGCGCGCAGCGGGTTGATCTTCGACCAGTCGTGGCGGACGTAGGTCGACATCTCGTCGAGGTTGGTCATCGGTAGTGAGGACGGCAGCACGACTTCCCTGTTCACCGGGATGAAATTGTGCGGCGGCTGGACGAGCGCGTCGCCGACTGCCTTGCTGACGACGGTGTCGAAATACTTGTAGGCGTTCTCGACGTCGGTGGCTCCCTTGGCGATGTGCATGGTGGTGAAGAAGGCCACCGCGCCGCTATCGGGCTTGACGAACTCGATGTCGACGCCGCGGCTCTTGAGGATCGCGACCGTCTGGATGTTGGTATAGGTGATGTCGCATTGGCCCTGCTGCAGCAAGCCGGCCATGGCGGCAGGATTGCCGACCGCGGCGATCTTTGGCAGCACCTTCTTCAACTCGACGAAGGCGGGTTCGACATTGGTCTCTGAGCCGCCGAACGCCTTGGCGATCTCGATCAGCGACACGGTGCCGAAGGTGGTCTGGAAGCCGGTGATGCCGAGCCGCGATACCCAGGGATCGCTCAGCAAGTCCTTCCAGCTCGTGGGCTTGGGCAGTTTCTTGGGATTGTAGCCGATACCCACCACCTGGGCGCCGACGCAGATACCCCATTCGTCGATCATGCCGGTCGGCAATTTGGAGGCGTTGCCGATCTTCTTGGCGTCGAACTTCTCGAACAGGCCACCCTCTATGCCGGTAATGCGCGGGCCGGGATCGAGCACGAAGGCGTCGAACGGCGGCGCGCCGCGGGCGGCCCTCACCTTGGCGATCTGGTCGACCGCGTACAGCGGCTGCAGCTCAAGGTCGATGTCGTGCACCTTCTTGAGCGCCGGCGCGACGACGGTGCGATAGGCCTCTTCCCAGCTTCCGGGATAGGTCGCGGCGGTGACGATGCCCTTGGCGTAAGCGAGCGAGGGGAGGAGGGAGGCGCCGCCTAAGGCGGTGGCGCCGGCCAGCAGGCTTCTGCGATTGAACATGGATATTCTCCGTGGCTTTCAGGTGGAACGCGGGAACAGGGTCGGACGGGCGTCGGCGGCCAGCGTGCAATAGATGCGGGCCGTGTCGGATGGCGTGGTGCGGCGTGGCTCGACGATCTTGAGCGAGGCGCCGTCGGCGGTGCGGGCCTCGTGCACGAGCTGTGCGCCGATTGGCAGGCTGAGGCCGGGTACGATCTTCCAGGCGTCGGGACCGGGGACGGACGAGAGTGCGAGCTGCTCAGGGCGGACCGATATCAGCACGGGCGCGCCGAGGCCGAAGTCGGCCGAGGCGGGCAGCCGCAGCGTTGCGCCAGCGTCGAGCGCGACCGTTGCAGTGCCGCCTTCGCGCGCCGAGACCTTGCCGTTCATGAGGTTGGTCGTGCCGATGAAGCCGTTGACGAAGAGAGTCTGCGGCCGGTCGTAGATCGCGACCGGCGTGTCGAACTGCTCGACCCGGCCCTTGTTCATGACGGCGATGCGGTCGGCGACGCTCATCGCCTCGTCCTGGTCGTGCGTTACCAGGATGGTCGTGAGTCCGAGTGTCCGCTGCAGGCGTTTGACCTCGATCTGCATGTCGAGGCGGAGGTTGCGGTCGAGGGCGGCAAACGGCTCGTCGAGCAGCAGGATGGATGGTTCGACGGCGAGCGCCCGCGCCAGCGCCACGCGTTGCTGCTGGCCGCCCGAGAGCTGGCGCGGCAGGCGCTCGCGGAAGCCGCCGAGCTGCACGACATCGAGGAAGCGCGAGATCCGCGCCTGGACCTCGGAGCCGCGCATGCCGCGAGCCCGCAGCCCATACGCCACGTTCTCGGCCACGGTCATGTGCGGGAAGAGTGCGTAGTTCTGGAAGACGATGCCGATGTTGCGCTGGTTGGCCGGCAGGTGATCGATGGCGGCGCCGTCGACCCTCACACGGCCGGCGGCCTGGCGGACGAAACCGGCGATCACGCGCAGCAGGGTGGTCTTGCCGCAGCCGGACGGCCCCAGCAGCGCCACGACCTCACCAGGCTCGATGGCCAGGGTCACGCCGTCGACCGCCAGCGCCTGTCCGTAGCGTACGGTCAGGTCTTCGACGTCAAGTGTTCGGCCCGCCGGGGTCGATTGCATGCTGCGCCTCCTCGGCAAGAACGAGGCAAGCGGCGTGCCAACTGATAAGCGTCGTGCCGCAAGGAAAACGGGAACGGGCTGGCCGGAGTGGCCCGTTTTGTGCACATATAAAATCAGAATGTGCACATTATTCTACCAAGGTTGACCGGATGGCCCAGCTCCGCAAGAAGGTCAAAGCCCGCCCGCTGAAGGGCGATGTTGCGATGGACAAGGCCGTCTACGATGCGATCCGTCGCGCCATGCTGATGGGCCGCCTGCTGCCCGGCACCAAGCTCCGGGAGCCGGCGCTCGCCCGGGTGCTAAAAGTCAGCCGCGAGCGGGTGCGCAAGGCGCTCCACCGCCTGGTCCACGAGGGCTGGCTCGAAGCGGTGCCCAACCGCGGCACCTTCGTGCCGGCGCTCACGATCGAGGAGGTCCGCGAGATCTACGACGTGCGCACGATGCTCGAGACCGCGATCGTCCAGCGCCTCTGCGCCGAGTATGGCGCCCCGGCCGCGGCCCGCCTGAAAGCCCATGTCAGTGAGGAACGCCAGGCGGTCAGGACCGACGACCGCGGCCGGCTGTTCGGCCTGTCGGGCGAGTTCCACATCCTGCTGGCCGAGCTTTGCGGTAACGAGCAGCTCTCGCGTCTGTTGCGTGGATTGCTGACGCGCTCGACCATGCATTTTTCGCTGTCGGCACCGGAGCGCTTCCACAATTGCGCCGGCCCGCACGATCACGCCGACATCGTGAAGGCGATCCTGGCGCGCGACGCAAGAAAGGCGGCCAAGCTGATGCTCGACCACCTTTTGGGTCTCGTCGAATGGCAATCGGCGTGGCGGCCGCCGCCGGATCCCGTGGCGCTCGAGGACGCCTTCCGCGGGATCTCGGCGAAGCGCCAAGCCTAAAGCGCTTAGCCCAGCTTGCCCATCGCCACGGCGGTGTCGGACATGCGATTGGAGAAGCCCCACTCGTTGTCGTACCAGCTCATGACACGCACCAGCGTGCCGTCCATGACCTTGGTCTGGTCCATATGGAAGGTCGACGAGTGCGGATCGTGGTTGAAGTCGATCGACACGTTCGGCGCGTCGGTCCAGCCCAGGATGCCCTTGAGCTGGTTGGTGGCGGCGAGCTTCACCGCCTTGTTGATCTCGCCCACGTCGGTCTTGCGCGAGGCCACGAACTTGAAGTCGATCACCGAGACGTTGGGCGTCGGCACGCGGATCGACACGCCGTCGAGCTTGCCGTTCAGCTCCGGCAGCACGAGGCCGACGGCCTTGGCCGCACCGGTCGATGTCGGGATCATCGACAGCGCCGCGGCGCGGCCGCGGTAGAGATCCTTGTGCATGGTGTCGAGCGTCGGCTGGTCGCCGGTGTAGGCGTGGATCGTGGTCATGAAGCCGTGCGTGATGCCGACGGCGTCATTCAGCACCTTGGCGACGGGCGCCAGGCAGTTGGTGGTGCACGAGGCGTTGGAGACGACCAGGTGATCCTTGGTGAGCTTGTCGTGGTTGACGCCGTAGACGACCGTGAGGTCGGCGCCGTCGGCGGGGGCGGAGACCAGCACGCGCCTGGCGCCGGCATCGAGATGGGCCGAGGCGGCCTTCTTCGAGGTGAAGAAGCCGGTGCATTCGAGCGCAATGTCGACGCCCATCGCCTTGTGCGGCAGCTTGGACGGGTCGCGCTCGGCGGTGACCTTCATCTTGCCGCGGCCGACATCGATCGTGTCGCCGTCGACCTTGACCTCGCCGTTGAAGCGGCCGTGCACGGAGTCGAAGCGGAAGAGGTGGGCGTTGGTCTCGACCGGGCCGAGATCGTTGATCGCCACGACCTCGAT
>CAMDOT010000126.1 GCA_945903635.1 Rhizobium sp. Q54 | reverse complement strand
CACGGCCTGTTCCGCCGCGTCGCGCGACGGACGTTCGCCATCGTTGCCGGCGGCCAGGTCGCTTTTCTTGACGATCATGTTCATGGCAGGTCCTCGGGCTATACCGTACAGGCTCTAGCTCTACGACGAGTCGATACCCTTGGATGATGTGAGGCCCTCGTTCTCTCGTCGTGCGACGAAAGGTGCAAACAGGACATTGCATTAAACCGTCCAGCGCGTGCCTGCGTAACAGCAACGTGCAGAACCAGGACATGGACAAGGGCTCCGATGACTTCCCTCCGGGTGGGTTGGCCGTCGTCGTCGGATCGTCTGGCGGCATTGGCCAGGCGCTGCTCGTCCGTCTCGCGACTCAGCCCCGCTTTTGTGCGGCGCTGGGGCTGGGACGCAGCAGTTCCCCACCCCTCGACCTCACCGACGAGGAGAGTATCGCCCAGGCGGCCCGTCATGTTCAGGAGCTCGGGGCCGAGGTGCGGCTGGTGATCGATGCCACCGGCTTCCTTCACATGGACGGATTCGCCCCAGAGAAAAGCTGGCGCGACATCGATGCGGTTCACATGGCAAGGGCCTTTGCCGTGAACGCCATCGGCCCGGCCCTGCTGATGAAGCATTTCCTGCCGCTGCTGCCGCGCCTGGGACGGTCGGTTTTCGCGACGCTGTCGGCGCGGGTCGGCAGCATCGGCGACAACAGGCTGGGCGGCTGGTACAGCTATCGCGCCTCGAAGGCGGCGCTCAACCAGCTCATGCGCACGGCGGCCGTCGAGCTTGGCCGACGCCAGCCCGCCGCGCTCTGCGTGGCGTTCCATCCCGGTACGGTGGCAACGCGCCTGCCGGCGCCCTTCGCAAAAGCAGGTCTGGACGTCCAGACAGCCGAACAGGCGGCCGACGGCCTGCTTCACGTCATCGACAGCCTGCGCGCTGGCAGTAGCGGCGGATTCTTCGATCATCGCGGTGAAGCAGTGCCGTGGTGACGTTTCCGACGATCGCCGCTTGGGACCCGATGCTGCCCCTCTCGCCAACCCGGATAGGGTTCTCAGTATGTACAGGCGGCGCTTGGTCGATTGATGTACTAGGGTTCCGATGTTCCGGATCCTGAGCGCCAGGCGGCGGCGGCTGTGGTCGCAATTGGACCAAAAGGTGGGCAGATGAGTTTGCGTAGCCAAATTGCGTTCTGTCTTGCGATTGTCACGGCGTCAGCGGGAACCGCAACGGCCCAGCCGACGACCATCGGCAGCGAGCGTTTCGGCCCGCCGCCCAAGGACTGGACGTTCGACATTGGCCCAGGTGTCGTCGTGGCGCCCTGGTTCGAGGGCTCGGCCAACTATCGCGTTCTACCGATTCCCAACCTTGATTTGCGTTACCAGCGCGACAAGGTTTTCGTCTCTGCTCGCGATGGCGTTGGTGCCACGCTTCTCGACCTGGACGGATTCAAGGCAGGCCCAATCCTGCGCTATCGCTTCCCACGCAACGCGGGCGACGGCGGTTACCTGTTCGGTATGGGAAACGTGCCCTTCACGGTCGAAGGCGGCGGCTTCCTGCGCTACGACATGCCCTACCTTACTGCCAAGGTGGAGCTGCGGCGCGGACTGGGTGGCAGCAACGGGCTTATCTTCGACGCCCTGGTCGACGGCAAGGTGCGGCTGAGCCCCACCGTCTTCCTGTCGGCTGGTCCGCGGCTTTCCGTGACCGACGGCACCTACAACCAGGCCTACTTCGGCGTGAACGCCACCCAGTCGATCAACTCCGGCTATACCCAGTACTATCCCGGTGCCGGCCTGCGCAGCGTGGGCGCCGGCGCGAGTGGTGTGTGGCGGGTAAGCAACAACCTCACCTTCGTGGCCTTCGGCAGCTACAACTACCTAGCCGATATCGCTGGCAATTCGCCGATCGTCACGGGCCCCGGCGGTTCGCGCAACCAGTTCATCGTCGGCAGCGCCCTCTCTTGGCGTTTCGAGTTCTAGCGACGGCGCCGGCCTTAATCCCCACAGTCCACGCTGCGAGCCGAGGTATTCATTCGATGAAGACGATATTGGCGGCCTACGCTGGGGCGGCGGTGGCAATGCTGGCCATGGATGCGGTCTGGCTGAGCGTGTCGGCGGACCTGCTTTATCGGCCGCTGCTGGGCGACATCCTGTTGCCGGGGTTCCGGCCTGTCCCGGCGATTCTGTTCTATGTGCTCTATGTCGCGGGCATCGTGATCTTTGCCATCAAGCCCGCGCTTGTGACCGGGCGCTGGTCCGCAGCGGCGGGCAAGGGCGCGCTGCTCGGCTTCCTTTGCTACGCCACCTACGATCTCACCAATCAGGCGACGTTGAAGACCTGGCCGGTAACAGTGACGATCGTCGATATGGGCTGGGGCACTTTCCTGACCGCCTGCACTGCGACGGTGGGCTACCTCGCGGCATCAAGGCTTAAGCGGTTGGGCTGATTGCGCCAGCGCGCTGGAATAGCGCAACGCCGCAAACGCGATCAGGGCTGCCACCGACCACACGCTGAGCGAGACGAAGTTCGCATACTCAGCCGGTGAGAACAGCGTGCTCGCGGAGACTGCCCTGTCGTGCAACAGGACGAACCCGGCCAGCGCCAGCCCGACGATCCCCAGCATGACGAAGCGTTCGGATTGGCGCAGCGACATGCCGGCGATCATCGCGCAGGGGAAGAGGAACAACTCGACTCCCGACGCAGCGCCCAGGGCCTGGGCGCTTGCCAGTGTGTTGACAATGCCGACCAGCGGCAGCATCGCGCGACCGGCGAGCGACGACAGGCGCGTGATGGCGGGCACAGCCAGGAAGAAAGGCGTCGAGAGAAGGGTGCCATAGGACGCGCCGTGGTCGTTGCCGATCAGCCAGTGGATCGAAAGCGGAAAGAACGGCTGATTGATCGCGACGACAATGGCGATCAGGTTGCTGGCGGCTGCAAGGGGGTCGTCGGAGTGGATATAGGCCGCAACACGTTGGGCGATGCTACGCATTTCGCGGACCGGGGAAGAACGCACTGACGCGCTTTTGGTAGTCCGCAAAAGCCGCCCCACGTGACTTCAACATATGCGCCTCAAGCGGCGGAATGCCCGACACATGAACGAGCAGCCAGTAGATCATCGCGGGGCCGGTGAGCGCGATTAGTCCGTAGAGGTTGTCGGCGGGCAGGCCGACCGCCATCACGGGATAGGAAAGCCACGCCAGCCACTCGAAGAAATAGTTGGGATGGCGCGAGTAGCGCCACAGACCGATCTCGCAAACCGCGCCTTTCGCGCCGGGCGATCCTGCAAATCGGGCCAGCTGCGCGTCGGCTGCGCCTTCGCCGAGAACCGCTGCGGCCAGGATTGCGAGACCAAGCGCATCGCCACAACCGAGCGGCGCGGTGTAGCGGGCGGCGGCGAGAACGCAGATCACCAGCACGAGCGCCGCCGCCGCCTGGACCTGCAGGAAAAGGAACAGGCGGAAGACGAAGTTCGTGCCCCACTCCTCGCGCAAGGCCTTGTAGCGTGCGTCGTCGCCGCCTCGGAGCGTGCGCCGCATGATGTGAAGGCCGAGTCGCGCTGACCAGGCAAACACGCAGACGGCGACCAGCATCTGCCGGGCCGTCAGTCCCTCCTGTCCTGCAATAGGGGCAAGAGCTGCAGTGGCGCCTACCACGCCAACGGCGAACGACCAGATGGTGTCGATCCAACCAGACTGGCCGGTCCGAAGCTGCACGGCCCACGCGACCGTCATGATCAGCGCCAGCGCCACAGCGGCGGAACAGACAACGACAATGATCATCCCGCCTCCCGTTGGAAATCTACCTGTCCTACATACGTGTATTTCGGCAAACGGATCTATGTCCGGGTTGGGTCAAAAGCGGAAATTCCTGGACCTCGCGGGTGTTGTCCAGTCTGCTCCCGATAGCGGACCTTCGAGGCCAGCGAGCAGCGGGGCTGGAGGTGCGACACCTCATGGTGGGAAGCCTTGGAACGCTGTGAGACTTTTGCTTGTCGCACCTGATCGTAAGTGCTTGATCTTGTTCACTTGCAACAGTCCGTCTCGGGGCACCATTCTTTTCAATAAGTTATCGCACTTGGCGCGAGGCGAGACTCTCCTGGGGAAGCACGCCGAGAGCCTTCGGAGGTGCTGAATGAACAGCAAGGCGAATGACATTCTCCCCGGCGGCAAGCTGAAGAAGCTCACTCAGACAGAACGCTTTCTCATAGAGCATCCATGGTGCTGTTATTGTGGCGGCGACACGCCCGCCGTCACTATCGACCGCGTACCAGCTCGGATTACTTTTGGGGGAAAGCAACGACCGCCGGGCTTGGAAGTCCCAGCATGCAAAAGCTGCAATCATGGTTCGGCACTGCTTGAACAAGTTGGCGCTGTCTTCGCGCGCGCAGCCGTCTCGCAAGAGGCGGGTTTAGCGACAGTGAGATTGGGCTGGCACTGCCAGCAGCTCGGTGGAATTCGCATGGCAGGATTGAAATAGGATAGTTGCAGATTTTACCGATTTCGTCCTATATTTCTGCTATCGTCGCACGAGGTCTGATTCAGGGCCGCGCCGCCCGTTCACTTGCCCGGGACGGTTCCTTGTCGTGACTGGTGCCGTCCCGCTCTCCACGCGGGTGATGCAAGGGGCCAAGTCCTAGGACGCGGTCGCAAGGCTACTGGGGCAGGGCGTAGTCCCTGTTGATCAAGAACATAGTCGTGAGCCTCCCTTATCCGGCCGTCCGGGAGGCCGTCGCAAATCTGACGCGAATCGATCATACGCGCGCAGCCTAAAACCCTTGGCGCGTCGTCCGGCCCAAAGCACGGGGCCGTCCGACGGACATGCCCGGCCGACCCGACCGCAGCCTCTCGAATCATGAGGGTGCGGGACGCAAGACCCAGCTGAACCTCTGGAAGGTCACTCCAGCGGATCGGCGTAAAAAGCCGGGAGAAACCCTGGCCAGCCCTCCCATCGCTCTGGGCCACACGAGCGATGCCATGTGACCACCGGCCTCCTCACCCCACCCGTCTTCGGACGCAGCGGGATCGTCGGTTTCCCAGGGGACTCTAAATCCGCGTGGAGCGGACAACCCCGAACAACTTCTGACAATCGTTTCGAGTGTTTGAAGTTGTTCGGGAAAACACCTCGTCGTCCCGAGCCGGGACGGCGGGAGGAGTGACACCACTCTGAACCTTTGGCCATGCCCCGCCCGGCGCGCCCGCCGGGTAAGATCCCTGGAGGATGAGGGGCCGCCCCGCGACCTGTGCCGGGTACCCGGTGCTGAGCCGTGAGTAGCAAGCACAAGGACGCCCCCGCCGCATTGACTGTCCGGCAGGTGGGTGGACCGAGGCGCGAAAAACGCGTCCGAGGACTGTTTTTGACGGTCTACTGTGGCTGCCCGAGGTGGGGCCACAGGGTCAGATTCTCGACGATGTCACAGGTGGGCGCTCAGCCTGTGTCACAACATTTGTCTCAACTTGGTGTGACACCTTTGGGTGTGACATTGCCCGTCGATCCCGCTCGACGGACGCGTGGCGATATCGCTAGCCACACAGCCAGATGTTCACCGCGAAGCGGCCGTCGGCGAATGCGCCGTCGGGACAGGAGATCGTCTCCACCTCATGGCGCGCGGATGACGGGAACACGAGCAGGCTGTCGTGGGTCGGCTCGATCCGGATCGACTGCTCACCGCCCAGATCGAACAGCCGCAGTCGTCCGCCGGTGAAGCGGCGCGGCCGGCGGTGGAGATAGTAGACCATCGTCAGGCGACGGCGGCCGCCGGGCGTGTATTCGTCGCCGGTGTAGGTGTCGGTATGGGGGCGATAGAAGGCGCCGTCGCCATGCGCCACCATCTCGATCTGCGTGCTGTTGGCCGGTGTGTGCGACATGTCGAAAGCCGTCTCGAGACCGGCCTGCAGCGCCAGCGCCTTGCGGCGCAGCGGGCCGGCGAAGGCGCCGAGGTCCTTCAGGACCGAGGATTGGCGCACGACCGCATCGAGGCGGCCGGCATTGTGGCCTGGGGCCTGGTCGTTGAGCCTGGTCGGCGTGAAACGGGCCTCGGCGGTCAAGGTGTAGGCCAACAGAGAAGCCGCCTGGGCCTCGCCCAGCCAGCCGGTCAGGACGCGATGGGGCGGAAACCGCCCGGCGAGGAAAGACGGCTCCGACATGGACCAGCTTTCTGCGCCTTCGCCGGCTTGGGCAAGTACTACTGATCCCACTCGACGGACGCGTGGCGATATCGGCTATGATCGCGCATTGCGACTGGGGGACTGTGCGAATGCCAAGGACGCTCTTTATCGACTCGACGCCGGATATCGATCTCGTCTGGAAGAAGGTGCATCGGCCGGACGACATTGCCGTCGTGGTCAATATGGGGCCGGTCGCCGAGGGCGACGTCCCGGGCAAGGTCGAGGGCTACGACACGGTGATCAACGACGCGTCCTACTTCAACGAGGCCACGCTGAAGCGCTGCACCGGGTTGAAGCACATCGTCTTCCTGGGCACGGGGGCGGCGAGCTTCGTCGATCTCGCGGCCGCCGAGCGCCTCGGCATCAAGGTCTCGACCATCGCGGGCTATGGCGACACGACGGTGGCCGAGCATGCCATGGGGCTGGTCTTCGCGGCCGCGCGCCATATCGCCACCATGCACGGCATCGTCCGCGCGGGCGGCTGGCGGCCGATGCAGGGCATGGAACTTCGCGGCAAGACCCTGGGGCTCGTGGGCCTGGGCGGCATCGGCCGCGAGATGGCGCGCATCGCCCAGGGCGTCGGGCTCAAGGTGATCGCCTACAACCGCTCGGCCGTGGCCGATGCCCCGGTGCCGATGGTTACGGTCGATGAGCTGCTGGCGAAGGCCGACATCGTGAGCCTGCATCTCGGCTTGAACGACGCGACGCGTGGTTTCCTGGGGCGCGCCCGGCTCGAGAAGGCCAAGCCCGGCATCATCGTCGTCAATACGGCGCGGGCCGGCGTCGTCGACGAGCCGGCCTTGCTCGATCTCTTGCGCGCGGGCCATGTCGGCCACTACGCGACGGACGTCTTCGCCAAGGAGCCGACCGCGCCCGACGACCCGCTGCTGAAGCTCGACAATGTCACGCTGACGGCGCACGCCGGCTACAACACGCCGGAGGCGGCGATGACCATGTATCGCCGTGCCATCGATCTGGCGGCGGCTGGCCCCTGAGGCGCCCTGCCTGGGCCCGCCGCTACCCCGTGATGACGTTCTCGGTCTCGGGGTCGAAGAAATGGAGGCGGCCCGGCTGGACCGAGAGCCGGACCTGGTCGCCGGCGGCGACGACGGTTTCGGGCGGTACCCTGGCTGCCGTGACGCGCGCATCGCCCACCCGCGTCTCCAGCAGGATTTCCGAGCCCAGCTGCTCCACCACCTCGACCTTGGCGGCGAAGCTGCGGCTCAGCACGCCGTCGCCCAGCGCCAGATGCTCGGGCCGGAGCCCCATGATCACGCGCCGTCCCTTGTAGGCTTCCAGCGCCCGGCTGCTCGCCTCGGACACCGCGAGCTTCACCGCCGGTGACTGGGCCACCACGGTGTCGCCTTCCTTGGCGATCGTGACGTCGAGGAAGTTCATCGCCGGCGCGCCGATGAAGCCCGCCACGAACTTGTTGACCGGGTGGCCGTAGACGGAGAGCGGCGTGCCGGCCTGCTGGACACGGCCGTCCTTCATCACCACCACGCGGTCGCCCAGGGTCATGGCCTCGACCTGGTCGTGGGTGACGAACACCGAGGTGGTGGGCAGCTGGGCATGCAGCCGTTTGATCTCGATCCGCATCTGGGCGCGCAATTTGGCGTCGAGGTTCGAGAGCGGCTCGTCGAACAGGAACACCAGCGGGTTGCGCACGATGCAGCGGCCGAGCGCCACCCGCTGCTGCTGGCCGCCCGAGAGCTGGCGCGGCTTGCGCTTCAGCAGTTCGTGCAGGCCCAGCATCTCGGTGGCGCGATCGATAGCGGCCTTGATCTCGCTCTCGGGCATCTTCTTGTTGCGCAGCCCGAATGCCAGATTGTCGTAGACGCTCATATGCTGATAGAGCGCGTAATTCTGGAACACCATGGCGATGTCGCGGTCGCGCGGCGGCAGATGGTTGACCACGCGGTCGCCAATGCGGATCTCGCCGCTCGAGATGTCTTCCAGGCCTGCGATCATGCGCAGCGTCGTCGACTTGCCGCAGCCCGAGGGTCCGACCAGCGCCACGAACTCCTTGTCGGCGATGGTGAGATCGACGTCCTTCACGGCGTGGTGCAGCGAGCCATAGTGCTTGTTGAGCTTTTCCAGAACGATCGCTGCCATGTTCCCGACGACCTCTTTACGCTTCGCTTGACGGTCCCGCCGCGCCCCTGTGTGTGGCGGGGCGCGGCGGGGTTGTCCTGTCCTTGGACCGCTAGGGCGTCGCCGCCTTGGTGACCAGCGGCTGGCCCTCGGCCAGTACCTTGCCGATATCCTCGCGCTTGCCGGTGACGGCCTTGGTCACGGCGTCGTTGAACGCCTTATGTACGGCCGGCCACTGCGGGAAGTAGTAGGCGCCGCGCACCTTGTCGGGCGAGTCGAGCACGGCCTCCTTCAGCAGCGCCATGAACGGGTCCTGGGCCGCGATCTTTGGCCAGAACTGCGTGTTGGGCGGCGGCGCGCCGGTCGCCTTCCACAGCTTCATCTGGCCTTCCTCGTCGACCATCATGGCGGCGAGCATCTGCTTGGCCAGCGCCTTGCGCTCGGGCGAGATCGACTTCGGGATCGCCCAGCCCCAGATGTCGTCCCAGGCGAAGTTCTTCTGGCGGTTCGGCCCGAGCGGGAAGCGGGCGGCCGAGACCTTGCCCACGACCTTCGACTTGGCCGGATCGTTGAAGGTGCCCCACCACAGCGAATCGGCCACGGTGAAGGCGGCGTCACCCGACATGAAGATGGCGTTCGCCTCGTTGCGATCGTAGGCCGGCATGCCGCGCGGCGAGATCTTGTGGGTGTTGATCGCGTCCCACCAGTATTCGGTCGTTTCCTTCATGCAGGGTTCGGCGAGGCCCGACTTCCAGCCCGCCGCCGCCAGCTTCGCGTTGTCGCGCTCGTAGAACGGCATGAGCACGTCGCAGTTGTTGCCCCACATCGACCAGAACCAGCTGAACCAGCTGTTGTTCATCGACATGGCGCCGACATAGCCCCACTTCGCCTTGTTGGCGGCCTGCAGCTTCTTGCTCGTGTTGACGACATCGGCCAGCGTCTTGGGCACTTCGTTGGGCTGCACCAGGTCGTTGCGATAGAAGAACACGCTGAAGGTCTGGCCCATCGGCACGACGGTGTTCTGGCCCTGGGCATTGCCGAACACGGTCTTGTCCATGCTCCACTTCGAGGCGAACTGCAGGCCCGGGATGTCGTCGGTCGGCTCGAGCAGATGCGCCCACAGCTGGCCCCAGTCGTCGTTGTGCCAGATGATGTCGTACTGGTCGGAGTTCGAGGTCAGCGACGCCGTCATCTTCTCGACGTAGACGCCGTAGGAGTTCGGCACCTTCACGATCTTGATGCCGTTCTTGGCGCCCCAGGTCTCGAACATGGCGATCGAGTTGTCCTGGATCGGGCTCGGCTGGTAGCCGATGCGCAGTTCCTTGACCGCCTGGGCGTTGGCACCGCCCGCGATCAGCAGGCCGGCGGCAGCTGCTACTGCAGCCAATGTCCTTCGTCTGATGCTCATGTCGTTCCCTCCCTCGTTTCTGAATTCAGATCCGTGCCCTTCATCAGATTCTGAGGCCGCGGATCACGTACTTCTGGCCGAACAGCGCCAGCAGGAAGGCCGGCACCAGCGCCATGACGGCCGTCGCGGCCATCAGGTTCCAGCGCAAGCCCATTTCGGTGACAAACTGCGCCATCACCACGGTGATCACCGGCACCTTGTTGCCGGTCAGGATCAGGGCGAACAGGAATTCGTTCCAGGTGAACAGCCAGCACAGCACGGCGAGTGCGGAGATCGCCGGGATCGCCGAGGGCAGGGCGACGCGGATGAAGGCGCCCCAGCGCGTGCAGCCGTCGATCAGCGCGGCATGTTCCATCGATGGGTCGATGCCGTCGAAGAAGCCCTTCATCAGCCACGAGAAGAAGCAGATGTGCACGGCGATGTGCGGCAGCAGCAGTCCTATGTAAGTGTCGTAGATGCCCCAGCTCTGGGCCACGAAATAGAGCGGCAGCACCCAGGAGATATAGGGCACGCAGCGGAAGACGTAGATCGTGCCGAACCAGGTCTGCGCCGCCGGTCCGCGGAAGCGCGACAGCATGTAGCCGCTCGAGACCGTGACCAGCAGCGAGAAGATGGTGGCGAGCGTCGAGATCAGCGCCGAGTTGAAGAAGGCCTGGAGCAGCCGGTCGTCCTGCAACACCTCGGCGAAGCTCGCCAAGGTGAACTCGGTGCCGCGATGGACGTAGTAGACACCCGATTCAGGGCGCAGCGAGGTCAGGATCAGCCACAGCACAGGGAAGGCGAAGGCGAGGCAGATGCCCGTCAACGCCAGTGCGAACAGCAAGCGCCGGCCGCCCAGCGGCAGGCGGCCGAACATCAGGGGTGTGCGGACCATGGCCATCGGATCAGGTCTTCGTCACGCGGTCGACCAGGCGATAGAGCCCGATGCCGACCACCAGGATGATGAGGCCTCCCACGATCGCCGCCGCCGAGCCACGGCCGAGGTCGAGATTGAGGAAGGCAAGGACATAGGCGTAGAGGCTGAACAGCTCGGTCGAGCGGCCGGGGCCGCCGCCGGTCAGCGTCCAGACGATGTCGAAGGTGCGGAAGGCATCGATGGCGCGGATCACCACGCAGACCACGATCACCGGCTGCAGCATCGGCAGCGTGAGGTGGCTGAACACGCGCCACGCCGAGGTGCCGTCGATGGCGGCGGCCTCGAACGGCTCCTTGGGCAGGCTCTGTAGGCCAGCCAGCAGCAGGAGCGTGAACCACGGTGTCCACAGCCAGACGTCGGTCAGCACGATGATGCCGAAGGCGCTCCAGCGCTCGACCAGCCATGGCTGGCCTTCCAGCCCGAGTCCTTCGAGCACGGCGTTCACGATCCCGAACTGGTCGTTGAACATCCAGCGCATCATGATGGCCGCGATCACCGGCGCCACCATCAGCGGCACCATCAGCACGGTCTGGACGATCTTCTGCCCGCGGAATGGCCGATTGAGCAGCAGGGCCAATCCGAGGCCAAGCGCGAGCGCCCCGGCCACGCTCAGGATCATGAAGATGAAGGTATTGGGCAGCACGACCTCGAGGAACGCCGGATCGGTGATCACGGCCTTGTAGTGATCGAGGCCAACCCAGGTCTTCTTGGGGTTGTAGAGTGCCCAGTCGCGGAAGCTCGCATTGGCGCCGATCACGATCGGCACCACCTGGAACAGCCCCAACAGGAGCGCGGCGGGCGCGATCAGGAACAGCATGAAACGCTGCTGTTCGCCGAACATGGGTCGTCGCGCTGGCGTCACCCGGTTACTCCCCCATTCGATCACTTGCCGGCGGCGCCTGTGATCACGCCGTCTTGCGAATGCAAATGATGGGCTTTTCCGCAGCCGGTTGGAAGTCCCGGATTTGCGCCCCCCGGATTTGCGCCCATGTCGTGCCGGCAGAAATCCGCATCGCCTGTATCGCGCGATATCCTGTAACCTCGGCGCCCGCATCCTCCGGTGGAGACCGACCTGGCCCCCGATCTCGAAGCGCTGCATCACGAGGCCGCTGTGTTGAAGGCGAAAGCCGATGCGGCGGCCCGGACCTACGACCGCGAGACCTGGATCAGGCTTGTCCTGGTCTTCTTCCCCATTCCATTCGTCGTCCTCCTCGTCCGGCTGCACATCGAGGCCTGGGTCTACTATGTCGCCGGCGGGCTGCTGATTGCATCCGCTGCATTGCTCGTCAGGCTCGACGGGGCGGCCGCGGCGAAGCGCGATCGTGCCGTCGCCGCCGCCGCGCGCGCCCTGCAGGCCTATGACGAGGCAAGGGCGGCGCGCGACGCGCCCTGACGGGCCTCGGTCCTTGACCTTCAGGCCTCGACTTGCAGGAGGTCGGTCGCCAGCAGGACTTCGCCATCGAAGTGGGCCTTGGCCTCGGCGATCCACTCCGGCTCGGTGCCGGGCCGCGGCGCCGGCACCGGATGGTTGAGGACCAGCGTGCGCACGCCGGCGTCGCGGGCGGTCTGCGCCGCCTGGGCGATGTCGGAGTGATAGTCGATCACGTCGCGAAAGCGCTGGATCGGCATCTTCTCGATGATCTGGCGGCGGATCACCGTCTGGACGTAGACGTGCGCACTCTTGCACAGGCTCGTGAGGCCGGGGCAGGGCACGGTGTCGCCGGCGATCACCACCACCTTGCCTTCGGCCTCGATGCGAAAGCCGACCGTCGGATGCACCGGGCTGTGGTCGGTCGGTGCCGCCACGACGCGGATGCCGTCGGCCTCCCAGGCGAGGCCCTCGGAGATCTCGGTGACATTCACTTCGGGACGGTGCGGCAGGTCGGGGTGATGCGCCATGCGGTAGTGGATGTCGTTCTCGAGCATCGCCAGCGTCGCGTCGGTGAACTTCTTGAATCCCACCGGCCCGATCGCCGTCAGCGGCCGTGGTTTTGTATTGGTGATCCAGCGCGTCGTGATGACGTCGTTATAGTCGGTGGTGTGATCGCTGTGCATGTGGGTGACGAACACGGCCGCGAGCTCGCGCGCCGTCATGCCGACGGCGACGCCGCGCATCAGCACGGCACGGCCACAGTCGAACAGCAGGTCGGTCCGGCCGATGCGCACCAGCGTGGAAGGGCCGGCACGATCGGCGGCAACCATGGGCGAACCGCTGCCCAGGATGGTGACTTGCATAAAGACCTTTCAGGTGAGGAGGTTCAGCCGTTCGACAAGCGGCGCCACTCGCGCGGAGGAGGCAGCAGTGTGTCCCTCGCCTGGTCGACCTTTCTCGCAAGATAGGTCGCGCCCGCATGGTCGGGATGGACCAGCCGTGCAAGGCGCTCGTGCGCGGCATGGATCGCCGCCTCGTTGGCATTCTCGTCGAGGCCCAGGACGTCGAGCGCTTCCGCCCTGGACATGACGGCGCCGTCGTGGCGCGAGGCGAGCCTGAGGTCCTGCGGCGCCGACCGGTTCACATAGGCTTCGAGAATGGCGGTGGCGCGCCGCACGGTCTCGGGGTCGCCGGCCATGTCGGCAGGCCATTCCTTCATGTCGAAGGGCGGAACCTTGGAGCGAAACCGGCCGAGCACGCCACGCAGCGGCGCCAGAATCGCCCGCCATTTCAGGAAGGTCGGAACGGCCAGCATGCCGGCTCCGATCAGCATCGCCGCCGACCATCGGCCGTCGACGATCATCCAGATGACAAGCGGAATGCAGGCCACGACCAGAAGCAACAGCATCCAGCGGCTGACCCTGATCATCGTCTGCGGATCGGTATGGATGAACCAGTCGAGAAATTTCGCCGCCGTCGCCAGAACGGAAAGGCCGAGCACGACGGCGCTGATGATGACGGCGTAGTCCATCGCCAGAGACTACTCGCGCTACGATCGAAAATCAGCCTTCAGTTCTTCAAATTTCGGAATGTCCTTCACGGAGGCCCGCGTCTAGTATTTGCGAATAACGGCAATGGAGGAGCGTAGCAGATGAGTGAGCCGACCAGAGAGACGCCAACCAAGACGGTCTCCCCTGAGTTGGGTGCCGCTTCGATCATTGCTGCGGCCGCGGAGCCAAATCTTCCGGCGCGCAAGGCTTCGATCGACGAATTCCTCAAGCGCAACGCCGAAGTGCTGGAAAGGGACCGCGCCGAGTTCCAGACCTACCTGATCGCCAAGCAGGAAGACGCCGTCGAGAAGGCCAAGGCCGCAGCGGCCGCGGCCCCGGTGCGCAAGACCCGGATGAGCCGGCGCACCATGCTGAACGTCGCCGTCGGAACCGCAGGCGTCGCGGAGGCGGCCGTCCTTGGCTACAACGCGCTGGGCGGCGGCACGGATACCGGCGTCTTCCAGGCCAGCGGCACAGGTCCCCAGCAACAACGCATCACGCGCGAGATCGTCGACTCGCAGGCCGACATCAAGGGACGCAGTCTCGGCAAATGGATCGCCTTGCTGCCGACCAAGCTGGGCGGCGGGACCTATGCGCTCGACCTCAATTCGAACCGCGTGCTGGCCTCGATCTGGTACTGGAACTATGGCGACTACAATCCGATCAGCCACCATCTCTGCGCCTTCCCGAGCTCCGATCCGTATCACGGCTTCGAATTCGTCAACTCGACGCAGGGCGGCATGAATTCGCGGATCTATGGCATCCCGGTAGACGACTCCGTGCCGCCGGCACCTGGTACCAACATCTATCGCGTCCGCTTCGACGGCACGCAGATGCAGATGATCGAGAACGTCGCGGAGACCACCGGCCTCGGCCTCGGCGTCCACGTCACCGTCAATCCCAAGGACGCACAGTCCTATTTCGTCACCGATGGCCAGAAGGACATTGCCGCCTGCTTCGATCGCACGACGTCGAGGGTGAAAGCGGCCCTCAAGTTCGACTGGACGCCCAACGTGCCCGAGCTGCGCGATGCCTGGATCAAGGGCGGCACGCTCACCATCAAGAAGATCTATCCCGACGCCACGACCGGCCTCTACGACTACCGCGGCACCAAGGGCAACAAGATCGACTGGGAAATGGTGCCGATGGGCGAGTTGTTCGTCGAGGAAGGCGCGACACCCGGCGACGCGCCGCTCACACTGACCGGCGCCGACGGCACGATCTGGCACCCCGAGGGCCGCTGGGCCGCCACTGTCGTGCGCCTCTGCGGCGGCATCTGCATCCTCGACCCAGAAAGGAATTTCGAGCCGGCGGCCTTCCTGCAGTTCAATAAGGATTCGCAGGACCAGTATCCGGTCGAGCAGATCGACAAGGACACGTGGAAGGTCGTCTTCGACAAGGTCCACTCGCCCGGCCACGAGATCGGCTTCTCGCCCGACGGCAAGTTCCTGGTGATGATGAACAACCTCCGGGAAAACAACTGCTCGATCTTCGCTTGCAGCGACCCCGACCCGAAGAAATGGCGCAAGGTGGCGCACGTAGAAGATCCGCTGTGGCGCGGCAAGTATCCGAACCCGTTCCACATGGTCTTCTCGATGGACAGTTCGAAGCTCTACCTGTCCATCCTGCATCCGTCGCCCGCCTACAGCGGCATCATGGTGGTCGATACCAAGACCTGGACGATCCTGAAGGAGATCCAGGGCATTGGCCCCGACCTGCAGACGCCGGCGATCACCTACGACGGCAAATACGTGCTGACGCCCTTTAGCGGCTTCCAGCGCCAGTCGAGCGGCATCGCGGTCATCGATACCTCGACCGACACGCTGGTCGGCATCCTGCCGAGCAACGGCGGGCATCATGACTGCGTGATCATCCCGACCAAGCTGGAGCACATGAAGCACACGCGCTCCTGCACGCTTTGAGGCTGCTCGCCAACCTGGCGCTGCAGAACCTCGGACGCCGCAAGGCGCGCAGCCTCCTGCTGATCGCCGCGGTGGCGATCGGCAGCGGGGTCGTCTTCACCGGCGCCACCCTGATGCGCAGCATCGACGACAGCATGGCCGTGGGTTTCACGCGCCTCGGCGCCGACATGATGGTGGTACCCGAGGGGGCGCTCACCAACATCACTGCGGCGCTGCTCACGGTTGAGCCCACCGACCTGGTGCTCGACGCCGATGTCCTGGCCAAGGCGCGCATCGCCAGCGTCGCGCGCGCGGCACCACAGAAGATCGCGCGGGTCGAGCATTCCGGCATCGGCAGCCATCACGAGCTGGTCGACCTGATCGGCATCGATCCGGCGCTCGACTTCACGATCCAGCCATGGCTCAGGGAAAAGCTCGGCCGTGAACTGCAGGCCGGCGACGTGATCCTGGGTGCCGGCCGTGATGCGCCGCTGGGCTCGCAGCTCCTGATCTTCGGCAAGCCGCACGTCGTCTACGGCAAGCTCGGCCGTACCGGCGTCGGCACCCATGAGCGCGGCGTCTTCATGTCGTTCGCGACCCTGGAGACGTTGGCGGCCAGCATGCCGCAGCGGCCCGCCGTGCTTGCACCGGGCAAGGTCACCGGCTTCCTGATCGAGCTGGCGCCCGGCGCCACGTCGCTGCAGGCCCGCTTCGCCATCCTGTCGGCGGTCAAGGGCGCCAAGGTCGTGACCGGCGACTCCTCGCTGTCCGGCATCCGCCAGGGGTTGGCAGCGCTGCTAAAGGGCATTCTCGCCTTGATGGTGCTGATGTTCGCCAGCATGGCGGTCATGGTGAGCGTGCTGTTCTCGGCGATCGTCACGGAGCGGCGGGCCGAACTCGGATTGTTGAAGGCGATTGGCGCGAGCGGCGCGCAGCTGATCGGCGTCATGGTGGTCGAGGCGGTGATCGCTACCGGCGTCGGCGGCGTGCTGGGCGTCACCCTGGGCGTGCTGGTGATGCGTCTCTACGAGCGCTCGCTGGTCTACTACCTCGACAATATCGGCGTGCCGTTCGTCTGGCTCGACCTGCCGCACACGGTGGCCTTTGCCGCCGCGGCGATCCTCCTGGCCGCGGCCATCGGTGCCGTGGGCGCGCTCTATCCGGCATGGCAGGCAAGCCGCCGCGACGCCTACGACCTCGTGCGTGGCGAGGGCTGAGCGATGTTCGCATGCCGACAGGTGGGCAAGAGTTATAGGACCGAGCGCGGTGTCGTGAACGCGGTCGCAGGCATCGACCTCGATGTGCCGGCCGGCCGGTTTGCGGCCATCATCGGCCGCTCGGGCTCGGGCAAGTCGACTCTGATGGCGATGATCGGCGGCCTCAGCCGCCCCTCTGCCGGCACCATCGAAGTGGGGGGTACCGATGTGTGGCGGCTGTCGGAGACCGCGCTGGCGGCCTTCCGCAACGAGAAGATCGGCTACGTCTTCCAGTTCGCGAGCCTGTTGCCGACGCTCCGCCTGATCGACAACGTCGCCCTGCCGGCGATGCTGGGCCGGCGGCAATCGACGGCCGCGACCTACACCAGAGCCTCGGGCCTGCTCGACCGCATGGGGCTCGGTGGCTATCTCGATGCCTATCCCTCGGAGATTTCCGCCGGTGAACAGCGTCGCGCCGCGATCGCGCGCGCGCTGATCAATGATCCCGCGCTCCTGCTGGCCGACGAGCCGACCTCCGATCTCGACGAGCAGACCGAGATCGAGATCATGGACGAGCTGCTTGCGGTCAATCGCGAACTCGGCACCACGCTCGTTCTGGTCACGCACAATCTCGCCCTGGCCGAACAGGCCGAGCAGATCGTCCATATCGCCAACGGCGCGATCGTCGCATGAGCGGCGAACCTCTCGACAAGGACGAGCTGATCCGCGATCTCCGGCGGCAGCTTGCGGCCGCGCAGTCCGAACTGCGCCTGACCAAGCGTCGGGCCGAAACGCGCGTGCCGCTGATCGACCAATTGCGCGAGGCGCCACGCAAGGAAACGGCGGCGCCGGCCCAAGTCACTTCGAAGCTCGGCCATCCGCCCGGCCTGTGGCATTCGCCCGTGCTGCTGGGCGTCGTCGTGATGGTGATGCTGGCCTTCGCCGTCGATGCCGGAGTCGGCCGCTACCAGTCCCATCTCGTGAAGCAGCAGCGCCAGGCGCGGCTGGAACTCGAGAATAAGGCGATGCGGTCGCTCTATGTCGAGCTCAGGCGTATCGTTGCCGTCACGGACGGTAAATCGTTCCGCATGACGCTCTCGCTGCAGAACACCAACCCGGATGGCCCGCTCTACGTCATGATCAATCCTGTGGCGGTCTACGTGCAGTCCGGCATGGTCTGGCAGCAGGTGCCGTCAAAGCCCGCCGATCCAGGTGGTGCCGGCGTCGTCACCGTCGCCAAGGACTATGCCTACGACGTCCTGTTCACGCCCGACGTCGCCAACTGGGCTGAACTCATGCCGGGCTACATGCATGTCCGCATCCAGGACGACCTGCTGGTGAGTCAAAGAGCGCAGCCGGGTGACGATGTCGTCGAACGCCGCACGCCATTCTATGTCTATCTGCGGCCGCCCGGCAGCAAGGCTCCGCCACCGCTCTTCATCCCGATGCCGCCGCACTAACAGCAGGTCGGTGGCGGCAGGTCAGTGGAGGGCAGCTTCGCTCGCCGGATCGCCGGCGATGCGGCTGTGCCACATCACGCGCGGCTGCGTCATGTCCCACGGTGTCGCCTGGTGGAGCAGGCAGCGGTTGTCCCACACCACCGCATCACCGGCCGTCCAGTCGTGATGATAGATGCGCGGCGGCTGGCAGGCGAAGTCGACCAGTTCCTGCAGCAGCCGCTCCGACTCGGCTTTGTCGAGACCTGGAATGTTGTGGGCATGACGGCCGATCAGCAGTGACTTGCGGCCGGTCTCAGGGTGGACCTTGACCAAGTGCCGTAGCGGGACCGGCCCGTCGTGCAGGCCGTAGCCGTTGTATTCGCCGTCGCGCTTCTTGGTCTCGTGGCCGACCTTGGACTGGCTGTGATGCAGGGAGTGGTGAGCCGCGAGCGTCTCGATTCTGGCCCTGAGCGTGCCGTCCAGCGCATCCCAGGCCGCCCGCATGTCGGCAAAGCCGGTGTGGCCACCGACGGTTGGCACCACTTCGGCGCTGAACACCGCGCCCTTGGCCTGCACCGGCATATAAGTGCTGTCGCAATGCCAGCCCATGTTGCCTTTCAGGATCTTCATCACGTCGTCGTTGTCGGCCTCGATGCGGAGCGAGCCGTCGGATTTGACGTTGCTGATCGCCGCCATCTCGAACTCGAGCGGCCCGAAGCGCTTGGCGAAGGCGATCTGCTCGGCGCGCTTCAGGTGCTGGTCGGGGAAAATCAGGAGCGCGTACTTTAGCCAGGCGGCATAGAGTTCGTGCCAGGTGGCGTCTTCGAGCGTAGTCACCTTCACGCCCGTGACCACGGCGCCGAACGATGTGCCGGCCAATGGTTCGATGGTGAGTGGTTCGATGCTGAGAGTGCGTGCCATGTCGGGTTCCTCCATCGATCCTTGGCGTCGATCCCGGACGCTTGTGCGCCTCTGCCGGAAGTCTACCCCTTGCCGCCTGGGAGGCCTAGCCCGTACCATTCTCGCAGCCCAATCTCGTGGCCAGGGGAACCTCCTTCATGACCGTCTCCGACAAGCGAAACCGCGCCGCCGCGAAGCTGATGGCCGACGTCCATGCCGTCACGG
>CAMDOT010000125.1 GCA_945903635.1 Rhizobium sp. Q54 | reverse complement strand
GGCTCATGTGCCGGCTCGTCTCGCGATTCGTGCTGCGACTCTGGCATCGCCTCGCCGCCATTCTCATGCCGGGCGGGGGCATCGGAGGCGAACTGCTCCGACGTGTAGTCGTTGTCGCGTGGGGCCTGCTCGCCGTTGGGCTCGCCCTCGCCGGGCTCGCGACGCCGGCGACGACCGCCGCGACGTCCACGACGACGACGGCGATCGCCGTCAGCTTCGCCACGATCACCAATGGGGCCGCCACTGGAGCGATGTTCGCCGTCGGCACGGGCGCCTTCGCCCTCGGCCGCTTCGCCGTCCGGCCCATCGTCCGCCTGTCCATCGCCCACCTGTCTATCGCGGGGCGGCTGGTCATGACCGTTTTCGGCCGCACCATTCGAACCACGATCGTCGGCGGCAAACTCCTCGCCGGCCGCCCGGGGAGCCCGATCTGCGCCTTCGCCTTCTGGGCGGTCACCCCGGCGACGACGGCGGCGGCGACGTCGGCCACGGCCGCCTTCACCTTCCTCACCCTCGGGGCGGCGTTCACCGCGCTCGCCGGGTTCGGCGGCTTCTCCCGCCTCGCGATCCTCGACGTCGTCGGGCTCGTCGCCGAGCGGCGCCTCGCGCGCGACCTCGTCGTAGTTGGCGCGGGCCAGTTCCTGGGCCGGCCGGTCGCGTTCTTCGCGGCGCGTGCGCACGCGCTCGATCTCGCAGTCGGCGGCGTTCAGTTCGTCGTCGGCCTCGACCGCGACCATGAAGCTGTAGCGCATCTCGATCTCGGAGAGCGTGTGGCGCTTCTGGTTGAGCAGGTAGGAGGCCACCTTCGGCGGCACGCTGACCAGGATCTCGGTCGCCCGGCGGCGGACGCCTTCCTCCTCGATGGCCCGCAGCGCATGCAGCGCGGCAGATTCGATGGAGCGGATGCGGCCGATGCCGGCGCAATGCGGGCAGAGTTCGGTCGAATGTTCGAGCAGGCTGGGCCGCAGGCGCTGGCGCGACATCTCGAGCAGGCCGAAGGCCGAGATACGGCCGATCTGGATGCGGGCGCGGTCGGTGCGCATCGCATCCTTGACCTTGTGCTCGACCTGACGCTGGTGCCGTGTCTCCTCCATGTCGATGAAGTCGATCACGATCAGGCCGGCGAGATCGCGCAGGCGGACCTGGCGGGCGATTTCTTCCGCCGCCTCGAGGTTGGTGCGCAGCGCCGTCTCCTCGATGTTCCGTTCCTTGGTCGAACGGCCCGAGTTGACGTCGATGGCGACCAGCGCCTCGGTCGGATTGATGACGATGTAGCCGCCGCTGCGCAGCTGCACGGTCGGCGAATGCATGGCGTCGAACTGCGCTTCCACCTGGTAGCGGTGGAACAGCGGGATCTGCTCCTTGTAGAGCTCGACCTTGCTGGCCTGGTGCGGCACGAGCTGGCGCATGAAGCCGCTGGCGGCCTCGAAGCCGGCTTCGCCCTCGACCAGCACCTGGGCGATGTCGGTGTCGTAGACGTCGCGCAGCGAGCGCTTGATGAGGTCGCCTTCCTCGTAGATCAGCGCCGGCGCCGTCGAGCGCATGGTGAGCTCGCGGATCGAGTCCCAGAGGCGCGAGAGGTATTCATAGTCGCGCTTGATGTCGATGTTGCTGCGTTCGAGTCCTGCGGTGCGCAGGATCACGCCCATGCCCTGCGGCACGTCGAGCTCGCCCAGCATCTCCTTCATCCGCTTGCGATCGGCGGGGTTGGAGATCTTGCGCGAGATGCCGCCGCCACGACCGGCGTTGGGCATCAGCACGCAGTAGCGGCCGGCCAGCGACAGGTAGGTGGTGAGGGCGGCGCCCTTGTTGCCGCGCTCTTCCTTCACGACCTGGACCAGCAGGATCTGCCGGCGCTTGATGACTTCCTGGATCTTGTACTGGCGGATCGGGTTGCGACGGCGGCGCTCGCGCGTCTCGCGCTCCTCGCCCGCGTCGTCGCCGCCCAGGGTTTCTACCGTGACCTCGGGTTGCGGCGCTTCAGACGGATCGGTCGGGCCCCGATCGGTGGGGTGCTCGCCGGATTCAGACACCGTCTCAGGCGCTGCGTCGGCCGAAGCTTCGGGGACCTGCTCATGAAGGTCGGCTGGCGCCGGTGCTTCCGAAGGTTCGACAAGCACCGGTCCATCGAGGCGTTCGCTGGCAATGGCGGCCGGCTGGGCCTGCGGCTCGGAGGCTGCTGACTCGGGAGCATGGGACTCGGCAGCCACGGCCTCGGTCGCCCGGGGCTCGGGGGTAGGGGGCTCGTGAGCAGCGGGCTCCACGGGAGCGGGCTCGACCGGTGTTTCCGCGGGAGGTGCAGCTTCGGTGACCGGTGTCTCGGTGGCCGTTGCTTCTGAAGCGGATGCTTCTTCGATATGGCCGTTCTCGGCCGGGGCGGCAGCAGTTTCCTCGCCGGCGGTCTCCGTCACCGGTTCCGGTGCGGACTCGGCGCGCTGTTCGGCGCGGGCGTCCTCGATGTCGCTGCGGTCGACGCGGTTGCGGCGCCGTCGCGGCTCGTGGTCGTCGTCGGCCTCGGCGTGCAGGCGCTGCTGCTCGGCGATCAGCCGTTCGCGGTCGGCGACCGGGATTTGATAGTAGTCAGGGTGGATTTCCGAAAAGGCCAGGAAGCCGTGGCGATTGCCGCCGTATTCCACGAACGCCGCCTGCAGCGACGGTTCGATGCGAATGACCTTCGCGAGGTAGATGTTGCCCTTGAGGGGCTTGCGGGTCGAGGTTTCGAAATCGAATTCTTCAAGTCTCGTTCCATCGACGACGACGACCCGTGTTTCTTCCGGGTGACTGGCATCGATGAGCATACGCCTTGCCATGGGCTCGCTCCCGAGGCGTTCGATCCCAACCGGCGCGAGCAACCGGCGGCCAAGCCGCCTCTCTGGCGCGAGGGGGACGGAGCGCCATCAACCCGTCGAACGGCCAACATCGGCCAAGACGGGGAAGCATCGCGCCGCCGGACCACGACAGGGTCCTGCCAACCTCGGTGTTCCTGATAGCCACCGCCTGTCTAACAATCCTTTGGCGAACCCGCCGCGCCCGTTTTTGCTGAACAAAAAGGGCGCAAGCGCTGGCCCGGCTGGGGACTGCCGCCGGAGCGCCACCCCTGGAGGGGGCGCTACGAACGACGGCGACTGCTCGCGGGACGCAACATACGGGGTTCGAACGGGTGCGACAATCAAAAGATTGAGTGAGATGAGTATTGTTCGGTAACTAATTGATAAAATTTGAAATTATTGGAGAAGTTATGTATTTAGATTAACATATCTCGGTAATTAATAACCCCTCTGATTTTAAGAATTGGCGTCAGCCATGTCCGCCCTCCATCGCCGTGGTCTGCTTGCCGGGTTGGCCGGTCTCACAGCTTTGGGCGCGGGCAGCCTCGATGCCTGGGCGAACGCACCCACCCCAAAGACGGTGAAGAAGCCGACGCCGCTACCAAAGCCCAAGCTTGTTTTCCTCGACCCTGGCCATGGCGGCAGGGACCCCGGTGCTCTCGGGCTGCGCGGCACCCAGGAAAAATCGGTCGTCATGGCAATCGCCCGCGACCTGCAGAAGGAACTGCTGGCCGGCGGCCGCTACCGCGTGCTGCTGACGCGCAGCACCGACAATTTCGTGGCGCTGCGCGAACGGGTGGCGCGCGCCCAGGCGGCCAAGGCCGATCTGTTCCTGTCGCTGCATGCCGATTCGCACGACAATCCCGATATCCGCGGGGCCTCGGTCTACACGCTGTCCGAAGAGGCGACAGACCGCGAGGCAGCAGCGCTGGCCGCCCGCGAGAACCGCGCCGATGGCGTGATTGCGGGCATGAAGCTCTCGGATAAGGACGACAATGTCGCGCGCACCCTGGTCGCCATGAGCCAGCGCGGCACGGTGAACGATTCGCGCCGGCTCGCCGACACGATCGTGCAGACTTTCGGTCACAACGGCGTGCGCCTGCTGCCCCGGACCCACCGCCAGGCGGGCTTTGCCGTGCTGACCTCGCCGGACATCCCGGCGGCCCTGGTCGAACTCGGCTACCTCTCTAATCGCCAGGACGAGAAGCTGCTGACGGTCCGCCAGCACCAGCTTTCACTGGCGCGGGCCCTTCGCGCCTCCGTCGATGCCCATTTTGCCGCTTCCGCCGCCACAAGAAAGGCGTAAGTCGCGGCCATTGTCGCCGTTGCTGCCCCGAAAAGCGCCGCGTAGAAGATGACCGTGCTCAACCTGTTCAAAGTCCTGCTGGCCTTCGCCACGGCCGTCGTCATCGTGGGCACCGGCACCGTGGCGGGCCTGTTCTGGCATTTCACCCACGGCCTGCCCGACCACAAGCAGCTGGCCGACTACCAGCCGCTGACGGTGACGCGCCTGTACGCGGCCGACGGACGGCTGCTGGCCGAGTATGCCCGCGAGAAGCGTGTGTTCGTGCCGGTCGCGGCCATGCCGAAGCTGGTGCCCGAGGCCTTCGTGGCGGCCGAGGACCAGCGCTTCTTCACCCACCCCGGCATCGACTTCATCGGCGTCGTGCGCGCCATGATTTCCAACATCACCAACCCCGGCAAGCGGCCGGAAGGCGCCTCGGGCATTACCCAGCAGGTCGCCAAGAACTTCCTGCTCACCAACCAGGCGACGCTCGCGCGCAAGATCCGCGAGGCGATTCTGGCCTTCCGCATCGAGGAGACCTACTCCAAGGAGCGAATCCTCGAACTCTATCTGAACGAGATCTATCTCGGCTCGGGCAACTACGGCGTGGCCCAGGCGGCCCTCAACTATTTCGACAGGTCTCTCGACGAGCTCACCCTGTCGGAGATCGCCTATCTCGCGGCACTCCCCAAGGCGCCGAACCGCTACAACCTCGTGCGCAACGAGAAGGAAGCCTACGCCCGTCGCGACTATGTGCTGACCCGCATGCAGGAGGACGGCTACATCACCGCCGCCGAAGCGCAGAAGGCGCGCGCCGAGAAGCTGCAGCTTCGCCGCCGCAGCGCCACCGAGACGACGACGGCCGACTTCTTCGCCGAGGAAGTGCGCCGCAACCTGATGGCGGCCTACGGCGAGAAGGGCCTCTATGAAGGCGGCCTCACCGTCAGCACGACGCTCGACCCCGCCAAGCAGACCGCCGCCGATACCGCGCTGCGCGACGGGCTGATCACCTACGACCGCCGCCACGGCTGGCGCGGGCCCTACGCCAAGATCCCCGACATGAGCGTGTGGGAGGAAGAGTTCGCCCGCATCGTCCAGCGCCGTCCGCTGTTCGGCCCGTCCGACTGGCATCTCGCCGTGGTCAGCAAGGTCGACGCGCAATCGGTGCAGGTCATCGGATTGCCCTCTACGGGTGATGGCGGTGGCGAGGGCACCGTACCCTTCGCCGAGATGACCTGGGCGCGGCCGACCCTGCCGGACCAGCGCGTCGGCAATCCGCCGCGCGCGCCACGTGACGTGGTGAGCGTGGGTGACGTCATCATCGTCGAGAAGGTCACCCAGCCGGCGGGCGCCAACGCCAAACCCTATCCGCCGAGAACCTACGGCCTGCGTCAGATCCCCAACGTCGAAGGCGGCGTCGTGGTGATGGATACCCAGACCGGCCGCGTGCTCGCGCTGTCCGGCGGCTGGGCCTACGGCCGCAGCCAGTTCAACCGTGCTGTCCAGGCCGCCCGCCAGCCGGGCTCGGCCTTCAAGCCGTTCGTCTATCTCGCGGCGATGGATGCGGGCTTCAGTCCGGCCACCATCGTGCTCGACGCCCCCTTCAGCTACGACCCCGGCCATGGCCAACCGGTCTGGTCGCCCAAGAATTACGGCGGCGACTATCTCGGTCCGACCACGGTGCGCCGCGGCCTGGAAATGTCGCGCAACCTCATGACCGTGCGCATGGCGCAGCAGGTCGGCATGAAGAACGTGGTCCAGGTCGCCAAGGACTTCGGCGTGACCGACGGCATGGGCGCCTATCTGCCGATGGCGCTGGGCGCGGGCGAGACGACGCTGCTGCGCATGACCATGGCCTACGCCATGCTCGCCAACGGCGCGCTCGAGCTGACGCCGAGCCTCGTCGACCGCGTGCAGGATCGCAACGGCAAGACCGTCTATCGCCACGAGCCGCGCGCCTGCAAGGGATGCGGCGAGGCCGCGGCCGGCGCCAAGCCGGCGGCCCCGGAACTCATCGATTCGCGCAAGCCCTTCCACGATCCGGCCGCGGTCTACCAGGTCGTGCACATGATGCAGGGCGTCACCACACGCGGCACCGCCGGCCGGCTGGCGGCACTCGGCCGCCCGATCGCCGGCAAGACCGGTACGACCAATGACGCGCGCGACAACTGGTTCCTGGGCGCCACGCCCGACATCACCGTCGGCGTCTATATCGGCTTCGACGAGCCGCGCACCCTGGGCCCGGGCAATGCCGAGACCGGCGGTGGCAACGCCGTGCCGATCTACGAGCAGATCGCCAAGGAAATCTTCAAGGGCAAGCCGCCGACGCCGTTCCGCATCCCGCCGGGACTGCGCATGGTCCGCTTCTCCTATGAAGGGGGCACTATCGACGAGGTCTTCAAGCCCGGCACCGAGCCCGGCTCGGACGGCGAGTTGTTCATGCCGCTTGACGGCTCCGCCCCCTATTCCGGTATAGACCCCGCCGGCGGCCCGCTTCAGGCGGGTGGCGGCCGGCGTCCCGGCCTCTCGGGGACCGGCGAGACCTACTGACGAACGGATTTAGGAAATGCGCGCTGAAGCCCAGTCGATGGTGAAGGAGATCGAGGAGTCGCTCGAGCTCCTGAGGAGGCGTCTTTGACTACGGCCAGGCGGTCGTACGTCTAGACGAGCTGAATGCGCGCGCCGAGGATCCGGCGCTGTGGAACGATCCGAAGCAGGCCCAGGCCATCATGAAGGAGCGCACGCGGCTCGAGACCGCGATCGCCACCATCAAGCGGCTGCGTGCCGCCATCGACGACAATGTCGGGCTGATCGAGATGGCCGAGTCCGAGAAGGACGAGGCGATGATCGCCGATGCCGAGCGGGCGCTCGGCGAAGCGCGTACCGAGGCCGCCAAGGCGCGGCTCGAGACGCTGCTGTCGGGCGAAGCCGACGGCAACAACGCCTATATCGAGATCAATGCCGGCGCTGGCGGCACGGAAGCCCAGGACTGGGCCGAGATGCTGGCGCGCATGTACACGCGCTGGGCCGAACGCCGCGGCTTCAAGGTGAGCTGGCTCGAAGAGAGCGCCGGTGAAGAGGCCGGTATCAAGTCGTGCGCCTACAAGGTCGAGGGACCGAACGCCTACGGCTGGCTGAAAACCGAGTCGGGCGTGCATCGCCTGGTGCGCATCTCGCCGTTCGACGGCAATGCGCGCCGCCAGACCAGCTTCGCCTCGGTCTGGGTCTATCCCGAGGTCGACGACGACATCGAGATCGAGCTTTTGGACAAGGACCTGCGCGTCGATACTTATCGCGCCTCGGGTTCGGGCGGCCAGCACGTCAACAAGACCGATTCGGCCGTGCGCATCACGCACCTTCCTTCAGGCATCGCCGTTGCCGTGCAGCAGGAGCGCTCGCAGCACCAGAACCGCGCCAAGGCGCTGCAGATGCTGAAGGCGCGCCTCTACGAGGTCGAGCTTCAGAAGCGCGAGGCCGAGCGGATGGAGATCGAGGCCAACAAGACCGACATCGGCTGGGGCCACCAGATCCGCTCCTACGTGCTGCAGCCCTACCAGATGGTGAAGGACCTGCGCACCAACGTGGAGCGCTCCGATCCGCAGAAGGTGCTCGACGGCGACCTCGACGAGTTCATGGCGGCATCGCTGGCCGCGCGCGTGGGCGAGGGCAACGACAAGGAAGCAGCCTAGTGCTTCGCCTCATCGTCAGAGTGTTTGCTTTCGGACTGGCCGGCCTGATCGTGGCACCGGTGGCGATGTTCTTCATCGTCCTGACGGCCGCCCATCTGCTCGATTCCCGCTGCGGCACGCCGGGCGATTCGGGCGGCTGCGAGATGGGGGCGGCGGGTATCGCGATCTACTCGATGCTCCCGGGCTTGGCCATCGGCATCGCATTCGCCCTCATCCAGGGTTACAGGAACCGGGCCAAGTGACCGGGCAAGTGACCGGAGACGCGCTGGACAAGCTCCGGACCCGCATCCAGGGTCTGCGCGCCAAGACCATCGACAACGGCTGCACCGAAGGCGAGGCGCTGGCGGCGGCGGCCAAGGTTGCCGAGCTGCTCGACCGCTACGATCTCTCTCTGACCGATGTCGAGATCCGCGAGGCGCCCTGCGAGCGGCTCGCCTATGAGACGCACCGCAAGAAGCGCATCCCACTCGACGATTGCATCGGTGCCATCGCCGAGTTCTGCGATTGCCGCGTATGGCGCGAGAAGAACCCCGCGGGCGAGGGGAGATACGTCTTCTTCGGCCTGCGTTCAGACGTCGAGGTGGCGCACTACCTGACCGAAGTGATCGACACCGCGGTCCGGACAGAACTAGGCCGCTACAAGACCGGATCCGAGTACCAGCGCTTCCGGCACCAGGAACGGCACATGGCGAACGCATCCTTTGCGCTGGGCATGGTCGCGTCCATCGCCGACAGACTGATGGCGATGAAGGCGGCGCGGGACGTGGTGAACCACAGCACAGGGCGTGGCCTCGTCGTCCTCAAGGCGGCGGTCGTCGACGCCGAACTGGAGAAGCTCGACCTGAAGCTTCGGACGGTACACCGAGCAAGCCGGCTGGTGTCGCCCATGGCGTACGACGCCGGCGGCGAAGCCGGCGCGTCCTTTGCCGTCAATCCCGGACTCCGCAAGAACTGACGACAGTGCCGGGCGCTAGGCACGGCGCGGCGGGACGAGCTGGAAGTTGTCGACCAGAATGTAGCCGCTGATCAACAGGACCCAGGCGGGAAACACGGCAAAGCTCCAGTCGAACAACTGGCTGCCGAACAGCAGGCAAAGCGCCAGGACCAGTCCCAGGATGGCGATCCAGCGCGCGATGAAGCCGGTCCGGAGACCGAGCGTCGAGGTGACCATCATGAACACGCCCGCCATCTTGATGGCGTAGACGTTGATGACGACGTAGGCGAAGGCACGCGCAAGCGCGAAGGTGGGCGAATTGGCGAGACTGTCCGGCCAGGCCGCATAGACCACGACGATCGCACCGAACGTGGCGGCCGACACGAACAGCATGGCAAGGAACAGCAGGCCGCTTCCCAGGAATACCGTCGAGAACAGGCGATCCTCCGCCTCTCCCAGGCGATCACGCACAACGCCGATGAACCACAGGAATGCAACACCGGCGAAAGGAATGAGGTTGATGGCGAGCACGACTTTGCCGACGCTGACCGACAGCCAGGCACCTTTCTCCAAGGGGTCCTTCGGGACCGACGAAAGGAAGAGCGTCAGCACGGCAATGAGGAGGGCCGCGAACAGAAGTCCGGCAACGGCTGCGGCTCTCGGGGTCCGCAGTTGCTTGGCGGTGACGGATATGTTGCCGCTCACGGTGTGTTCCCTTCGCCGGGCAGGCTAGCCGGAAGAACCGACGTGCGTGGCAGATAACTATGCCGACGTGGAATTGGCAACTTGATCGACATGGAGACGCTGCCAGGTCGCCACAGGTGGTGTAGGTTCGGCGGCAAAACGGCTTGGGAGGAAACAACATTGTACCATCGCAACGGCAGTTCGCCGCGAATCAGCCGGCGTCTTTTCATCGCCGCGTCGGCGGCCGGCGCGGTTGCAGCGCCGACGATCGTCTCCGCTCAGAGCGACTGGCCGGCACGCCAGATCCGCGTCGTCGTTCCCTATCCGCCCGGTGGACCCTCCGACATCACCACGCGCATCGTGGTCGAGCGCGCCGCATCGTTGCTGGGCCAGAGCGTCCTGTTCGACAACAAGGCGGGCGCCAGCGGCGCGATCGGGGCGGAGCACGTCAAGAACGCGACCCCGGACGGCTACACCTTCCTCACGACCACGACGGCGATGGTCTGCATCACCCAGCATCTCCAGCCGCTGCCTTACGATCCGGCGACCGACTTCATTCCGGTCGGCCGCGTGGCCACTTCCTGGATCGGCATGGGCATCAACCCGCAGGTGCCGGCCAACAACCTCCAGGAGTTCATCGCCTACGCCAAGGCGAACCCCGGCAAGATCAACTTCGGCTCGGCCGGGCTCGCCACCATCACCCAGCTCTATGGCGAGATGTTCAACATCGAGGCCGGCGTGAAGATGGTGCATGTGCCCTACAAGGGCAGCGCGCCCGCCACCAACGACCTGCTGTCGGGCCAGATCCAGGTGCAGTTCGATCCGACCACGCTGCCGCACATCGCCGCCGGCCGGCTGAAATGCTTCGCCATCCTGGGCGAGAAGCGCTGGCCGGGCGCGCCCAACATCCCGACCTTGCGTGAGCAGGGCTACGGCAAGATCGGCGGCGACGCCTGGTACGGCATCCTGGCGCCCAAGGGCACGCCGGCGGCGATCGTCGAGAAGTTCAGCAAGGCGCTCGGCGAGGCGGCGAAGGCTCCCGACGTGACCGACAAACTGGTGACGAGCGGCAACTACCCCAGCTATCTTGATGCGGCTGCCTTCCGCGAGACCATCGCCCGCGAAAACCAGTCGTTCGGCGAGATCATCAAGAAGGCCGACATCAAGATCTGACGGGACGGGGATCATTCTCTTCCCCTTCGCGGAGGCCGCGAAGGGGAAGTGCCCTCGTTATACGAGGGCGATGGGGTCAGACCCCTCCGTCACCGTAAGACGGTGACACCTCCCCCGATGACGGGCGAGGAAAGAGATTCTTCCTGAAGACCCTACGCCGTCGCCACCTGGTCGACGCGGGCCTTGGTCAACTTGGCATTGAGATCGGCGACCTCGCCCTTCACCAGCGCTTCGAACTTGGCGATTTCGCCATCGACCTTGTCCATGACCTCGCGTGACACGGCTTTCGTCTGACTGGTCGGCGCCGCATCGGCCGTCGTCGTCATGGCGATCATGTCGAACAAGGTGTCGTTGAGGCCTGCCGGGTTGCGCAGCACGTCGCGCACCGACTTGCGCTCGGGGTCGACCATGATGCGCTCGATGGCCGAGAGCTTCTGGCCGATCGCGACGGCACGGTTGCGGAGCGCGCGCTCCGGCTTGGCTGTGCGCTCGGCGACGTCGCCGAGTTGGCGCTTCATTCGGCGCAGCCGGTTGAGCGCCTGCTTCAACTTCGACAGCGACGCCACCAGCTCCTTGTGTAGGGCGAACTGGGCGGCGTAGTCGGCCGTGGTCGTGCCAAGGCGGGGATCCTTCTCGACGGCGAAGGTCGCCGACTGAACCTTGGCACCCACGGCGAGATCGACGCCGTAGCTGCCGGGGACGACGGTCGGGCCGGGCGGGTTCTCGGGATCGGGCGCCAGCGGCTTGGGCCGCGGCGGCGCCAGCCCGTAGTCGAGCTTGGTCGGGCCGGGATACTTCATGTCCCAGACGAAGCGGTTCAGTCCGGCCTTCGTGCCCGGGCGCCGGGCGGGAGGAGCGTCCTTGGCGTCGCTGGCGTACGAGGTGATCTTGCGACCAGCCGAGTCGCGGAAGGTCAGCGTCACGGCCTCTTTGGCTTCCTCGGCCAGCCAGTAATAGACGATGGCGCCGTTCGGCGGGTTCTCGCCGACGTCGAGATGCTCGCGCACCCGCGTGCCGTCGGGTCGTTCGACGATCACGGTGCTGCCGTCGATGCCGAAGGCAGGCCCGTAGGCGATGCCGCCGCGGACGTTGGCGCCGGCGCTCCAGTGCAGCTTGGTGCGGATCGCCGTGCGCGGCGCGAACAGGCGCGTCGACTTACGGCCCCCTGAATTTCCTTTGGCGGCGAGTCCGCGCAGCCCCGTCACGTCGTCGAGGATCCAGAACGAGCGGCCGTGCGTCGCCGCCACGAGGTCGGTGTCCTTGAGCTTGAGATCGTAGATCGGCACCACCGGCAGGCCGCCCGCCATGCGCGTCCAGTGTTCGCCGTCGTCGAGGCTGAAGAAGATCCCCGTCTCCGTGCCGACGTAGAGCAGTCCCTTGGCGACGGGATCGGCGCGGACGACGCGCGTGATCTCGTTGGCCGGCAGGTCACCCTTGATCGACTTCCAGCTCCGGCCGCCGTCGGTGCTCCTGAACAGGTAGGGCTTGTAGTCGGCCAGCTTATAGCGCGTCGCGGCGAGGTAGATCGTGTCGGCGTCGTGCGCCGAGAGTTCGACGCAACCGACGTAGGCCAGCTCCGGCATGGCCTTGGGCGTCACGTTCTTCCATGCGTTGCCGTCGTCGCGGGTGACGTGGACCAGCCCGTCGTCGGTCGAGGCCCAGATCTCGCCGGCGCGGTGCGGCGATTCGACGACGCACGCGCAGGTCGCGTGGATTTCGGCGCCGGCACTTTCGCGGGTGATATCGCCGCCGGAAGCGCCCTGGCGCGCGAGATCGTTGAGACTGAGGTCGGGCGAGATCTTCTGCCAGCTCATGCCTTCGTCGCGGGTGCGGAAGACGCAGTTGCCACCGACATAGAGCGTGCCGGCGTCGTGCGCCGAAAACACGATCGGGAAGGTCCAGGCGAAACGGTACTTGAGGTCCTTGGGCGCGATGCCGGTCGATTCCTCGGGCCACACATTGACCAGCTGGATCTGGCGCGTGCGGTGGTCGTAGCGCTGCAACGCACCGGCGCCACCGGGGCTCGAGCCCACGGCACCGACATAGACGATATTGTGGTCCTTCGGATTGACGGCGATGAAGCCGCTCTCGCCGGTTCCCGGATAGCTGCAGTCGGCCAGCGTGATGACGCCCCATTCCGAGGCGCTCGGCACCGCGATCGAGGTGTTGTCCTGCTGCGTGCCGTAGACCCGGTAGGGATACTGGTTGTCGATGTCGAGGCGATAGAACTGCGCCGTCTTCTGGTTATAGATCGTCGACCATGAGGCGCCGCTGTTGAAGGAGATGTTGGCGCCGCCGTCGTTGCCCTCGATCATGCGGCTGCAGTCGTTGGGGTCGATCCACAGATCGTGATTGTCGCCGTGCCGCGTCGTGATCTCGCTGAAGCTCGCGCCTCCGTCGGTCGACTTCCACATCTGGAGATTGGTGACGTAGACCGTATCGGCGTGTCCGGTGTCGGCGAAGACGTGCGTGTAGTACCAGGGCCGGTGCATCAGGTCGCGATTGGCCGAGACCATCGTCCAGCGTGCGCCGTAGTCGTCGGAGCGGTAGAGGCCGGTCTTGTCGCCCTCCGCTTCGACCAATGCCCAGACGCGGCCGGGCTGGGCGGGCGACGCGGTCACGCCGATCTTGCCCAGCATGCCGTCGGGCAGGCCCGGATTGCGCGTAATTTCCTGCCAGGTGTCGCCGCCGTCGGTGCTGCGGAACAGGCCGCTGCCCGGACCGCCGCTCGAAATGTTCCAGAAGTTGCGCCGGGCCTCCCACATCGAGGCGAACAGGATGCGCGGGTTGGTGCGGTCCATCGTGAGTTCGATCGCGCCCGCCACGTCACTGCGATAGAGGATCTTCTCCCAGCTCTTGCCGCCGTCCTTCGAGCGGAACACGCCGCGCTCGGTGTTGGGGCCGAACACATCGCCCAGTGCCGCGACATAGAGAATGTCGGGGTTCTGCGGGTGGATGCAGATGCGGCCGATGAACTTGCTGTTCTTGAGGCCGATGTGGCTCCAGGTCCGGCCGGCGTCGGTCGACTTGTACATGCCGTCGCCGTAGGACACGTCGAGGCGGATCGCGGTCTCACCGGTGCCGGCGTAGATCACGTTGGAGTCCGACGGCGCCACCGCGATCGACCCGACCGCCGCGCTGCCCATCATGCCGTCCGACACACAGCGCCAGAACACACCACCGTCGACCGTCTTCCAGATGCCGCCGGCGCAGGCACCGAAATAGAACGTCATCCGGTTCACGGGATCGCCGGAGACGGCGACGACTCGGCCGCCACGCGACGGGCCGATGCAGCGCCACTTGAGCGCGTCGAAACCCGGCGAGGCGGGCGTGCTGGTCTTTAGTGCCATGGGGAGGGGGTGCCGATCTGTTGTTGCGCAGCTTGGTTGCGACGTTAAGGCAGGTGCGCGCCGCGACGCAACCGCGTTGTCCATTCAGATCCTGTCGATCACGGCGGTCCTGAACCGGCGCATTTCCGCGATCATCGCCGGCGCATCCGGGCGGCCGAAATCGATGTCGATTGCCGAGACGCCCATGTCCCGCAAGGCGCGGAAGTCGCCGATGATGTCGGCCTCGCTGCCGGAGAACAGGCGGCGCTCGCCATTGGAGGCGGTGGGCGGCACCGCTGCGCCATAGCGTTTGACGCGATAGGCCACACTGACGGCATCGGGCTCGCGCCCGGCTTCGGCGGTGGCCTTGCGCAAGCGGGCGATGCCGGCCTGGAGGCGAGGCAGCGTGTCGAGCAGATGCTTGTTGTTGCTGCCGATCGGGTACCAGGCATCGCCGACGCGGGCGGCGCGGCGCAGGGCGGGGCCGGCCTCACCGCCGACCCAGATCGGCGGGTGCGGACGCTGTGCCGGCTTGGGCTCCAGCACGATGCCGTCGAACTTGGTGTAGCGGCCGTCGAAGCGCGGCGCCGACTCGGTCCACAGCACGCGGAACGCGTCGATGTACTCGTCGGTCACCGCGCCGCGATCGGCGAACGGTGTCGTGACGACGGCGTCGAACTCGGTCTTCAGCCAGCCCGCGCCGATGCCCACGACCAGCCTCCCACCGGACAGCACGTCGAGGGTGGCCAGCATCTTGGCGGCCAGCACGGCGGGGCGGTGCGGTATCACCAGCACCGCGGCCACCAGCCGAATGCGCGTCGTCTTGGCCGCGATATAGGCCATGCCGATCAGCTGCTCGTGCCGGGCTGTCGGCGCGTCCTCGTAGAACTCGCCACTCTCGGAATAGGGATAGCCGGGCACCTTCGTGTCGGGCAGCACGACGTGATCGGTCATGGTGAGATAGTCGAAACCCATCGCTTCGCCCTGCTGAGCGATCTCCGTCATGTCAGCGACAGCAGCAAGCGGGCCGGAGTTCGGCAGGTTGAAACCGATCTGCATGGTCCGGCTCAGATCATCTTGCGGACGATGTGCCGGCGATTCGAGGTGAAGGGGCGAACCTCGCCCGGCCAACGCCCTTTCTCCCCGGCAATTGCCCATTCCTTGCTCAACAGCACGTCGGGACTGTCGATCTCGTAGATCGCCACATAGTTCGGTTCCGTACCGCCATCGAGCACCTTGCGCTCGCCGGCGAGGTTGAAGGCGGCCGGCTCGGTCTTCCAGCGGGTGACCGCCCGGACGCCCGGCACCTTGAGCAGCAGGGGCACGTGCTCGGTGTCGTAGACCTCGTTGAACAGCGCTTCCTTTTCCTTCGTCACATCCATGCTGACGATGAACAGGTATTTGGTGGCTATCGCCATGTCGTCTCCCTCGGTGTCGTATTGGCTATGCGGCCTCTGCCGCTTGCGCCACAGTCGGGCCGACGCCGGCCAGCGTGGTTCGGCGCATGTCGCGTGGCTCGTGGGCCGGGAAGGGCCGGGCGCGGTGCATGGTCTGGCGGTTGTCCCACATCACCAGATCGTCGACCTGCCATTTGTGGGTGTAGACGAACTCGCGCTGGGTGGCGTGCTCGATCAGGTCGCGCAAGTAGCCACGCGCCTCGGGCATCGGCCAGCCGACGATGCCGCCGGCGTGGGACGAGAGATAAAGTGACTTGCGCCCGGTCACCGGATGGGTGCGCACCATGCATTGGCGGACCGGCCTGAAGCGCTCGCGCTCCTCATCGGTGAAATCGTAGAAGCCGATGATCTGGCGCGAGAACATCTGGCTGTGTTCGCAGACCATATCGGCGACCTCGGCCTTGGTCTCGTCGTCGAGCGCATCGTAGGCCGCCCGCATGTCGGCGAACTGGGTGTTGCCGCCCTTGGAGGGAATGCTGACGGCATGCAGCAGCGAGTACTTTGCCGGCACGACCTTGAACGAGCTGTCGGAGTGCCACAGGCGGTTGCCGATGGCGAACAGCCGGCGGCGGTCGTCGCGCGGATAGGGCGTGTTGTTCTTGTCGAGGTTGGAGACGTCGGCAAAGGTCGTGGGCAGCCGGGTCTCGTTGGCTGCGCGCAGGCTGGTGCCGATGGCGTGCTCGATCTCGCCCAGGCTTTCGGTGAAGGCGAGCTGCTGGGCGTCGGTTATCTTCTGATCGCGGAACACCAGCACGGCGTACTTGTCCATGCCGGCATGGATGGCCGCCACCTCGTCGGGCGTCAGCGGCTTGCGCATGTCGATGCCCGACACTTCGCCCCCCAAACAGGGTCCAACCTGGCGGATGGTGACCGTCATGAGTTCCTCCTCATCGACACGGTGAACATTGCGCCGGCAGGGCGAACACCGCTTCCTGCTTGAGCAGGGTGACGCTCTCGTGGCGCGGCGGTGGCCAGATCCCGCCGCCGCCCGGCGGCATCGCAATCGCGCGCAGCCGCTCGCGCTCGCCCATGTTCTTGTAGGCCCAGACATGGACCCATTGATTGAGCGGACCGAGATCGGTGGAGCCGGCAAAGATTAGCGGCGAGAGTTCGTGGCGCGCCTTGATGCGTGGCGTCCAGGCTTCGATCACCCTGGGAATGCCGCCGGGATTGTAGGTATAGGTCCGGAACTCGTAGAGCGGGCCATGCTCGCCGATGGGAAAGTTCGGAGAGAACGGCGCCGGATGGAGGATCTTGCTCTCCATCTCGAGGATGAATTCCTGGACCTTGACCGGCCAGACCTTGACCTCGATCGCCTTGGCGCGTATGGCGTCGCGCTCGTTCATGTCCTTGTAGGGCCAGACATGGATGACCTGGTTCAGCGTGCCGACTTCGGTGCGCCACAGTCCGGCCAGAGGCGAGAGCTTGGCCCGCGCGGGCAGGCCGGCGCCAAAGCGCTCCTCGAAGGCGGCGACCGTGCCGGGCTTCAGCAGATAGGTGCGCATCTCGAAGATCATTGATCTGTCCCTCAGTCGGCGGCTGCGCGCACTGGAGTCTTGAACGCCGGCATCACTTCCTTGGCGAAGCGGTCGAGCTGCTCCAGCGCCACCGCGAGCGGCGTGCCCAGCGCCATGCCGCAGCTTACGCGCTCGAGGCCCGGGTAGCGTTTCTCCACGGCCTTGAGCTGCTCGATGATGTCGGCAGGCGTGCCGGCTAGGAACCCACCGGCCTTCACGGCATCCTCGATCCTCGGCAGCTTGGTGGTGGCGGCGAGGCTGGGATCGCGCATCGCCGCGATCTGCTCGTCGCTGAGCGCGCGCACCAGGCGCAGCTCGCCGAACATCTTCATGTTCTCCTCGTAGTATTTTCCGGCAGCCCGCATCGCCGCCTCGCGGCTCTCGCCGATGAAGAACTGGAAGCCCAGCGACAGGCGCTCACCGCGAGCGAGCTTGATGCCACGGCGCGCGTAGGCCGCCTGGAAGGCTTCCATGTGCTTGTCTACCGCGCCGCCTTCGGCTGAGCCGCCGCCAATCACGCCGGAGATACCGTGCTTGGCCATGAAGTCGAAGGCACGGTCGGAGCCGCTCTGGATCGGCTGCCAGCATTCGACCGGCAAGCGCAGCGGGCGTGGTACCAGCGTGATGTCCTTCAGTGTGTAACCGCGGTAGGGGACTTCAGGCGGAATCGTGTAGTAGGTGCCCTTGTGCGAGAACTTCTCCTCGTTGAAGGCCTTGAAGATGACGTCGCAGCCTTCCTCGAACATCTCGCGATTCGCCGCCTGGTCGGTGAGCGGCGCGCCGAAGCTCTCGACCTCGCGGGTATGATAGCCGCGCGCCACGCCGAAGGTGATGCGGCCGCCGCTCAGCACGTCGGCCATCGCATAGTCCTCGGCCAGGCGCAGCGGATGCCACATCGGCACGACGTTGAAGCCGCAGCCGATCCGGAGGTTCCTGGTCACGCCCGTGAGATGGAGCGCCATCATCAGGAGGTTGGGAATGCACTCCGTGCCCTCGGGCTGGAAATGATGCTCGGCCATCCAGAAGGTGTCGTAGCCCAACCCATCCATCTGCTTGGCGTAGGCCACCGCCTTGTGCAGGACGCCCGCCAGCTCCTCGTTGGGATAGTGGCGATCGTTGATCGGTGTGCCGCCGTAACCGGGATTCTCCAGGTCGACCGAGCCGACATAGGAGCTGTCGAATTTCGTGATCATGGGCGATCCCTTCCTCAGCAGGAGGCGATATCGGTGAATAGTTCCGCATTCGCGGGTAGTGCCGTCAAGGTTTTCGTCCCGCAGAGCGGGCTTTAGCGTGCCGCTGCCCGCACCATGTCGGCGCACTTCTCGCCGATCATGATCGAGGGTGCATTGGTGTTGCCGGCAACGATGGAGGGCATGATCGAAGCGTCGGCAACGCGAAGACCGGCGATGCCACGGACCCGGAGCTGCGGATCGACCACCGCGTCGGGCTCGTGGCCCATGCGGCAGGTCCCGACCGGATGCAGGTTGGAGACACCGGTCTCGCGCAGGTAGTCGCGCAGCGCACCGTCCTCCGTCACCGAGGGGCCCGGCATGATTTCCTCGACCACGAACGGTTTTAGCGCCGCCTGTTTGCCGATCTCGCGGCAGATCGCCATGCCTTTCAGCATGGCGTCCCAGTCGTTGGCGGTTTTTAGGAAGTTGAAGCGGATCTCGGGCGCCGCCAGCGGATCGGGCGACTTCAGCCGCACCGTGCCGCGGCCGTCGGGGCGGAGATGCACCGGCGAGAGGCCGAAAGCGGAGAAAGGCTGGGCGACCACGCCGTGGCGGTTACGTTCCTTGATCGCCCAGGCGAACATGTTGATCTGCAGGTCGGGCCGCTCGAGCCGCTTGTCGCTGCGCACCATCGCGCCGACGAAGAGGCCCATCGAGGCGAGTGGCCCGGTGCGGCCGAAGGCGTACATCATGCCGGCCAGGATGCGCCGCGGCAGGCTGTTCACCAGGTCGTTCATGGTGACGGGCTGGCTGCATTTGTAGGCGATGTAGGTGTTGAAGTGATCGTGCAGGTGGCTGCCGACGCCCGGCATGTCCTTCACGACCGTGATGCCGTGCTGCTGCAGGTGCGCCGCCGGGCCGAGGCCGGACAGCATCAGGAGCTGCGGTGATCCGTAGACGCCGCCCGAAACGATGACCTCGCGCCGGGCCCTTGCGACCTGCAGGCCGGTGGGGGTGCGGTACTCGACACCGACGGCGCGGCCGTTCTCGATCAGCACCCTGGTGGCGTGCGCCGACGTGGCGATCGTGAGGTTCTTGCGCTGCTTGGCGTCCTTGAGATAGGCACGCGCGCTCGACCAG
>CAMDOT010000124.1 GCA_945903635.1 Rhizobium sp. Q54 | reverse complement strand
GACGACGCTGCCGCTTCACTGTTTTGCCCATCCCTCACTGTGCCAAATTACTGCGAGCCTCAAAGCGCAGAAAGACCGCTATCCACAAGCTTTTCGCGCGCTATGATCTCCCCAATCACCCACTCGATTCCCGGAAGACCCAAAAAACTCGACCGGTGGGAAGCCCAGCACCCAAGTGAGGTCAGCATAGCGATGCTCGACGTAGTCCGGTACGGTATTGCGGAAGGCCCGTGACGCCGTCGCCGAGGCGCGGGCAGGGGGCGGTTGTGGATTAGGCGTGCATCCTGGCCTACGTGACGGGGGCGGTGGACCAGGAGCTGCTGGCAAGGAGCGAACACCTGGCGGCCGAAAACCGCATCATGAAGGCCCAGCTGAAAGGTCGACAGAAGCTGCCCGACGCCGAGGCGGGAATTACACCTGCGACGGCCTCGCCCGCGTAAGAGACCGTTGGATTTCAGGTCCTTTCCCTCCGCCATTACCTGCCCGAGACAACTGACGTCGAGCAATTGAGCTCCGGCGTCACGACTTGAAATGCATCCGCTCCGGAGTGCAGATTGTGCGGGCGATGCCGCCGTCCTTGTCGATGGTTGCCTCGCAGCGTTCGTAGCGTCCCGCGTAGTCGTGTGTGTGCTCGAACCGGGAGGAAACAAAATATGAAATACAGTGTCATGCTTGCGGCCGTCGGCATCCTCGGCGCGGGGACGGCGGCTGCCCAGCAGCCGATCCGCATCGGCGTCCTCTATCCCCTCACCGGTGGCGGCGCCGTCTACGGCGTGCCGGCGATGGCGGGCCATCAGCTCGCCATCGAGGAACTGAATGCCAAGGGCGGCATCATGGGCCGCAAGATCGAATCGATCGAACGCGACGACAAGCTGAACCCGGCGTCTGCCTCCTCGACCATGAAGGAGCTGATCACCAAGGATAAGGTCGACATCGTGCTTGGCGGCCTCTCCTCGGCGGTCGGGCTCGCCATGTCGGAGGTGAGCAAGCAGGAGAAGGTCGTCTACATCGCGACCATCCCCAAGACCATCCAGATGACGACGGACAAGCTGCACAAGTACGTCTTCCGCACCGCCTCGAACACCGACTTCGAGGGCGATACGATGGCCATGCTGGCCGGCAAGAACAAGCTCGCGAAGATCTGCCATCTCCAGCTCGATTATGCCTACGGCAACGACCTCGAGGTCGGCATCCTGAAGGCGCTGCCCAAGCACGCGCCCGACGCCAAGATCGTGCTGACGCTCAAGCCCAAGCTCGGCGCCACCGACTTCAATCCGTTCATCCCCCAGGTCATGGCCGCCGGCTGCGACGGCGTGCTGTCGGGCCTGTGGGGGCCGCACTTCGTGTCGTGGGTCAAGCAGGCCGCTCCGCTCGGCTTCTTCAACAAGATCAAGTGGATCTCCGGCGGCGAGATCGGCAGCCACGAGATCGCGGGCGAGCTCAAGGGCGAGTACCCTGACAACGTGATCTCAAACGCCTACGAGCTCTGGTACGCCGGCAACGATCCCTCCCATAAGGAGTTTCAGGCGAGGCTCGCCAAGAAGCTGAACACCGCGGAGACGCCGCAGTGGGCGGTGCTGGGCTATATCGGCGTGATGTACGCCGCCCAGGCGATGGAGAAGGCCAAGTCGACAGATCCCGACAAGGTCGCGGAAGCCCTCGAGGGGCTGTCGATCGGCACACCGGTCGGCAAGCTCACCATCGATGCGAAGACGCATCAGGCCAACATTGGCCAGTTCTGGGGGCCGATGGTCAAGAAGCCCGATCGTGCCTATCGCATGATGGAGCCGGCGGAATACATCCAGCCGAAGTGACGACGGAAGCCGCATAAAGCGGCGTAGTCGTCATCCCGGGCGAAGCCGAGGGATCTTCCCTCGTTCCGCTCGGGATGACGGGGGAGATGTTTGCTCAATGACCCTCACCATGTTCACGCTGAACGCGTTCTATGGCCTGGCGCTGGCGATGAACATGTTCATCATCGCTTCCGGCCTCAATCTGATCTTCGGCGTGCTGCGGGTCATCAATTTCGCGCACGGCATGTTCTACATGTTCGGCGCCTACATCACCTTCACGGTGACCAAGAGCTGGGGTGCGCCCTTTTTCGTGGGCGTGATCGCCGCGGCCGCGAGCCTCGCGGTGATCTCGCTGGTGATCGAACGCCTGCTGCTGAAGCACCTCTACGACAAGGAGCACCTGATGCAGCTCCTGTTCACCTTCGCGATCGTGCTGCTGATGAGCGATGCCGCGAAGATGATCTGGGGCACCGACCAGTATTCGGTCGGCTATCCGGCGGGGCTGGGCGGCGCTATCAACCTGGGCTTCGTCGTCCTGCCGCAGTACCAGCTCTTCCTCTGCGCGGTCGGGCCATCGATTGCCGTCGCCATGTGGCTGCTGGTCGACCGCACGCGCTGGGGCCGCGTCGTGCGCGCGGCCACGCAGGACCGCGAGATGCTGGCGGCACTCGGCGTCAACGTGCCAATGGTCTATGCTGCGGTGTTCACCATCGGCTCGGCGCTGGCCGGCGTCGGCGGCGCGCTCGCCGCCCCGCGCATCGCGCTGGTGCCGGGCATGGACGCCACCATCATCAACGAGTGCTTCATCATCGTCATCATCGGCGGGCTGGGCAACCTGTGGGGCAGCTTCCTGGGGGCGCTGGCCTTCGGTCTCGTCGTGCAGTTCGGCACGGTATTGGCTCCCAACTGGCAGGACGTGCTGCCCTACCTGCTGATGCTGGTGGTGCTGCTCATCCGGCCGTGGGGCCTACTCGGCCGACCTGAAACGGGGCACTGAGGATGCCCGAGCGCCGTCATCTGATCGCTTCGGCGATCGTCGTGCTGCTGCTGGCGCTGCTGCCATTGGCCGGCAGCCGCTACGCTGTCGATCTCGCGACCGAGGTCCTGATCTACGCCTTGTTCGCGTTGAGCCTCAACGTCGTCATCGGCTTCACCGGCAACATCTCGTTCGGCCATGCCGCCTATTTTGCCATCGGCGGCTATGCCTGCGCCATCTTGCTCACCACCCATAACTGGCCGCTGATTTTCGCCCTGCCGGCGGCGGTGGTGCTGGCCGGGCTGGTGGCCGCGGTGGTGGGCTACTTCTGCGTGCGGCTGACGCAGATCTATTTCGCCATGCTGACGCTGGCCTTCGCCATGCTGGTATGGGGTGTCGCCTTCAAGTGGAAGGCGGTCACCGGCGGCGACGACGGCTTCACCGGCATCAAGCTGCCGGCGATGCTGGCCCATCACGTCGGCTTCTTCTACTTCACCCTGGCCGTCGTGGCCGTGGGCGTGGCGGCGCTCTGGGTGATCTGTCATTCGGCGTTCGGTCTGACGCTGGTGGCGGTGCGCGAGAACGCCGTGCGGGCAGGCTTCATCGGCGTCGACACGCGGCGCATGCGGTGGGCCGCCTTTACCGTCGCCGGCACGTTCGGCGGCCTCGCCGGCGCGCTGTTCGGCATGTACCACCGCGGCATGTACATCGAGAACGCCTACTGGACCGAATCGGCCAACGTGCTGATCATGGTGCTGCTGGGCGGCATCTACTCCTTCGTCGGCCCCATCTTCGGCGCCGCCGCGCTCCACCTCCTGCAGGTCTTCACCAACCAGTACACGCCCTACTGGCCGACGGTGCTGGGCCTGATCCTGCTGGTGATCGTGCTGGTGCTGCCCAACGGCCTCATCGGCCTGGCGGCCCGCTTCAAGGCCCGTCAAGGCAAGACATGAGCACCATGCTGAATATTGCGGGCCTGTGGAAGTCGTTTGCCGGCTTCGTCGCCACGCGCGACGTGTCGCTCGACCTGAAGGCGGGCGAGCTGCACGCCGTGATCGGGCCCAACGGTGCAGGCAAGACGACCTTCTTCAATCTCATCACCGGTCACTTGCGGCCCGACAAGGGTGCGGTGTCGTTCGAGGGGCGCGACCTGGTCGGCCTGCCGCCGCAGAAGATCGTGCGGCTGGGCATCGCCCGCTCGTTCCAGCGCATCAACATCTATCCAAGACTCACCGTGTTCGAGAACGTGCAGGTGGCGTTGATCGCGCACGAGGGCCAGCAGTGGAACCTGTTCCGCCCCGGCCGCTCGCTGCACCGCGAGGGGACGGCCGAGCTGCTGGAGCTCGTGGGCCTCGCGGGCGAGGCGGCGGAGACTGCAGGCGAACTGAGCTACGGCAAGCAGAAGCAGCTCGAGCTTGCGATCGCGCTGGCCTCCCAGCCGCGCCTGCTGCTGCTCGACGAGCCGACCGCCGGCATGTCGCCGCAGGAGACGGCGGCGACCATCGCCTCGGTGCGCGATATCGTGAAGGCGCGCGGGCTCACCTTGCTGTTCACCGAGCATGACATGGGCGTGGTGTTCGGCATCGCCGAGCGCATCTCGGTGCTGCACCATGGCGAGATCATCGCCTCCGGCGAACCTGAATCCGTGCGCAACGATCCCGAGGTCAAGCGGGTCTATCTCGGGGAGGGAGGCGGTCATGGCTAGTCGGGGGGCTGACCTGCAGGTCGAGGCCATCCACACCGCCTACGGGTTGAGCCGGGTCCTGTTCGGGGTATCGCTCGAGGTCCATGCCGGCGAGTGCATCGCTCTCATCGGCCGCAACGGTGTCGGCAAGACCACGACCATGCGCTCGATCATCGGCCTGACGCCGCCAGCCAGCGGCCGGGTGGTGTGGAAGGGGCGGGACATCGCACGGCTTGGGCCGCACCGCATCTGCCGCATGGGCATCGGCTTCGTCCCCGAGGACCGGCGCATCTTCCCGGAACTCACGGTCTGGGAGAACCTGGACATCGCGCGGCGTGCTGGCCCGGATGGCAAGACGACCTGGCGTGAGGAGCAGGTGTTTGCGCTGTTTCCTGACCTCGAGGAGATCCGCGACCGGCGCGGCGGCGTGCTGTCAGGCGGACAGCAGCAGATGCTCACGATCGCGCGCACCCTGATGGGAAATCCCGAGCTTCTGCTGCTCGACGAACCATCGGAGGGACTGGCGCCGCTCATCGTCGAGCAGCTTTGCCAGCGCGTCGGTGAACTCAAGGCGACCGGGCTGTCGATCGTGCTGGCCGAGCAGAACCTGAAGTTCGTGATGGCGCTCGCCGACCGCGTCTACATCCTGGAGAAGGGCGAGGTGCGTTTCACCGGCACGCCGGCGGACCTGCAGGCCGACAAGAACATCGTGCAGCAGTTCCTGACGGTGTGACCGCGCTGGACTCATAGCCGCGTCGCCCTTATCCGGGTTTCCACTCCTCCGCCGTCATCCGAAGGTCAGGACATGGCATCAGGCGATGCAGCGCTCGACTGGCTGGTTGAGTTATCGGCAAGCATCCCGGGTTGGCGCGCGGGTGAGGCGGCACGGGCCGTCGCTGCCGCCGCCTATGACCTGGCGCCAAATCCCACCATCGTCGAGGTTGGCGTCTTCATGGGGCGCAGCACGTTTCTGATGGCCGGTGCGCGGCGCCTGCAGGGCAACGGGCAGGTCCATTGCGTCGATCCGTTCGACTGCTCCGGCGATCCGGCCTCGGTTCCCCATTACGTGGATGTCCTCAGGAAGTTTCGCGGCCAGACGCTCGAGCAGGTCTTTCGATCGCAGATCAAGCACTTCAAGCTCGAAGGGTTCGTCACCGTCTGCAAGGGGACTTCGCGCCAGATCGCGTCGGGATGGCACAAGCCAATCGATCTTCTGTTGCTCGATGCCGATCATTCACCCGACGGCGCGCGCGAAGCCTTTGAAAGCTGGACACCTTTCGTCAAATGCGGGGGGATCGTCGCCCTCGATAACACCGAGGAGCGGGTCTACGAGCCGCTGCATGATGGCAACTACCGGATTGCCAAGGAGCGCCTCAAGGCTCCCCATTTCGAGAATGTCCATCGTTTCGGGAACACGACGTTTGCCACGCGGCTTTGACCGGCGCAGCAGGCCCGCCTCTCATTCACCCAGCCGCTTCGCCCGCCAATCCCACGGCATGTCGAAGGTGCCAGTCCACAGACCCCGCCGTGTTTCGCGCGCCTCGTCCTCCTCCGGCGCGTAGTCGCTGCTGTGCCGCGTGAGCACCAGGGCCCAGCCGGCGCGGACCATCTCGGCGCCGAGGTCCTTGTCGCCCAGCCGGCAGAGCGCCGCGGTCCGTCCGTATTGATCGCTGGTGCGCGGCACGCAGACGAGCTGGGGAGGCGCTCCCGGCGTGACGCTCTCACCGAGCACCGGCTCGGGAACGAGCAACGAACGGAGGTAGGCCGCGGCCTCGCGGCCGCAGGCGTATGCTTGGCCGTCGCGCTGGCACACCTGGATGAGTTCGGGCGCGTCGATGCCCCACAGGCGATAGGTGCGGCCTTCTACCCTCAGGGTGTCGCCGTCGACGACGCGTCCCACGCCAGCCGCCCCCTGCAGTTGTCGTTCGTTTTCCGAAGGCGTGGAGGAACGGGGCTGCGCGACAGTGCTGGCAGGTGCCGCCGCCGCGGGGGCCGCCTGTGGTACCGGCGCACGCACGTTGGGCACCGGAGCCCGTCCTGAACCGGGAGGTGCCTGCGCGAACGCCGGCGGCGCCAGAAGAAGCGCCAGAAGGGAGAATACCCTACGCAGGTTGGTGCGCCCTGAGGAAACTGCGGATCTGACGCACCGCGATGGGAATGCGTTCCTTGGGTTCCTTCCACGGGAAGAGGCTCACCTCCGACCTGGGCGCCAGCATCACCGCCTCCATGGCCACGGCGTAAGGATGCGGCGGGATGTCGTCGGGCAGCACGAGGACCGGCGTCTGGCAGGCACGTACGAAATCGCGTGTCACGGTGAACACGAAATCGGGGTTGGCGAGGTACATCTTCTTCAGGAAAGCCTCGACCGCAGCCATCGTGATCTCGGGCCGGCGGGCGCTGAGCGCCGGTCCCCAACCCTTCATGTTGTTGTTGTAGAACTGGTCGGGCATCTCCGGCCGATGGCCGGAGGGCTGCGTGAGCACGGCGGCAACGACGCGCTGGGGCGCTCGCTTCAGCATGTTCCAGATGAAGGGGCCGCCGATGCAGTAGCCCAGCACCATGAACTTCTCGATGCCGAGGTGATCCATCAGGCCGAGCTGGTCGTCGGTGTGGGCGTCCCACGGCCGGTCGATCTCGAGCGGGCCGGACGACTGGCCATCGTTGGCGTTGCGCAGGTCCGCGGCGATGCAGCGGTAGCGGTCCTTGAACGCTTCCATCGCATTGAACGGATGGGTCGTGGCGAGGCCGGCGATCGTCGAGTTCAATCCGCCGCCGGGAACGATCAGCAACGGAAAGCCCGATCCCGCCTCTTCGTAGTGGAGGCGAACAGAGCCTTTTTCGTAAAGCGGCATGGCGGATTCTCCTTGCGCCCAATGCTGCCATGATCGGGCGACGCGAAAGAAGGTGGACCTAGGCTAGCCCATGGGTATTCCGAAGCTCACCTTGATCGCGATGACGAGGCTGGTGATGGCGATGCTGGCCAGGATCAGCCCGAAGACGCGACTTACGATCTCGATGCCGGGCCGGCCGAGCACCCGAAAGATCGCCGCCGCCAGCGAGAACAGGACGAAGAAGATGGCGAGGCAGAGCAGCAGGATGCCCGTGGTGGTAACCTGTTCGGTGATCGAGCGGGTGTTGTTGTCGGTGAGCAGGACCACCGTCAGCATCGCGCCGGCGCCGGCGATGCCGGGCACCGCCAGCGGATAGACCGCGCGTTCGAGCAGGCTGCCGGTCGCCGCAGCATTCGCTTCCTCCGATATCTTGCCCAGTACCATCTTCAGGCCGAACAGCAGGAGGACGAGAGATCCGGCGAGCTGGAACGAGGCCATCGGGATCTTGAGCGCGTTGAGCAGGTGCTGCCCGGCGACGATGAAGAACAGCAACACCAGGAACGAGATACCCAGCGCGTAGAAGCCAACCAGGAGAGATTGTCGTCGGCTAAGTCCGGCGGTAACGGCGACGAAGACGGGCAGGCTCGCGATCGGGTCGAGGACGACGAACAAGGTGACGAACTCATAGGTGACATGGTTCGGAAAAATCGCGTTCAAAGGTGGGCCCCTTGCTGTCGATTGGTCGGTCGATCCCTGTCACAATTCGATAGCAGCTACAAACGCCCACGGCCATGGGGGCCATATGGTTGAGCATGTTCGTCCCGCGAATGCCCGTTCGTCACCGATGATCGCCAAGGCGGCCGAGATGGCGCTGGCGCTTTGCCGCTTGACGGGTGCGGCGGTGAGTCGTCGCGGCACCTATGCCAAGGCCTCTGCCGAGTGTGTGGATGAGTTTCTCGGCGCACGCTGGTGATGTGATAGCCTCTGCCCGCGCGAACAGGGGGATGTGGGTGCGATGAGGTCTGTCGGGGCTGTTCTGTCTATTCTCTGGATCGTCGGCATCGGCATGGCCACCTGGCTTCTGGTGACCGAGGACCCGACAAGCCCGTCCTGGCTGGTGCGGTTCGTCGTCGTACGATCCCAGCAGGATCCCAATATCGTGGGGGTGGACGGGTTCGGGCTGGTCTTCCAGCTCGTCGATCCGGTGCGGCTCTTCATCGTCATGCTGGGACCGGTGATCGCGGGCGCGATCTGTCTCGCCCTGTGGCGACGGCTGTTCGGCGCCCGCCGTCGCGACAGGATCGAGTGAAGGGGTGGGGATGTCATCGAGTACGACGAGTACAACGAGTACGACACGGACCATCGCGGTCGGCGCCATCGGCAATGTGCTGGAATGGTATGACTTCGCGATCTACGGCTACTTCGCCGACGCCATCGGCCGCGCCTTCTTCCCGAGCGAGGATCCGGTGGCGCAGGTGCTGGCGGCCTTCGGCATCTTTGCCGTCGGTTTCCTCATGCGCCCGGTCGGCGGTGCGCTGATCGGCTATATCGGCGACAGGTTCGGCCGCCGCGCCGCGCTCACCTTCTCGGTGGCGGCGATGGCGATCCCGACTTTCCTGGTCGGCGCCTTGCCGGGTTACGAGGTGCTGGGCTTGGCGGCGCCGATCGTGCTCACCCTCCTGCGCATGATCCAGGGTCTGTCGGTCGGTGGCGAATACACGACGTCGATCGTGTTCATGGTCGAGCGGGCACCGCCGGGACGGCGAGGCTTCATCGGCGCCATGGCCGGCTGCGGTGCGGTCGGCGGCATCCTGCTCGGCTCGGCCACCGGGACGCTGCTGGCCTCGACGATGTCGCCGGAGGCGCTGGAGGCCTGGGGCTGGCGCATTCCGTTTCTGGTCGGCCTCCTGGTCGGGTTCGCGGGCTTTCTTCTGCGGCGCCATGTCCAGGAAACGCCGAAGCCGCGCGCCGCGGGGGGCTCGCCACTGGTCGAGACGCTGCGCAACCACGGCCCGCTACTGGCACGCCTGGCGGCGCTGTCGGTCTTCAACTCCGTCGGCTTCTACCTGATGTTCGTCTATATCGTGAGCTGGCTTCAACTCGTCGACGGCATTGCGCCGGCACGCGCCCTTGGTATCAACACCATCAGCATGGCCCTGCTGCTGCCGCTCATGATCGCGATGGGCTGGGCGACGGACCGCTTCGGCCGCAAGCCCGTCATGCTGGGCGCCACCGTGCTCGGGTTCGTGGGCGCCCTGCCGTTCTTCTGGCTCATGCACCATGGCGATCCCGCGGTCGTGCTCCTGGGACAGCTGGGCTTCGTCCTGGCCGTCGGCACCTTCGTCGGAACGCAACCGACCATCATGGTCGAGGCCGCGCCCGTCGCGGTACGCTGCACCGCGATCGCGCTCGGCTACAATGTGACCTTGGGGCTGGTGGGTGGCCTCAGTCCGCTGGCGGCGACCTGGCTGGTCAGCCGAACGGGCAACGATTACAGTCCGGCCTTCATGATCATGGCGGCGGCGGCAATCTCCTTCGCGGCACTCCTCGCCTTCAAGGAGACTTATAAAGCGCCGCTGGAGACAGCCTAGGCGGTGGCGATGGCGCGCGGGCGACCTTCGTCGTCGACCGCAACGAAGGTGAAGACGGCGTCGGTCACCTTGACGCGATCGCCCTGGCCCTGGCGCATCGCCCAAACCTCGATCGAGAGCGTCACGGACGATCGGCCAGTGCGCAGGGTCTCGGTGTAGCAGCACACGACGTCGCCGACCTTCACCGGTTCGCGGAACACGATGCGGTCCACCGCCACGGTGACCACACGGCCGTTGGCGACGGTGGTGGCGGACATTTTGCCGGCCATGTCCATCAACGACATGATCCAGCCCCCGAAGATGTCACCCTTCGGATTGGTGTCGGTCGGCATGGCGAGCACGCGCGAGGCGAGATCGCCGCGCGGCTCCTGCAGGTCTTCCGTCACGTAACCGGAATCGGGCATGGGTCCCTCTGCGCATAGCAGTGCTTAACTGGGCATCCTCCCGAACGTCGCTATGCTGCGACGCACACATGATAATTGGGCGTCAAATGTGGCGATACAAGGGAAAATGCTGCATTGCACCAATTGAGGCAGCGAAGCTGCCTCAATGCTCATGCGTTGATCAGCCGAGGCTCAATTGAGCTTGATGCCTGCCTCGTTGATGAGCTTGCCCAGCAGAGTCCGCTGGCCCTTGATCCAGGCAGCGAACTCGGCGGGCGTGTTGGCGACCAGCTCGGCACCGGAGGGATCAAGCCGCTCCCTCACTTTCGCGTCCTTGCAGGCTTCGGCGACGGCTGCCTGCATGCGGGCGATCAGTGGCGCCGGCGTGCCCGCCGCCGCGAACAGGCCGTTCCAGTCGTTCATGTCGAAGCCGGGCAGGCCGCTCTCGGCGAGCGTCGGCACGTCGGGCATGATGGCGGCGCGTTTCAGGCTGGTCACGGCCAGCACGCGGGCGCGACCTGCCGCCACCGGCGGGCGAATCGACGAACTCGTGATGATGACGGAGTCGACCGCGCCCGCGCCGATGTCGCGGGCGGCGTCGGCGCCACCGCGATAGGGGACATGGATCAGCTTGATGCCGGCCTGACTCTGCAGCGCCTCGCCTGCGAGATGGCCCATGCCGGCCGCTGGCGGCGTGCCGTAGCTGACGGTGCCGGGCTTGGCCTTGGCCATCGCGATGTATTCCTGGATGGTCTTGGCGGGAAAGTCGTGCTTCACGGCCACGACCTGGGGAAAGATCGACAACTGCGTCACCGGCATCCAGGTCGTCTCGTAGTCGAATTGCACGTCCTTGATCAGATAGGGATTGGTGATCTGGTTGGCGGCATCGATCAGGAACGTGTAGCCGTCGCGCGGCGCTTGCAGGACGACGTTTGCCGCCACGACGGCGTTGCCGCCGGTGCGGTTCTCGATGATGACCTGCTGGCCCAGTATTTCGGTCAGCCGCACGGCGAGATTGCGCGCGACGGTGTCGGCGGCGCCGCCGGCGGCGAACGCGACGACCCAGCGGATCGGCGCCTTCGGCCAATCGCTCTGGGCCGAGGCGGAACGCACGAGGGCAGGGGCCGCGAGCGCGGCCCCGAGGAGGCCACGGCGGGTGGGTTGACGCATCGATCGTCTCCTAAAGAAGTTCGGGAACCACCCAGAGTGCGGGCTCGCCACGCGCCACGCGCTGGACGTTGTCGAAGCCGTTGCGCAGGCGGGTGATGTTGCTCTCCCAGGTCGGGCCGGCGAGATGGGCGGTCAGCACGACATTGTCGAGCTTCAGCAGGGGATTGTCCGGCGGCGTCGGCTCCTCGTCGAAGACGTCGAGGCCGGCGCCGAACAGCTTGCCGGCGCTGAGCGCCGCGGTCATCGCCTTCTCGTCGATTACCGGGCCGCGCGAGGTGTTCACGATGATCGACGACGGCTTCATCGCGGTGAGCTCCTGCGCGCCGATCAGATGATGCGTCGAATCGTTCAGCGGGACGTGGAGCGACAGGATGTCGGAATGGCGCAGGATCTCAGGCAGCAGGCGGAAGCGCACGCCGAGCGCGTCTTCCTCCTCCTCCTTCAGGCGCTTGATGTCGTAGTAGTGCACGACCATGCCGAACGCCTGGGCGAGCCGCGCCACCTTCTTGCCGATCGTGCCGAGGCCAATGATGCCTAAAACCTTGGTCCGGACCTCGTGGACGGTCGGCGGCGCGTTGCCGTGCCAGCGCCCGGCCGTGACGTTGGCGTGCTGGGTGATCAGCCGGCGCGACACCGCGAGCATTAGCAGCAGCGCATGCTCGGAAACGGCGACCGAGTTGGCGCCGCCGTTGTTGCACATCGGGACCTTGCTCTTGCGCGCCGCGTCGAGATCGGCGCGGTCGTAGCCCGCGCTCAGCAACTGGATCAGCTTCAGCTTCGGCGCGTCCTTGAAGAGCTGCGGCGTGACGTACTGCTGCACGAAGCCCACGAAGTAGTCGGCGCCCGGCAGGGCTGCCTTCATCTCCGGCGAATTGTGCAGCGCCTTCACGATCTCGAAGCCCTTGGGCGCGAGGTCGTCGACCATGGAGATGGTGTCCTTGGGTCCGACAACGAGTACGCGTTCAACCATTAGAATGCCTCCGCAGCAACACGATGAGCTTTCAGAAGCCCGGGCAGGCGCCCGGGCTCGGTGCGGCCCCAGCCGCATTCGGCTGATAGGCCGAAATCGTCCGCGAACCGCCGCGCCACCGCGACGCGGGCCTTGTCGCCGGCCTCGTCGTCGTAGTGCAGCAGTCCGAGATAAAGCCTGGTTCCCCCCTTGGGGTTTGACGGCTGCTTCCAGCCTTTGAGCGGCGCGTAGTAGGCCTCATCCGTACGGCCCTTGGGAACAGGAATGTGCAGGAAATCGATGCGCCGTTTCGCGGCGGCGGCGATGCCGTCCATCATCTCGACCAGGATCGCGGCGTCCTTGGGCTGCACCAGATGCTCGTCGCGCGGCGAGCCATAGCAGAGGTGATAGCCCATCTCGACGCCCGCGGGCACGGCATCGCCCAACCGGCCGAGCATCTCGAAGATCTGCGTCTTGTAGTGGGCCGGCCGGTCCTTGAAATAGTTCTCGAAGGCCAGGACCTCCTGGCAGACGTCCCACTGGATCGAGAGATCGCCGGCGGGGATCGCCTTTACGATATTGGCGAGAGCCGTCTTCAGGGCGCGCTCGTAGACGCCAAAATAGGTCTCGCGCGCAGGGCCGCTCACATAGAGATAGCCACTGGCCTGCGGTGTCGGCAGGCAGACCTGGAAACGCACATGCCTGGGAATGGCGCCGGCCTCGCGCAGCCGCTTGAAGGTTTCCCAAGAGGCGAGTGCCGCCTTGTCGTAGCCGGTCTCGAACACGACCGTGGCGGGATCGATGCCGGGCTTGAAGCGCACCTGCTCGACCTCACGCACGACCTTGCCGTCCCACTGGACGAACTTGTACGGCGGCACCGTGGGGTCGATCTCCATCGCCGGATGGTCGAGCAGCATCTGGCGCGGGAAATACACCCAGCGCGAGCGTTCGCCGGTTTCGCCGTCTGGCATGCGGCTCAGGAACGGGCCGAGTTCTGCCGCCAGCGCGCGGAACACCTGCTCGCTGTTGTCGAGCGGGATCGATCCGATCAGATGGAGACGGCCGGTTCGGTCCATCAGGCGACCTTTTCCAGCTTCTGCAGCGAGCGCAGGTATTTTGGCACCGGCACCCCGGGATGAGTACTCGGCCAGTTGGTGTAGCTCACCTCGCCGACATAGATGTCGCCCTTCGAATCGACCGCGAGGCCGTGCGGCGACAGGAAGCGGCCGGTCTCCTGGCCCGGGCCGTGCTCGCCACCCAACCGGGCGATCACCTTGCCCTTCTGGTCGACGATGCTGAGGCGCGGCCCGATATTCGTGTGGTGGGTGTTGACCGGCATGCCGGGCCCGAGCTCGCCGATGATGAACTGCGGGTTTTTGGCACCGCCGCAGCAATAGAGCGCGCAAGGCCGGTGCATGTTGTTCCACTGCGCCTCGTACTTGCCGTTGCCGTCGAACACCTGCACGCGATGGTTCTCGCGGTCGGCGACATAGACCCAGCCGTCGGCGTCGCTGACGATGTTGTGCACGATGTTGAACTCGCCGGGATCGGTGCCGGTGGTGCCCCAGCACATCAGGTGTTTGCCGTCGGGCGAATATTTGTGAACCCGAGAATTGCCGTAGCCGTCGGAGACGTAGATCTCGCCCTTGGGCGAGAGCGCCGTATGGGTACAACGGTTGAATGGCTTGCCGCTCAGGAACGGCGCCGGCTGGTTGGGCACGCCGATGGTCAGCAGCACCTTGCCGTCGGTGGTGATCTTGCGGACGGTATGGTCGCCGTCGTCGGTGCAGTAGAGCGTGTCGTCGCTGTCGATATGGATGCCGTGGGCGCGGTTGAACAGGCCCTCGCCCCAGGACCGCAGGAAGTTGCCGTCGCGGTCGAACACCATCATCGGGTGCTGGCCGCGGTTGAAGACATAGACATGGTCCTTGCTGTCGACGGCGACGGCCGCGACATCGCGGAACTCCCAGCCCTCAGGCAATTTTGCCCAGTTCTCGACCACGCGATAGCGATGCTCGCCGCTGCCCAGGACGACTGACATGCGTTGCTCCTTCAGGAACCGGCGAGAACGGCTTCCGAGATCTTCTCGGCCGTCATCAGCGTGGGGAAGTTGGTATTGGCGCAGGGCACCACGGGGAACACCGAGGCATCGACGACACGCAGGCCCTGGACGCCGCGCACGCGGCCCTGCGTGTCGACCACCGCCATGGGATCGTCGTCGCGGCCCATGCGGCAGGTACAGGACGCATGCCAGACGCCGATCGCGGCCTTGCGCACGAAGGCTTCGAGCGCCTCGTCGTCGTTCATCACCTGGTCGAAGGTAAAACCCTCGACCACGAAATTGTCGATCATATAGCGCCGCAGCGCTGCCGGGCCGTCGAGCAGGGTGGCCACCGCCTTGGTCAACCACTTGTTCTTCGTGTTGACCACGCCGATCTCGCGTACCCGGTCGCTGTAGGAGGCGGGGAAGGGAACGTCCGTCACCTTCCTGAGTGCGTCAGTCATCTGGACTTCAGCCATCAGCTTGAAGCCGCTCATCAGCCGGTCGAGGTCGCGCTTGTCGGAGAGCAGGTTGAACTCGACGACCGGCTCGCGCCGCCAGTCGCGCGAGGCGAGCTTGACCTGGCCGGTTTCGGAGTAGGTCTTGTTGATGAAGGTGAGGAGCGAGCCGATCTGCTCGCCCACCGCATGCCAGGCGGATTTGCTGGCGACGGCCACGAACATGTCGCCCTTGGGAATGCCGGGCAGGTTCGACGAATAGCGCAGCCCGACGTGGATGTGCCGCCGCGTATGTTCGCGCAGGCGCGCACTGCGCTTGATGAACGAGGACAGCGCAATCGAGGGATGATCCATCAGCCGCTGGCCGACGCCGGGCAGGGCTGCGACCACGGGAATGCCGAGCTCGGCGAGCTGCCCCACCGGGCCGATGCCCGCCCGCATCAGATGAGCGGGCGAATGGATCGCGCCGCTGGACAGGATGATCTCGCGGCCACGGAACTCCTGCTCCTTGCCGCCGATCATCGCCGTCACGCCGACGCAGCGCGTGCCCTCGAACAGCAGCGACATGACCTGGGTGTCGGTCGAGATCGTGAGGTTCGGCCGCTTGCGCGTCTCGGTGTCGAGATAGCCCATCGCCGCCGACACCCGCCGTTCCTCGGCGTTGGAATGGGTGACGGGGAAGTAGCCTTCGACGAACTCGCCATTCTGGTCGGGCAGGAACTTGAAGCCCTTCTCCTCGAAGGCCTTGCCGACCGCCTGGGCGTGGCCGCTCCAGTGCTCGCGCGGAATGCGGCGGACCGGAATGCGGCCCTCCTTGCCGTGCAGCGGCCCGTCGAAGTCGAGGTCGCGTTCGACCTTCTTGAAGTAGGGCAGCACGTCGTTCCAGCCCCAGCCGGCGGCACCGCGCGCCTGCCAATCGTCATAGTCGGTGGGCGCGCCGCGGTTGGCCATCTGGCCGTTGATCGACGAGCCGCCGCCCAGCACGCGGGCCTGCTCGTACTTGCGCAGCGGCGGCCGGTTTTCTTGCGGATTGTTGTGACTGACGACCTGGGTATGGACCTTGAGTTCGGTCCAGTGGAAGCGCGGATCGAAGTAGGCCGTGCCGGAATAGCTGTCGGCGATTTCCGGCGGCTCCTTGCCCGGCGGCGTGTCCTGCCCTGCCTCGCACAGCAGGACCTTGTTGCTGCTCCGGGCCGAGAGCCGATGAGCCATGACCGAGCCGGCCGAGCCGCCGCCCACGATGATATAGTCGTACACCGCGCGTTTCCCCTTTTTGTTGGGACCACGCTAGCACGCCTGCGGCCCGATGTGGCCAATGCAAGAAAGCACAGCGGAACTGCGAACCGCGAGGCGCGTTCTCCGTCTGCCCCCAAATAGAGGAGGCCCCAAACAGAGGAGGAAAGACAGATCATGAAGCGTACCCTGTTGACCTTGGCCCTCGTGGCCGCCGCCGGCACCGCAGGAGCCCAAACCGTGACCCCGCCGTCGGTCGGTCCCGGCAGTGTGACCACTCCGTCGGTCAATCCCGGCACCGTGACGACGCCCAATACCCCCGCTGCGCCGGGCATCGGTGGCGCCACCATCATGCCGCCGGGCACCACGTCGGGCGTGACTCCGCCGTCGGTCACGACTCCGAACATCGCCAATCTGCCGGCGGCCAACGCCGAAGGGTCGGCCGATGCCCGTGCCCGCATCGAGGCCGATGGCTACAGCAACGTGCAGGGCCTGGCGCGCGGTCCGGACGGCAAATGGCGTGGCCAGGCGACACGGAGCGGTGCCCGCGTCAGCGTCACGGTCGACGCCGCCGGCCGCGTCGTCACCGAGTAGTCGAGTACTCCTGTAGAGCGTCGATCGCCCGCCTCGTCGTCAGACGAGGCGGGCTTTCGCCGTTGCCGGCGCCGGCGAAGCCTGCAATCGTTTTGCAAGGTTCGCACGGGAGGTTTCGTATGCCGGACATCACAGCCGCAAACGCCGACATCGCCACACCGGAACTCATGAAGTCGATTTCCGCGGCCTTCAACAGCCGCGACGTCGACCGCATCGTCGCCTGCTTCACCGACGACGCCACCTTCTGGCTGGCGCGCGGTCCCGAGCCGGTCGGCCGCACGCTCCGCGGCAAGGCGGAGATCCGCAAGACGCTCGCCGACCGCTTCAAGGTGATCCCGGACATGCGCTGGGACCACAAGGAGTACATTTTCGCCGGCAACCGCGCGATCTCGGTCTGGACCGTAAAAGGCAAAGGTGCCGACGGCGAGGACCTCAACTACCAGGGTTGCGACATCTACACGTTCCGTGGAGGAAAGATCTCCGCCAAGGACACCTACTGGAAGATCGTCGAACAGAAGGATCGCCTCTGATGGCCCTCGATCTGGTGATCCGCGGCGGCACGGTCGTCGACGGCTCGGGCAAGGCCCGCTTCACCGCCGATGTCGGCATCGCCGACGGAAAAATCGTCGAGGTCGGCCGCGTCACATCCGTCGCTGCCCGCACCATCGACGCCGACGGCTTGATCGTCTCGCCGGGCTTCATCGACGGCCACACCCACATGGATGCGCAGGTGGCGTGGGATCCGCTGGGCACCTGCTCGTGCTGGCATGGCGTCACCTCGGTGATCATGAGCAACTGTGGCTTCGCCTTGGCGCCGTGCAAGCCGGAGGATCGCGACTGGTATGCGCGCTGCCTGTCGGCGGTCGAGGACATCCCGACCGAGGCGATGGCCGCCGGCATCGACTGGACCTGGGAAACCTTTCCGGAATACCTCGCCACCGTCGAGCGGCTGCCCAAGGCGATCAACTACGGCATGTACATCGGCCATTCGGCGCTGCGCATGTACGTCATGGGCAAGCGGGCGCTCTCGGAGAAGGCCACCGAGGGCGACATGACGCGCATGGCCGCTTCGGTGCAGGAAGCGTTGCGCGCCGGTGCCATGGGCTTCTCCAGTTCGCGCGCTTCGACACATGTGACGCCCGACGACACGCCGGTCGCGAGCCGCATCGCCGAATGGGAAGAGATCGATCGCATCATCGCCGCGATGGCTGAGCTCGATGCCGGTATCTTCCAGGTCGGCCCTGATATCGCGAGCGGTGCGGCGCACCGCACTTTCCTCGCGCGACTGCGTGAAGTCGCACTCTCCTACAAGCGACCGATCATGTTCGGCGTGCTGGCGACCAAGCAGGGCGACGATCCGACAGGTTGGGCTTACCAGACCAAATATATCGACGACACGGTGGCCGCCGGCGGCCGCATGTTCGGCCAGGGCACGACACGGTCGATCAATGCGATCTTCTCGCTGAAGTCCTACCTGCCGTTCGATGTGCTGCCGGCGTGGCGCAAGGTCCGCGACCTGCCGATGGCGGAGCAGAAGCGCCGGCTGGCCGATCCCGAGGTGCGGCGCGAGCTGGTGGCGGCCGAGGGGCGGATGAAGCCGCGTGACAACGTCTTCCAGGGCGGCGGGGCCGCAACCACGGATCCGCGCAAGCCCGACTATTCCAATCTGTTCGCGATGAAGGGCGTCGACTGGGACGATCCGACGGTCGAGCAGCTCGCGAGCGCGCGCGGACAGCATCCGGTCGAGGTCATGATCGACCTGTCGCTGGCCAACGAGAACCAGGTCTATGTCCAGCCGCTGGTCAACGAATCGCCGGACGACGTGCTCGGCATCCTGAAGCACGATCGCACGCTCGCCACCTTCTCGGATTCCGGCGCCCATGTGTGCCAGGAGATGGGCTCGTCGCTGCAGACGCATCTGCTGAGCTACTGGGTACGCAAGCGCGGCGCCTTCACGCTCGAGGAAGCGGTGAAGAAGATCACCCACGACAACGCCAAGGCCTGGGAGCTCAACGACCGCGGCCTGGTACGCGACGGCTATCGTGCCGACCTCGTGCTGTTCGAGGAGAACGGCATCCGGCCCAGTCTGCCGACGGTCGAAAAGGACCTGCCCGGCGGCGCCCGCCGTCTGGTGCAGAAGGCCGAGGGCATCAAGGCGACGCTGGTGAATGGCGCCGTGGCGTTCCAGAACGGCGAGGCGACCGGGGCTTACTTCGGCCATGTTCTGAAGGGCAAACTGGCGTCATGACACGCTTCGTCCTCGCGGCAGTCCTGATGGCAATTGCCGGCTCGGCGACTGCGCAGACGAAGACCAATCCGGCAAATGCGCCGGGCGCCGCCGACACGAAAATCCGCCTCCAGACGCTGGGCTACAAGGACGTCCACGATCTGCGGCGCGGCCCCGACGGCCAGTGGACGGCCAAGGCGGCGCGCGGCAACGTCGAGAAGTCGGTGACGTCCTCGCCCAACGGCAGCGTGATCGCCCGCTAGATCTCATGCGGACCGCGGGCCTCCAGGCCCGCTCATGAGCGATGATATGAG
>CAMDOT010000123.1 GCA_945903635.1 Rhizobium sp. Q54 | reverse complement strand
GATGATCGAGCTCGCCGCGTCGGGCGCGGCGCGGTTCGTTCCCATCGACTCCGAAAAGAACCTGGTGAAAACCGGCGGCAATCCCGAGGCGGTGTTCCTCCAAGGCATGATGGCGCGCGCGGTGGCAAGCGCCGCCGATACCCAGATCTTCCTGGGCTACGTCGAGGGCACGCCGTACTTCGCCGTCGATGTCACCGGCAAGGAGACGCCGCTGGGCGAGCTGGGCGAGTTCGTCGACCTGCGCCAGGTGGGCCCGCTGCTGTTCGCGCGCGAGGGTTCGGTGCTGGCCTATGCCCGCGGCATGACCTACTGGCACCGCCGCCACCGCTACTGCGGCGTGTGCGGCGCCTCGACGAAGATCACGCGCGGTGGTCATGTCCGTATGTGCACCAACGAGAGCTGCAAGACCGAGCACTTCCCGCGCACCGATCCGGCGGTGATCATGCTGGTCCACCATGGCGACAAGTGCCTGCTGGGACGCGGCAAGCATTTTCCGCGCGGCATGCATTCGACGCTGGCGGGCTTCGTCGAGCCCGGCGAGAGCTTCGAGGATGCGGTTGCGCGCGAGGTCTACGAGGAAGTGAAGGTGCGCGTGAACAACGTCATCTACCGTTCCTCGCAGCCCTGGCCGTTTCCGGCCTCGGTGATGATCGGCTTCCATGCCGAGGCCGAGTCGATGGAGTTCAGCGTGAACGAATCCGAACTCGAGAGCGCGCGCTGGCTTTCCCGCGAGGAGCTGCGGCCTGAGAACATGCCCAAGGACGGCTCGTTCTTCATGCCGCGCCGCGATTCCATCGCCCGCCGCCTGATCGAGGAATGGCTGGGCCACGAGGCCGGCGCTTCCATCACCGGCTAACCCACGAAGATCACGACAAGGACCAGGATGACCGCCCAACTCTTCACGCCCGTCGAGCTCGGCGGCATCACGCTGCCCAACCGCATCGTCGTCTCGCCGATGTGCCAGTACGCTGCGGTCGATGGCAGTGCCCAGCCCTGGCACCAGGTGCACTACGGCATGCTCTCGATGTCGGGCGCCGGGTTGCTCTGCCTCGAAGCCACGCATGTCGAGCGCGAGGGCCGCATCAGCCAGGGTTGCCTCGGCCTCTACAGCGACGAGAACGAAGCGGCGCTGAAGCCGGTCATCGACTGGGTGCGGGCCTGGATGCCAAGCGTAAAACTCGGCGTCCAGCTCGCGCATGCCGGCCGCAAGGCCTCGGCACAGCGGCCATGGAAGGGGGGAGGGCCGCTCACGCAGGCCGATGCGCCCGATCTGCCGTGGACGACCTACTCGGCCTCGGCGCTGCCCTACGATCCGGCTGCCAAGTGGCACACACCGGTGGCGCTCGATGGCGTCGGCCTCAAGCGCGTGAAGCAGGCGTTCGTCGATGCGACCGAGCGCAGTCTCAGGCTGGGCTTCGACGTGGTCGAACTTCACGGCGCGCACGGCTACTGCCTGCACCAGTTCCTCTCGCCGCTCAGCAACGTGCGCACCGACGAGTACGGCGGCACCATGGAAAAGCGCCGGCGCTTTCCGCTCGAAGTCTTCGAGGCCTGCCGCAAGCTGGTGCCGCGCGACAAGGCGCTGGGCATTCGCCTCTCGGCCACCGACTGGGTCGACGGTGGGCTTACCATCGAGGAAACGGTCGAGACGGCGAAGCAGCTGAAGGCGCTGGGCTGCGACTTCATCGATGCGAGCTCGGGCGGCAATTCGCCGGCCCAGAAGATCGCGATCGGCCCCGGATATCAGGTGCCGTTCGCCGCCCGCATCCGCCGCGAAGCCGGCATAAAGACCTGGGCGGTCGGCATCATCACCGAGCCGGAGCAGGCCGAGCGCATCGTGGCCTCTGGCGAGGCCGACTGCACCGTGCATGCGCGCTCCTTCCTGGTCGATCCGCGCTGGGGCTGGAACGCCGCCCGCGCGCTCGGCGTGGAAACGCCGCCGTTGCCGCTGCCGGCGGACCGCGGCCGCGCGATCCTGGCGTTCAAGCCGCAGGCCGCGCTGGCACGAGCGGCCGACTAGGGTCATCGCATGCCGAACGTCCTGCTGGCCGAAGACGAGTTCCTGATCCGTGCCGTCCTGGTCGATGCTTTGGGCGAGGTCGGTCTCGACTGTATCGAAGCGCCGACCGGCCAGGCGGCGCTCGACGTCGTGACCGGCACCGCGCCGCTGTCGGCCATCATCGTCGACATCGGCCTGCCCGACATGTCGGGCGAGAGGGTGATCGAGGCCGCGGCGCTGCATCGGCCGGGGACGCCCATCATCCGCTGTTCCGGCGCCAGCGCCCCCGGTCGTGCAGGCGGGCCCGAAGTACACGTCTTTTCCAAGCCGTACAGCGCCGCCGAGCTGTCGAAGTTCGTCGCCTCTCTGATCGTCCGCGACTAGGGCATCGAGTCCGTTGGACAGGGGTCTACGTCGCCGGGCACCTCGCGTCGCACCGTCCAAGCCCTTGGTAGCGCTGACCAATTCCCGGGTCTTCGGCACCGCGGCGTTGGACACCAAGTGATTCATTTCACGTCGCTGGTTCTTCAGGACGGGCCGTCGTGGTCTCGGATGACAGGCGCTTGCGGTGCGAACATGGAGCGGGCGGGGGAGAAGTCATGGATAGGAGTATAGGCTAAAGGATAGGATAGTCAATATCCAATTTCAGCCGCCTCCGCGTGCTTGCCCGTCGCGACGAAGACGCTAGTTTCGCCCCATGAGTGTCACCGCGTCGTCCGCCGCCCCGCCATCGCCTGGCGCCAAGCCCGAACCACCGGTCGAAGGCATCGTCGAGCCGGCGCCGACCGCTGCGGAAGCGAAGCCGGCCCTCATGCCAACGCCCACTGCAGCCCCAACCCCAACGCCGGTCCCTGCGCCGGCGGTCGAGGCTCCTCCGGTCGAAGCTGCGAGGCCGGAGCGCGAGACCAGCCGGCTGCGGCGTCTCGTCGTGGTCGGCGGCACGATCCTCGGGCTGTTCATCGTCTACCAGATCATCGTCTATTTCGTGGCCTACACAGACGACGCCTATGTCCGGTCGGACCTTGTGGCCATCGCTTCCGAGGTGACGGGACCGATCCTGAAGGTCCACGTCGTCGACAACCAGGACGTCAAGAAGGGCGACAAGCTCTTCACCATCGATCCCGTGCCCTTCCAGCTCATCGTCAACCAGCGCCAGGCCGAAATCGACGAGCAGAAGGCGCTGGTGAAGGTGTCCAAGGAAGAGCTTTCCTCGTCCCAGGCGGCGCTGTCGGCGTCGACCTCGGCGCACACCTTCGCGCTGCAGGAGCAGGTTCGTTTCGCCGACCTGGCGAAGAGCCAATATGCCCCGATTGCCGACCTCGACAGGGCCAACAACGAACTGCGCCGCACGGCCGCTGAAATGAGGATTTCCGAGTTCGGAATCGAGAAGGCGCGCAACGGCATCGTGGCGCACGAGGCCTCGCTGAACCTCGCGCTGGCGCAGATGGCGACGGCACAATGGGCGCTCGGCAAGACGGAAGTGGTGGCAACGGTCGACGGGGCGATCACCAATCTCACGCTGCAGCCGGGCGATACGGCCAATGCCAACGTGCCGGTCATCGGCATCGTCGATGGCAAAGCCTGGCGCATCATGGCCAACTACAAGCAGGCCTACATCCGCTCGTTCAAGGTCGGCGATACCGCCTGGGTCTGGCTCGACAGCCAGCCATTCCAGTTCCATCGCGCGCGCATTGAAGGCATCGCGCGCGGCTTCAGCCGCGACGTCGGGCAGGACAAGCTGCTGCCCTACGTGGCGCCGACCACCGACTGGATCCGCCTGCAGCGGCGCATTCCCGTGACCATCACGCTGGTCGACCCGCCACCCAACCTCAAGCTCTACATGGGCGCCGACGCCCGGACGATCATCTTTCCATGATGGGCATCTTTCCATGACGGGGATTTTCCCATGAAGGGATCGCCGGCCAAGGAGTCGATCGTCCGCTCGGTGATCGGCGATCTGGCTGAAGCCGGCCGCATGGTCGACGACGCGCTGCAGGGCTGGTGGAAGGAACTGGGCGAACTGGGATCGGATCCGGCCCGTACGCGACTCTGCCTGGTCGCGGCGCTGACGGTGCCGCTCGCCACCACGATGGCGCTTTGGTTAGAAGTCGAATCGGTGTGGTGGGCGGCGATCAGCGGCTACATGACGATCATGTCGTCGGGAGCGGCCTCGGTCCGCAAGGGCTTGCTACGCATGGCCGGCACGATCGGCGGCGCGGCGGTGGGCTTCTTCGTGGCGCGCTGGCTGCCTTACGAACATTTTGGTCTCAATCTGTTTCTTGCCACGTCCACGATGCTGGGGGTGGTCGCCATGCAGGTCAGCCCGCACGGGCTCGCGTGGCTGTTCGGCACCATCACCTCGATCCTGGTGGTGCTGGAAGGGCTGAACAATCCCCTGCAGGTGCCCATCATCGCCTTCTACCGCATCTTCGAGGTCGGCATCGGCGTTACCGCCTCGGCCATCGTGGCCAACCTCCTCATGCATTGGCATGCCGACCCGCCGGCGCCGGTACCGGGATGGCGCCATCTGCTGGGGCCGCAATGGCCGGTGATGCTGCACGGGATTCGCGCGGCGATCGCCGTCGTCATCATGATGCAGGTCTGGATCCTGCTGGACTTGCCGCAGGTCGTCGAGATGGCGATCAGCATCGCGGTGGTGATGTCCGCGCCGGTGATCGGCGACGGCTCACTCGGCACCCGCCGTGCCGTCGCCGAACGATCGCTGCACCGCATCCTCGGCTGCCTGCTGGGCGGCATCGGGGCGCTCGGTGTGCTGGCGCTGGGCGTGACGTCGTTCCCATGGTGGCTCGCCATGCTGGGCGGCAGCGTGTGGATCGGCATGCACATCCAGAACGGCAAGCACGGCGTCGGCTATCTCGGGACCCAGGCGGCGTTCGTCTTCATCGTGACGCTGATCCAGGGGCCGGCGCCGCCCGACAGCATCATGCCGGCCATCGACCGCTTCGCGGGCATTGCCGGCGGCATGGCGATCCTGCTGATCATATCGCTGATGCTGTGGCCCAACGAGACCGAGCGGAAGGTCGAGCGGGTATCGTGAAGCATCGCTCAAGGTCATACGGACCGCGGACCTCCGGCCCGCCTCATGATCATGAGCGGGCCTCCGGCCCGCGGTCCGCAAGAGCATGAAGCTTCCGGCAAGGAACGTGCTCCAACCCATGCGAATCGTGAAGAGGCGTCGCCAGCCAGCGCGCTTGTCCACACAAGAAGGATCGCTAGTTTCCGCGCCATGACAGCCAACGCGCCGCTTGGCGCCCCTCCGACGGCCCCTCCAGCCGACCGCATCCTGCGCGCCATCCTGGCCATCCTATTCTCGGTCACGTGTTTTTCGGTGCTCAACGCCATATCGAAGACCTTGATGCAGACCTATCCGGCGGCCGAGGTCGTGTGGGCACGCTACGTCGTGGCCTTCGGTTTCATGCTGGCGCTGTTCCTGCCGAGGAGCGGCCTGAACCTCTTCCGCTGGCGCAATATCGGCAGCCAGATCATCCGCGGCTCGCTGCTGTTCTGCTCGTCGCTTCTGTATTTTCACGGGCTGGTTCACATGCCGCTGGCCTCGGCGGCGTCGATCTCGCTCACCAGCCCGCTGATCGTGACGGCGCTGTCGGCGCGCTTCCTCGATGAGCCGGTGGGCACCAAGCGTTGGATCGCCGTGATCGTGGGCTTCGTGGGTGCCCTGATCGTGGTCCGACCGGGGGCGGCCAATTTCAACTGGTACGCGCTCCTGATCGTGGCCAGCACCGTCAGCAGCGCGCTCTATCAACTCTATTCAAGGCGCTACGGCCAAACCGAGCGGCCCGATGCCTCGGCCACCATGGCCACCATCGTCGGCACCGTGGCCGCCGTGCCTTTCCTGCCCTTCGGCTGGGTGACGCCGGTGCTCGGCTGGGACATCGTGCTGTTCCTTGGCCTCGGCGCCATGGCCGCCATCGGGCATTACTTCCTCACCATCGCCTACAGCCAGGCGCCGGCTGCCGTGGTGGCGCCCTTCAACTACGCGCAGCTCGTGGGCGCGGCGCTCCTGGGCTATCTGATCTTCGACAACTTCCCCGATTTCTGGACCTGGGTCGGGGCCGGCGTGATCGTCTGCTCCGGCCTCTACCTCGGCCATCAGGAACGGCTCAGATATCTGGCGATGGTCAGGCCGAACAAGAATTGACCAGTTGACCAAGTTTTAGTCTGTCGCGCGGCGCGCCGGCGCGAGTGGCCGCAATTATTCCAAGCAGCCGCACCGATTCAGTCGGTGGCACATCCCTTGCTTCAAAATTGGCAGCGCAGAATCGCTTCGCGCGATTCTTTCTCGGTTGGCGTGCCGGCAATTTCGATGACGGCTGTCGTTCGCGGCGGCTGTCGAGGAGTCGTCTGGGCAGAACACCGACAGAGCCGAAATCCCACCGCCACCAACTGCTGCACCCCTGTGCTGATCGAGGAGGACGCGTCATGTGTGACCGAATTGGCTGTATGCATGTATTTCCCAAGCTTTCCGGGATGGATTTCTCGGGCGCCGCTGCCGCCGCCGTGCCGTCGCGACGCGGGTTCCTGAAAGGTGCTGCCGCCGTCAGCACGATCTCCATGGCGGCCGGGCCCGGCATGTTCATGGGCGGGCCGGCACACGCCGCCGCCGGTCTCAAGTCGACGCATGGGTCGGGCTTCTGCAACCTCAACCTCTTCCTCGCGCATTCACGGCAATACTCGAAGGCCGCCGGCACCGAGCTGATCTTCATCAACACGCCGACCTCGGCCGAGATGGTGACATTCCTCGGCATGGGCCAGGTCGATATCGGCCTGATGCCCTACACCAGCTTCATGGCGCTCTACGACAAGGGCGCGCCGGTCAAGATCGTGGCCGGGGGCGGCGTCGAGGGGTGTGCCATCGTGGCCCGGCCCGGGCTCGATACGCCGGAGAAGCTCAAGGGCAAGACGCTGGGCACCTTCCAGATGGATACGCTGGAGGTCATGCCCTACGACTACCTGAAGAAGCACAAGATCGCCTTCAAGGACGTCAAGGTCCGCTACATGGGCAACACGCCCGAGGCGGTGGAAGCCTTCAAGGCGGGCGCCATCGACTGGATCTGCACCATCGAGCCCTATGCCTCGGCGCTGGTGGCCGACGTCAAGGGCGCGGTCATGCTGACCGACGGCATCGATCTCTACGGCAAGGGCTATACCGATTGCGTGCTCGCCGCGCGCTCGAGCCTGATCAAGGACAATCCGGCCGGCCTGAAGGCAATCATCAAGGGCATGATGCAGGCCCAGCTCGATGCCGAGACCCAAACCGAGACGGTACTCAAGGAACTGGTCGGCAAGTACTACAAGACCTCGATGGAGAACGCCAAGATCGCCCAAGGCAAGCAGCCGGCGGTGGTCGACGCGCGCAGCCAGACCGACTTCATCCTGCAGCGCACCGACAGCGTCATGGAGATGGGCTACATCAAGAAGAAGCCTGGGCGCGACGCCATCGACTGGACCATGCTGGAAGAGGTGATCAAGGAGAACCCCGACCTCTACGGCAAGCTGAAGTACAAGTCTGCCTGATGGCCGTCGTCACGCGCGACGGCGAACCGGGCGCCGCCGCCGGAACCACATCCCGCCCGGCGGCGGCAACCCGCTTGATGGCCTCCCGTCTGTTCGCATCGATGGCAGGGCTCGACTGGCTGGCCAAGGTCTGGTGGACGTGCCTGTCGATCAGTCTGTTCGCGGGCCTGTGGGAACTGTGCTGGGCGATGGGCTGGGCGGACGAGAAGCTGCTGCCGCCGCCGCACATCTTCCTCGGCAACATCGGGGAGCAGGGCAAGTACTTCAACACCGCCACGCGCTGGCAGGTCGGCACCTCCATGACCGAGGGCCCGTCGGCCTTCGAATCGGTGCTGATCACCGGCGCCGCCACCACGATGCGCGTGTTCGCAGGCCTCGTCATCGCCTCGGTGCTGGCGATCGGTGTCGGCGTGCTGGTCCGCTACTACCGCTTCTTCGACCGGCTGGTACTGCCCACAATCACCCTGCTGTCGCCGGTGTCGCCGATCGCCTGGCTGCCGGTGGCGATCTTCCTGTTCGGCATCGGCAATGCGCCCGCCATCTTCATGGTGGTGGTGGCGCTGTTCTTCCACATGGTGCTGGCGACCATCAACCAGATCGACACCGTCAACACCAACTTCATCAACGTGGCGCGGACCATGGGCGCCTCCAAGTCGCAGATCTACCTCCGCGTCATCGTGCCCGCCATCCTGCCCGGCATGCTCCAGGTGCTGCGCATGAACCTGTTCGGCGCCTGGATGGTGGTGCTGGTGGCCGAGTCGACCGGTGTCGGCTACGGCATGGGCCAGGTCATCATGCTGGCGCGCAACACCTTCAATCCGTCGCTGGTGTTCTTCACCATCGCCGTGATCGGGGTGCTGGGCTTTGCCTTCGACTGGCTGCTGCGTATGGCGCAGCGCCGCATCCTCTACTGGCTGCCCGATACCGCGGAGAGATTGCGTGTCCTCTGAAAACGCTCCCCATTTTTCCTCCAAGGACGCGGTCGTCTGCCGCGGCGTCGGCAAGACCTGGGCGGCGGGCACCAAGCGGGCGCACGAGGCGCTGCGCGACATCGACCTCGACATCAAGCCGGGCGAGTTCGTGGTCTTCCTCGGCCCCTCGGGCTGCGGCAAGAGCACGTTGCTCTACCTGATCGCCGGCCTCGAGGACGCGACCGGCGGCCAGATCTGGTCGTTCAGCGACAAGGTCGAGACGCCGTCGCCCGAGCGCAGCCTGATCTTCCAGGAGACCTCGCTCTTCCCGTGGCTGACGGTGTGGCAGAACGTGAGCTTTGGGCTGGCCATCCGCGGCGCCTCGCAGGAGGAGCGCCGCAAAGTCGCGGCCGAGGCGCTGCAGCGCGTCGGCCTGATCGCGGCCATGGACAAGCGGCCGGATGAACTCTCGGGCGGCATGCGCCAGCGCGTGGCCGTCGCCCGCGCGCTCGCGATGCGTCCCAAGGTGCTGCTGATGGACGAGCCCTTCGCCGCCCTCGATGTGCAGACCCGCGCCCGCATGCAGGATTTCCTGCTCGACGTGTGGCGCGACTCGGGTGCCTCGGTGCTGTTCGTCACCCATCACATCGACGAGGCGGTGGCGCTGGCCGACCGTGTCGTGGTGTTCACGTCGCGGCCCGGCCGCATCAAGACGATCTATCCGATCGACCTGCCGCGGCCGCGCAACCTTTTCTCGCGCGAGGCCGAGACGATGCGCATCCAGCTCACCGAGCTGCTGCGCGACGAGGTCGACCGCGCCTTCGCCGAACAGGAAGCTTTCGCCGTCCCGGCCTGACATCCACAATCGACGACCACCGCAGGAGAAGCCGCACATGGCCACCAGTCTCGTCCGCAGCCGCGCCGCCATCACCGGCACCAAGGATCGTTTCACCTGGAACGAGATCAAGGACGGCGCCGTCCTGCAGGAGGACGGCGTCATCGTGGCCGTCGGCACCTACGACGACCTGCACGCCAAGCACCCGACCGTGCCGGTGGTGGGCACGGGCAAGGAGATCCTGCTGCCGGGTTTCATCAACGGCCACCATCACGTCGGCCTGACGCCGGTGCAGCTGGGCTCTCCCGACATGCCGCTGGAACTGTGGTTCATCACTCGCATGGTGATCCGCAATCTCGATCTCTACCTCGACACGCTCTACTCGGCCTTCGAGATGATCTCCTCGGGCATCACCACGGTGCAGCACATCCAGGGCTGGATGCCGGGCACCTTGCCGGACGTCGAGAAGCGGGCGACCGAGACGATCAAGGCCTATGAGGATATCGGCATGCGCGTCTCGTACTGCTACGCGGTGCGCGACCAGAACCGGCTGGTCTACCAGGCCGACGAGGAGTTTGTGGCGAGCCTCCCGGCCGAGCTGCGCGGGCCGATGCAGCGCTGGTTCGACCGATTCAAGATGAGCCTCGACGACGCGATGGACATGTTCAAGTCGTTCCATTCGCAGCATCACAACAAGCGGCGGGTAAAGATCCAGCTCGCACCCGCCAACCTGCACTGGTGCTCCGATCCGGCGCTCACCAAGCTCAGCGACGCCTCGGCCAAGTACGACGTGCCGATGCACATGCACCTGCTCGAGACCGCCTACCAGAAGGAATATGCCTGGCGGCGCGGCAACTGCACGGCGCTGGAATACATCGACCGCTTCGGCATGGTGAACAAGCGCCTGACGCTCGGCCACGGCGTATGGCTGAACGAGAAGGACATCGACCGGCTGGCCGAAGCGGGCGGATGTGTCTGCCACAACTGCTCGTCCAACTTCCGCCTGCGCTCGGGCGTGGCCGCGCTCAATCACTTCGAGAAGAAGGGCATCAACACCGCCATCGGCCTCGACGAGGCCGGCATCAACGACGACCGCGACATGCTGCAGGAGCTGAAGCTGGTGCTGCGCGCCCATCGCGTGCCCGGCATGGTCGAGGCCGACGTGCCGACCATGTCCCAGGTTTTACGCATGGCAACGGTGGGTGGAGCCAAGACCACGCCCTACGGCGACAGCATCGGCACGCTCGAGGTCGGCAAGGGCGCCGACATGGTGCTGATCGACTGGGACAGCGTTGCCTATCCCTACCTCGACGAGTTGACGCCGACGCTCGACGCCGTCGTCCAGCGCGCCAAGCAGCAGGCCGTCACCACGACGATTTGCGACGGCGAGGTGATCTACAAGGACGGAAAATTCACCAAGGTCGATCGCACTGTGGCGCTGAAGGCGCTGCACGACGACCTCAGCAAGGCGCTGGCCGACGACGAGGTCGAGCGCCGCAAGCTCTCGGTGGCGCTGCTGCCGCACGCGCGGCGCTTCTACGACAAGTACATGGATCCGTCGAAGCACGAGCCGTTCTACCGGCCGAGCTCGATGGTTTAGGACTCATGCGGACCGCGGGCCTCCAGGCCCGCTCATGAGCGGAGCTGGAGCTCCGCGGTCCGCCTAGAGAGAGAGCCGCGCGATATAAAAGCCGTCGATGCCGCCGCGCTCGGGCCACATCGACGGCAAGGTGCGGACGTCGCCGTCCTTGGTGAGGGCGTCGTCGAGGCCGGGCAGTTCGGCCGGCTGCACGGGCACGCGGTGGAGCCGCTGATCGCGCGCCAGCAGAGAGTCTATCCGGGCCAGGCCTTCGTCTTCCTGCAGCGAGCACACGGCATAGACCATCATGCCGCCGGGTTTCAGCTGCTCGACGGCATGCAGCAGCAGGCGGTCCTGGGTGAGGGTGAGGCGGCCCACGTCCTCCTCGTCCTTCAGCCAGGCGATGTCGGGATGACGACGGAGCGTCCCGGTGCCGGAGCAGGGGGCATCGAGCAGGATGGCGTCGAACTTCTCCGCCGCCGTCCATTTGCTGGCGTCGGCGGTCACGAGCTCGGCCGTGAGTCCGGCGCGCGCGAGGTTCTCGCCGACCCGGATCATGCGGCGCGCCGAGATATCGACGGCGGTGACGTTGGCTCCTGCCGCGCAGAGCTGCATCGTCTTGCCGCCGGGAGCGGCGCAGAGATCGGCCACGCGCTTGCCCGCGATGTCGCCCATCAGGCGCACGGGCAGCGTGGCGGCGGCGTCCTGCACCCACCAGGCGCCCTCGGGGAAGCCGGCCAGCTCGGCGATGTGGCCGCCGCCGGTGCGGCGCAGCGTGCCGGTCGGCAGCACCTCGGCCTCGAGCTGGCCCGCCCAGAATTCGGTGTTGGCGCGCGGCGTCAGGTCGAGCGGCGCCTCGATCAGGTGGGCGGCGGCGATGGCGCGCGTGGTCTCCTCGCCATAGGTCTCGGCCCAGCTCGCCCACAGCCATTGCGGCGTATTGAGGCGGGCGGGGTCGCGGTCACCCAGGATCGCGGCGCCCTCGCGGCTGATGCGTCGCAGGACGGCGTTGGCCAGCCCCTTCAGGTGCGGCAGGTGGGCGTCCTCGATCAGCCGTACCGAGGTGTCGACGGCGGCGTGCGGCGCGGTGCCCAGGAACAGGAGCTGGGCGGCGCCCAGCCGCAGCACCTGGCGGCCGGCGGCGTTGGGGCCTTCGAGCGGGCGCTCGATCAGGGCGGCCAGCACGACGTCGATCTCGCCCAGGCGCCTGAGCGTCGTGGCCAGCAGCAGGCGCACGAAGGCGCGGTCGCGCGGGTCGAGGCCGGCAAAGCCGGCGTGGCGCGCGAGGGCCTCGTCGAGCGGCTGGCCCTTGTCGAGACAGGAGACCAGGATTTCGACGGCGGCCTGCCGGGAGGCGAGCGGGGTGAACTCCATTGCGCGGCGCTATAGCCCCCGGCGCGGCCCTTGTCATCGCTTGTTCGGCGGCTAGTGTGCGGCCCGAAGAGGATTCCCGCATGAAAAAAGTAGGCTCGTTCATTGGCGACTGGTGGCGCCTGGTCGGCCCGTACTTCCGCTCGGAAGAGTGGCCCTACGCCATTCCGCTGCTGATCGGGGCCATCGCGCTCACCCTTGGGGCGGTCTTCCTGGAAGTGCTGTTCAACGAATGGAGCCGGCGCTTCTACGACGCGCTCGAAAAGAAGGACGAGGCGGCCTTCTGGAGCGAGATCATCACGTTCTTGTGGCTCGCCACACTCTTCATCATCGCTGCCGTGACGCGGTACGTCGTCAGCCCTTATCTGCGCCTGCGCTGGCGGCGCTGGCTGACCGGCCGCTACCTGGCGCATTGGCTCGACGGCCGAGGCTACTACCGCATCGAGCTGGAGCGCACCATCGACAACGCCGACCAGCGCATCGCCGAGGATCTGCGTTTTCTCGGTGAATATACCATGCAGCTGCTTCTGGGCTTCATCAGCGCCGTGGCGACGTTGATCTCGTTTCTATTCATTCTGTGGCAGCTGTCGGGCCCGCTGTCGCTCAAGCCCATCGGCCTCGATGTCGAAGTACCCGGATACATGGCGATTGCTGCCCTGCTGTACGCCATCGTCGGCACGTTCCTCGCCAATTTGGTGGGACGCCGGCTGATCTCGCTGAACTTCATGAAGCAGCGCTACGAGGCCAATTTCCGCTTTGGGCTGATGCGGGTGCGCGAGAATGCCGAGGGCATCGCCTTGTACAGCGGCGAGCAGCGCGAAATGGACACACTCAACATGCGCTTTGCAGACGTCTTCCGTAATGGCTGGCATGTACTGTTTACCGAGGCGCAGCTCACGCTCTACCAGTCGGGCTACGCCCAGGTGGCGATCATCTTTCCGTACCTGGTGACTGCGCCGCGCTTCTTCGCCGGCGTGATCACACTCGGCGTCATGATGCAGACCGCCTCGGCATTCGGGCAGGTCTATACAGCGCTATCCTTCTTCGTCACCAACTACACCACGGTAGCCGAGCTTCGTGCGGTAATGGATCGGCTGAAGGGCCTGCAGGAAGCATCCGACAAGAAGCCGGCCGGCGCTATTTCGGTTGAGCCACAGGCGGATACGAGTGACATCGGCGTCGAGGCGATGACGCTGGCACTGCCCAACGGTCAGAGGCTGTTACAAGATACGACGCTGACGCTGCCGCGCGGGCAGTCGACGCTGATCTCGGGCGCGAGCGGCTCGGGCAAGAGCACGCTGTTCCGTGCCCTGGCCGGCATCTGGCCGTTCGGCAGCGGCCATGTGCACGTGCCGGCGGGCGCACGCGTTCTGTTCCTGCCGCAGAAGCCCTACATCCCGATCGGCACACTGCGCGACGCGGTGAGGTATCCCGACGAGCAGTCGACGGCGAGCGACGGCGAGATCGTGGCGGCGCTGGAGGCGGCCAGCCTCGGCCACCTCGCCGCCCGGCTCGGCGAGGACGCGCACTGGACCAACATCCTGTCGGGCGGCGAGCAGCAGCGGCTCGCGATCGCGCGCGCGCTGGTCTTCAAGCCGGATTGGTTGTTCCTTGACGAAGCTACCGCCTCGCTCGACGAGACGACGGAGGAGGCGGTCTACACCGCGCTGAAGCAGCGGCTGCCGGGTGCCACCATCGTGTCGATCGGCCACCGGCCGTCGCTCCGGAAATGGCACGACCGGCGGCTCGAGCTGCAGCGCACGCCAGGCGAGGTCGGGCGGCTGGTCGAGGCGACGGCACCCGCCTAGGGTAGCCCCATGAGCAAGGCGCTGATCGTTGCCGGCCTGACCGATGCCGACTTTGCCGAGGAGGTGCGCCGGACCACGCGTGGCCTCGACATCGAAATCGTGCGGTCGCTGCCGACCGGCGAGCAGCGGACCGTGCTGCTGGTGTGGAGCGCGGCCGCGCCCGCGACCGCCGCCGACGTGCCGACGCTGATCGAACTCTGGTCGCAGGGCCGCCTGGTCATCGCCCGCCGCGACGACACGGCCTTGCCGTTGGGCCTCGGCGACCTCGATACGGTGCCAGCCGGCGCGCCGGCGCGGGAGACGGCGCTCAAGCTGCTGCATGCAGCACTTGCGCCGGGGGAAGGGGCGCCTGTGGCAGTGCCGCCCGCACCGGTCGAACCGCCGCCGCCAGGGGACGAACCGCCGCCGCCAGCATACGAACCAGCGCCTGCCGCGATGGCGCACTCGAAGCGACGCTGGCCGATGGCCGTGGCCGCCGCTGTGCTGGTGCTGGTCGCGGCGGGTGGTGTGGCGTCGTGGCTGCAACAGGCATCGCAGGTCCCGGACGTGAAATCGGCTGCTCCCGAAGAGGCCGCGATGCGCCGCGATATCGAAGCCGCGGCAAGGCGCATGCAGGAAGAACTCAGCCAGCGCGAGCGGAGTTCCAGCGGCGAGGGCGAGAAGCGCGCGGCGGCAGAGCGTGCCGCAGCAGAGCGAAACGCCCGCGAACCCTCGCCACCCACGGCGGTGGCACCGTCATTGCCGCCGCCCTCGGCATTGCCACCGCCATCGCCACCGCCGCCATCTGCGGCGGCGCCGACCGACGACACCCGCATCGTCGATCTCGAACGCCAGATCGCGGAATTGAAAAGCCGCCTCGAGTCGGGTGCCGCCGACGGTTCGCGCACAAAGGCCTCCGAGATGCCTGTCTGGGCGCCGTGGGCGGCGGGTGCCGGCGTCGTTGCCCTGGCAGCGATCCTGCTCGTGCTGATCCGGCGTCGCCAGCCTCGTGCAATTGCCGAGCCCGTGGCTGTGTTCGTGGCCGCGCCAGCGGTCGAGCCCGCGGTAATCCCTGCACCGGTGCTGCCGCCCGCCGCGGTCAGCGATTCGCTGTTCGTCTCCTACGCCCATCATGATCGCCTGCGGGTCGATCCGCTGGTGCTGGAGATCGAGGGCATGGGACGTGCGGTATGGATCGATCGCACCGGCATGACCGGCGGCCCGGGCTGGGCGGGCCAGATCGCGCGCGCGATCAAGGGCAGCCGCGCGGTGGTGCTGATGGCGTCGCCGAGTGCCTATGCCTCCGACCAGGTCGTGCGCGAGCTCTATCTCGCGATGGGCAGCAAGAAGATCATCGTGCCGATCGAGCTCGAACCTGCCGATCTGCCCGACGAGCTGGCCTACATCCTGGCGCCGTTCCAGCGCCACGCGCTGGCGGGCGATCCGCGGGCCATGCTGATGCGCGCCCTCAACAACGTCTAAGCCGGCGCGATCAGACGTCGTAGCCGTCGTGCCGGGTAACGGTGAGGCCCGGCAGCTTCTCCAACTCGCGGGCGGCATCGGCGATGGCGCGCGAGTGCCAGGCGCTGCGCACCGACCACGGGCCGACCTCGATCCCGGCGAAACCGCCGCCCTTCGCCGGTGCGATCTCCATCACCTGGATGGCCGAGCCGCCGGGGCCGCCCAGCACGATGCTGTCGGTGGCGGTCGACAGATGCCAGCGCGTGCCGGCGGCGTCACTCCACAGCGCGAAAACGGTGGGTCCGAGACGCGCCGCGATTGGTGGCGGTGTTTCGAGGATTTCCGGATGGTGCAGGCAGGCCGGCCCGAGCAGGGGATTGATCGGATAGGCGACGGAGAAAGTGTGCACGGTTGCTGCCGACGCGGCCGCCCGCGCGAGTTCCTCGTTGGCCGCGCGCCAGGCGCCGATGAAGGGTGCCGACGCCGCGGCGATGTCGCCCCAGTTCAGGTAGAGCGCGCCGATAGCGTCGCCAAAATCAGACGGCCGCACCGCGCCGTAGAGCGAGAGCGCGATGGCGATGTCGCCGCGCGACCACTGGGCGTGGAGGACCACCGCGTTCTCGTCGCCGGCGTTCTCCTCCTCGCGATCGATCGTGGCCGGGGCGCCGAGGCGAATGACGAGCTGCGCGAAGACTTCCTTGGCCGACGGCCCCGCGGCGGCGAGTTCATAGGCAAGGCCCATGACCGGCCGGTCGGGCCGGGGTGCGGTGATCCCGGCATGGACGGTGGCGAAACCGTAGGCCGAAGGGCAGGCGATCTCCGTACTGGCGTAGCCGGCATCGACCGTGCCGGGCGCAACTGACTCGAACAGCGTGCCCCAGGGATGGAAGGCGGCACCGATGCGAAAGCCCTGCGCGGTGTCGTCCATGGCAGCGGGAGACGTAGCGGGAGACATGAGGCCGGCTACGACGCGGCCGGCCGCCAGAAACGCAGGACCAGCCAGCCGCCGAGGAGGAAACCCAGGATGCCGCCCAGCGGCAGGCCGACGGTGACGCCGCCCATGGCGGCCGATCCTTCGAAGGCGCCCCAGATCATGGTGAAGACGATGGCCAGCGTCATCGCCATCACGCCGGCCCCGATCAGGGCGCCGGCGGCGGCGGCGAGCAGTGCCACGATGTAGCGGAGAATTAGCGCAGGCTCGCGTTGATGCGGTCGAGCGCCGCGGGGCCGGGGCAGAGGTCGGCATCGCTCAGCGTGTTGAGTGGCGCATCGATCGTGTTCAGGTGGTGATGCAGGTCCTTCGGGGTGGCGTCGACATAGAGCAGGCCGGTCACGACCTCGCCCTCCTGCATGCCTTCCTGGACGCGCTTCATCGCCGCCACCTTGTTGGACGGATCGTACTCCTCGCCGAGCTTGCGCAAGCGGAGCAGCGAGCCGTCGTGCTGCTGCACCGTGGTGACGCTGCCCGGGTCGTAGGAGGTCGTGATCTCGTCGCGGCCGTCGATGAAGTCGATGCGGTTCAGCGCCTCGTTGTGCTCGCGCACATAGTCGTAGCTCTTGGTCGAGCCGGGATGGTTGTTGAAGGCCACGCAGGGGCTGATGACGTCGAGGAAGGCCGCGCCCTTGTGGTCCATCGCCGCCTTGATCAGCGGCACCAGCTGGTGCTTGTCGCCCGAGAACGAGCGGCCGACGAAAGTGGCGCCCATCAGGATGGCGAGCGAGACCAGGTCGATCGATTCGTCGGAGTTGGCCACGCCCTTCTTGCTGATCGAGCCCTTGTCGGCGGTGGCCGAGAACTGGCCCTTGGTGAGGCCGTAGACGCCGTTGTTCATGACGATGTAGGTCATGTTGACGCCGCGCCGCATGATGTGGGCGAACTGGCCGAGGCCGATCGAGGCCGAGTCGCCGTCGCCCGACACGCCCATGTAGACCAGGTTCTTGTTGGCGAGGTTGGCGCCGGTCATCACCGACGGCATGCGGCCGTGCACGGTGTTGAAGCCGTGGCTGGCGCCCAGGAAGTAGGTCGGCGCCTTGGACGAGCAGCCGATGCCGGAGAGCTTGGCGATCTGGTGCGGCAGCACGTCGAGCTCGTAGCTCGCCTGGATGATGGCGGCGCTGATCGAATCGTGGCCGCAGCCGGCGCACAGCGTCGAGACCGCGCCCTCGTAGTCGCGCCGCGTGTAGCCGGCCTTGTTCTTGACCAGCGAGGGATGGTGCAGCCGGGGCTTGGCGATATAGGTCATGACGCCGCCTTCTCGAAGGAGACTACCTTTAGCTGGCCGAGCTTCTTCTCGATGTCGGCCGTGATGAAGCGTGCCGTGATCGGCGTGCCGTCATAGTGCAGCACCGGGATCAGCTTGCGCCCGTCGAGCGTGAAGTCGCTCATCAGCATGGTGCGGAGCTGGGCATCGCGATTCTGCTCGACGACGAAGACACGGTCGTGCTCGTGGATGAAATCCTCGACGGACTGGGCGAACGGGAAGGCGCGGATGCGCAGTGCATTGACGTGGTTTCCGGCGGCTTCGAGCTGCTCGAGTGCCTCGACCATCGAGGGGTTGGTCGAGCCGATATAGATGACGCCGTAGCGCGTCGGCTTGGGCGAGGAATAGCGGATCGGCTGCGGCGCGATCTTGGCGGCGGTGAGGAACTTCTTCTGCAGCCGTTCCATGTTGCGGACGTAGACCGCGCCCTCTTCGCTGTAGCGGGCGTATTCGTCCTTCGTCGTACCGCGCGTAAAATAGGCGCCCTTGGTCGGATGGGTGCCGGGATAGGTCCGGAAGGGGATGCCGTCGCCGTCGACGTCGAGATAGCGGCCGAAGTTCTTGCCGGCGTCGAGGTCGGCGGTCGTCATGACCTTGCCGCGGTCGATGACGCGCTGCTCGTCCCAGTGGAACGGCTTGCACAGGCGATGGTTCATGCCGATGTCGAGGTCTGTCATGACGAACACCGGCGTCTGCAGGCGGTCGGCGAGGTCGAGCGCGTCGGCGGTGAAGTCGAAGCACTCGCCGGGGTCCTCGGGGAACAGGAGGACATGCTTGGTGTCGCCGTTGGAGGCGTAGGCGCAGCTCAGTAGGTCGGATTGCTGGGTGCGGGTCGGCATGCCGGTCGACGGGCCGCCGCGCTGGACGTTCACGATCACCGCCGGAACCTCGGCGAAGGAGGCGAGGCCGATGAATTCGGTCATCAGCGAGATGCCGGGGCCCGATGTCGACGTGAAGGCGCGCGAGCCGTTCCAGCCGGCGCCGATCACGATGCCGATCGAGGCGAGTTCGTCCTCGGCCTGGACGATGGCGTACTTGGCCTTGCCGGTCTCCTTGTCGTGCCGGAGCTTCATGCAGTGGGCCTGGAAGGCCTCGGCGAGCGACGACGACGGCGTGATCGGATACCAGGCGCACACCGTGGCGCCGCCATAGACGGCGCCGAGGGCGGCGGCATTGTTGCCCTCGACGAAGATGCGGTCGCCGACGTTGTCGGCGCGGCGGACTTTCAGCTTCACCGCATCGGCATCGATATGCTGCTTCACCCAGTCACGGCCGAGGTTCATCGCCTTGACGTTCGAGTCGATCAGCTTTTCCTTGCCCTTGAACTGTTCGCCGAACAGCCGCTGGATTTCATTCTCGTCGATGCCGAGCAGGATCGAGAGCGCGCCGACGTAGATGATGTTCTTGAACAGCTGGCGCTGGCGCGCGTCGGAGTAGGTGGCATTGGTGATGGCGGTGAGCGGCACGCCGATGATGTTGATGTCGTCGCGGAACATCGAGGACGGCATCGGCTTGGTGCTGTCGTAGAAGAGATAGCCGCCGGGCTCGATCTCCTTCACGTCCTCGGCCCAGGTCTGCGGGTTCATCGCGACCATCATGTCGACGCCGCCGCGGCGGCCGAGATGGCCCTTCTCGGTGACGCGGACCTCGT
>CAMDOT010000122.1 GCA_945903635.1 Rhizobium sp. Q54 | reverse complement strand
CCCAATCCATAACCGCCCCCTGCTCTGTCCTGACCCTGGCGACGGCATCACGGGCCGTCCGAAAAATTGTAGCAGACCACCTCCGGCACCGCCACGCTGCCCCCGCGTGGGCATTCGGCTTCCAGCCGTTCGAGTTTTTTGACCAAACGGGCCAAGGGCTTCCGCCGGTTGAAGGCCCACAAGCAACTGCCAATCCTGCGGGCGGCTCTACTGGCCCATCAGGCCAGGCACGCCATCAGCCCAAACCTTGAACTGCACGCCAAGGCCGCATAGGGTCAGAAACTGAGCACGCCTGCTGAGCGACTTTCAACAAAGAGCGGGACATCCCCGAATGGAATTCATGAACCGCATACTTTCAAGCAAGCACCGCTAGTCATGCCGACCTTTACCGGCGATCTCGGCGGACCTTCGACGAATTTGCCTCATTTCTGGGAGCACACGGTCGGTAGCGGCAACGCCACTCTCGCGCTCCGCGCCGACTGGCAGGCGCAGATGAAGCGCACGCATGACGAGCTCGGCATGAAGCACGTGCGCTTTCACGGCATATTGTCGGACGGCATGGGCACATGCATCGGCCAGGACAATCAGTACCTCTATTCGTTCTTCAACGCCGACCAGATCTTTGACTTCCTGCTATCGATCGGCATGAAACCCTTCGTCGAGCTGAGCTTCATGCCCTCGATCCTTTCATCCGGGGACCAGATCATCTTCCGCTACCGGGCCAACGTCACTCCACCCCGTGACCATGCCGACTGGTCGGTCCTGATCCGCAAGCTGGTCGGCCATTGGGTTGACCGCTATGGCGTGGAAGAAGTGCGACAGTGGTTCTTCGAAGTCTGGAACGAACCAAACCTGCTCGCCTTCGGCGACGGCAAGCAGGACGAATATTTCGAACTCTACCGCTATACGGTAGAAGCGATCAAAGGCATCGATCCTGCTTTGCGCGTCGGCGGGCCGGCCACTGCGGAGAATGCCTGGGTCGCGGACTTTATCGCCTTCTGCACGGCCAACGAACTGCCCGCCGATTTCGTCAGCACGCACCATTATCCGACCGATGCTTTCGGCATGCCGGGCGACGATACGATAACGCAACTCTCCAAGAGCACACGCAGTATCCTGCGGGAACAGACACGCGCCGTCCGCAAGCAAGCGGGTGATCTGCCAGTCTACTACACCGAGTGGTGCACCTCCTCGAACCCGCGCGACGCCCTGCACGACGACCCCTATGCCGCCGCCTTCATCGTCAAGACCGTTCTGGAAGCGAACGGCCTGGTTCAGGGCTACAGCTACTGGACCTTCTCGGACATCTTCGAGGAGAACTACTTCCCCTCCGTGCCGTTTCACGGTGGGTTCGGCTTGCTGAACCTCCACGGCATCGCCAAGCCGGCCTATCGCGCCTATCAGCTGCTCCATGGGCTGGGGACCGATTTGATGCAGCTCGAGGGCAAGCACGAGACCGTCGATGCCTGGCTCGTGCGCAGCGAAAAGTCGGCTACCCTCATGCTCACCAACTTTGCCCTGCCCCGCCATCCCATCGCGACGGAGACCGTATCGTTCGTGCTGAAGGGGGCACCTTCGGTCTCCGGCGCCACGATCCAGCGCATCGATCTGGAGCATGCCAATGCCAAGCGGCGCTGGGAGCAACTTGGCAAGCCCGAATATCTCAGCGCCGCCATGGTGAGCGAGCTGGACACCCTGTCGCGCCTTCAAACGGAAGTGCAGCCGGTCGTGCGCGACGGCGAGACATTCCGCCTGGAGGTGACGATGCCGCCTCAAGCGGTCGCCGCCATTCAGCTCACCTTCTAGCGACCCGACATGGATGAGCTGACCGGCTTGTCGGACGACGCGCTGATCGACAGGCTTCAACGCGGCGCCTTTTCCTACCTCACCGAATTTGCCAATGACGACAACGGCCTGGTCGCGGACACTTCGCGCGAAGGATCGCCAGCCAGCATCGCTGTCGTGGGCTTCGCGTTGTCCTGCTATCCGGTGGCCGTCAAGAACGGCTGGATGTCGCGCGCCGCCGCGGCAACGCAAACGCTCAAGACGCTGCGGTTCTTCTGGAACAGCCCGCAAAGCGACCAGCCCGACGCGACGGGTTACAAAGGTTTTTATTATCACTTCCTGCACATGAAGACGGGGCGCCGGGTCTGGCAGTGCGAGTTGTCGCTCGTCGACACCACCCTTCTCCTCGCCGGCGTACTGATGGCAGGCCGCTACTTTGACGGCGGCGGAGACGAACCAGAAATTCGCGAACTGGCCGATGCGATTTATCGCCGGGTCGATTGGCAATGGGCGCAGAACAATGGACAGACGGTTGCCCAGGGATGGAAGCCCGAGTGCGGTTTCCTGCACTACGGTTGGGAAGGCTACAACGAGGCAACCATCCTTTACGTTCTTGGGGCAGGCTCGCCGACCCACGCCCTTCCCCCCGACAGCTTCACCGGTTGGACGGTGACCTATCAATTCGAGAATCTGCTCGGCCAGGACGTCCTATATTCTGGTCCCCTGTTCACCCATCTATTCTCCCATGCATGGATCGATTTTCGCGGCATCCAGGACGAATTCATGCGCAGCTCGCGCAAGGACTACTTCCAGAACACCCGGAACTCGATCGCACTGCATCGCGAGTATGGCGCCCGCAATCCTCGCGGATACGAGGGGTACGACCAGAATTTGTGGGGCATCACGGCCGGCGAAGGCCCCGGCAACGACGAATTGCGCGAGAGCTACAGGGATCGCCGTTTCTTCGGCTACACCTCACGTGGTGTGCCATACGGGCCAGACGACGGAACGATCTCGCCCTGGGCAATGCTGGCCACGCTGCCGTTCGACGCCGGACCGGCAATCGCAGGAACGCGCCGCCTGCTGGAGATTTACCCGCAGGTTTGCACGAAAGACCGGTTTTCCAGCGGCTTCAATCCGACCTTCCGCAAAGGCGGCAGCGAATGGCTTTCCGAAGGCTGGTTCGGGTTGGACCAGGGCTTGCTGGTCCTCATGATCGAGAATTATCGCAGCGGCTTTGTCTGGGAAATCATGCGCAGCTGTCCTGTCATTCGCACAGGCCTGAAGCGTGCCGGCTTCAAGGGCGGATGGCTCTAGCCATGGCGGTTACCGGTCCAGCCCCCCCGAAGCCCGACACGCTCGATCAGGAAGACCTGCTGCGTCGAGTCCGGCCGGCCAACTGGCAAAATCCCGAGCCCAAGCCCAGATACGATTTGGCCATTATTGGCGGCGGGCCGGCAGGCCTGGTGGCGGCGCGAACAGCGATACGGCTGGGCCTGAGCGTCGCCCTGATCGAAAAATACCGGCTGGGCGGAGGTTCCCTCGATACGGGGTCGATCCCCTCAAAGACGATCATTCGCACCGCAAGGGTCTACGCGACGACGCACCGGGCTCAGGAATTCGGAGCGCCGGTTTCGACCGAATTGCCGGCCGATTTCCTCAAGATCACGACGCGCATGAGAGGAATCCGCGCGCGGATTGCCGAATACCACTCTGCCGAACGATTGCGCACACTTGGCATCGACGTGTTCTTTGGCGATGCGCGATTTGCCAGCGCTGACGCCTTGGCCGTCGGCGACAAACGCATCGCCTTCCGGAAGGCCCTCATCGCAACCGGCGCACTGCCAAGCGTGCCCTCCATTCCGGGACTGGAGGAGGTTGGCTATCGCACCAGCCGTTCCATTTTCGAACTGACGGCTTTTCCCAAGCGCCTCGCCGTCATCGGCGGCGGCCCGCTCGGATGCGAAGCAGCGCAGGCGTTTTGCCGGCTGGGCGCTCATGTCACCATCGTCCAAAATGAACCAAAATTTCTGCCGCACGAAGAAAGGGATGCCTCCCAGCTCCTGTCGTTTGCCCTGGCGCGCGATGGCGTGGATACGCGTTTGAATACGACAGTCGTGCGCGTGCGCGAGGAAGGAGGCAGCAAGATACTGGACACGTCCAACTACGACGCCAAAGACAGCATCGCCGCCGATGAGATCCTGCTCAGCATCGGCTCCATTGCGAACACGGTGGGGCTGGATCCCGAAGTCGCGGGCATCGCTACAAATCCGGCAGTGGGCGTTGTCGTCGATGACTTTCTGCGCACGACAAACCCTCGCGTGTACGCGGCGGGCGATGTCTGCATGTCGCACAAATTCACCAACGTTGCCGAAGCATCGGGACGCATGGCCGTCCAAAATGCTTTCGCGGGCAGGCGCCGGCGCGCCAGCCGGATGACGATACCCTGGTGTACCTATTGCGATCCGGAAATCGCCCATGTCGGAATGCATGTCTGGGACGCCGGGGAACGGTCCATCCCGATCAAGAGTTACACGGTGATGATGCAGGATGTCGATCGCGCCATAACCGACGGGCAGGATGACGGCTTCGTCAAAATCCACGTCAAGGCCGGAACCGACAGAATCCTGGGCGCGACCATTGTGGCCTCGCGGGCCAGCGAGATGATCAACGAGATATCAGTGGCCATGAGCGTCGGCATCGGCATGCGAGAGTTGGCCGAGGTTCTTCATACCTATCCAGCACAATCCGACGCCATCCGATTGGCCGCTCTGGCCTATGTCCAAGACCGGCCGGTCTCCTGGTTGAGGCGAACCTGGGGGCGTCTAAGAGCCTGACGGCCGAACCGGCTCAGTGCACGGGAGACGCGGCGCGACTCCCGAGGGCACCGCTCCAGACGACTTCATTCCACAAACGGATACCGCCTGTGATGCCGGCGTCGTTGGAGGAGATATGAACGTTGGCCGGCAGGGCAACTGTGACGTTGGCAGCATTTCCTCCACCCAGATACAGGACGTCATAGTGTACGAGCGAGTAAACGTGCTCGATGACCTTGAGGACGCGCTTGTTCCACTTCTTGCTGCTGAGCGCTTGGCGCGCGGCGTTGCCGACATACTCGTTGTAGGTTTCGTCCTTGTGGATCGGGTGCTGCGCCAGTTCGAGGTGTGGCGTGAGTGCGCCGTTGCTGAAGATCGCGCTGCCGACGCCGGTGCCGAGCGTCAGCACGACCTCGAGCCCCTGCCCCTTGATGATCCCCAGTCCCTGGACCTCGGCGTCGTTGAGCAGGCGGGCTGGCTTGCCTAAACGGCGCGCCAGGGTCTCTGCCAGCGGATAGTCGCGCCAGGCTTTGCCCTTGAAGTGGGGCGCCGTGATGATCCGGCCGTCGCGCACGACACCAGGAAAGCCGATGGAAATGCGGTCGTAGGACGTAAGAGGCGTCGTCAACCTGGTCAGCGCCTTCACCAATATATCCGGAGTACAGGGATTGGGTGTCGCCACGCGCACGTGCTTTTCCACCATTTTTCCCGATTCGTCGAGGACCGAGGCTTTGAGGCCCGTGCCACCGATATCGATCGCCAGAGTTTGTGGCTGGCGGGCTGTAGGGTCGCTCATGTGCCGATCCTTCCATGGGCGCGGGGGCTGTCGAGACGGTGGACGCCGGCTGCGTCGGCGACGAAGACCGGATCGGCGCGACTGATGAAGAGGCCGCTTTCGACCACCCCGACAATGCGCCCGATGCGCTCCTCCAGCCGCGCCGGATCGGCAATCGGACCGAAGCTGCAATCGAGAATATGGTTGCCGCTGTCGGTGACGAACGGGTCGTGCGCCGGCGACAGGCGTAGCGGGGCGCTGGCGCCGAGCGCCTCGAGAGCCGCCCGTGTTGCTTCCAACCCGAAGACTACGACCTCGACGGGAACCGGTACGCGCGTGCCCAGCCGATCCACCAGCTTGGCCCCATCGACGATTATGGCGAGGCGCCGACTTGCCGCAGCGACGATCTTCTCGCGCAATAGCGCTCCGCCCAGTCCCTTTATCAGGTTGAGAGTGCCGCGTTCCACCTCGTCCGCGCCGTCGATCGTGAGATCTATCTGCCGATGCTCGGCGAACGAGGTGAGCGGGATGCCCGCCGCCGCCGCCTGCGCTGCTGTCCGTTGCGAGGTGGGAATGCCGACGAAGCGCAGGCCCTGCCTATGACGTAGCGCGAGAGCTTCGATCGCGAAGGCCGCCGTAGAGCCGGTACCGAGTCCGACCACCATGCCATCCTCGACCAGTTGGACCGCCGCTGCCGCCGCCGCGCGCTTGAGCGCGTCCCGATCAGCATCGGCTGGGAACACGTTCGTGCTCACGGCTTGGCCGCGCCTGCGATGGCGCTTGCGCGGATCGCCGCGATGGCCGCCTTGTAGTCCTTTGTGCCGAATATCGCCGAGCCTGCCACGATCGCAGTGGCGCCTGCCGCGGCCGCCTGCCCCGCCGTCGTCTCGTTCTCGCCGCCATCGACCTCGATCACCGGATGGAGACCGCGCTCGACGCACATCGCGCGGATGCGCCGGATCTTGGGTAGCATCTCGGGCAAGAACGATTGCCCGCCAAATCCGGGATTGACCGTCATCACCAGAATTATGTCGCAGAGATGCAGGACATATTGGATGAGCTCCGGGGGACTCGCCGGATCGACGACTACCCCCGCCTTCTTGCCGAGTGCACGGATCTGGCCGAGCGTCCGATGCAAGTGGATCGTGGAGCCAGGCTCGGCCTGGACCAGCAGATGATCGGCGCCGGCCTCGGCGAAGGTGGCGAGGTAGCGTTCCGGCTCGACGATCATCAGATGAACGTTGAGCGGCTTTGCCGTCGCTCGGCGGATGGCCTGCAGAACGACGGGCCCGATGGTGATATTGGGCACGAAGCGGCCGTCCATCACATCGACATGGATCCAATCCGCACCAGCGGCGTCGACGGCGCGGACCTCCTCGCCCAGGCGCGCGAAATCGGCTGACAATATTGATGGTGCCACAAGAATCGGCTGCATGTTGCTACCTCGATCAGGTACGTCCTAGCCCTCGCCGGCGGCTGCCCGATCAACGAACCAGATGAGCTCGCCGACAGGCCTGACGCGGGCTGCCGGTACCTGGCTGCCCCCTGCGCGAATCGTCTTGAAGATCGCTGCCTTTTCCTTGCCCGTCACCAGAAACGCGACCTGCCGGCTGCTCTCGATCACCGGATAGGTCATGGTAATACGGATCTCGGGTCGACCGTGGGACACCGCGGCGACCCAGCGCTTGCGCTCTTGCAGCACCGGTTCACCAGGCAACAAGGAGGCAGTATGTCCATCGGGCCCAAGGCCAAGCAAGGTAATGTCGAACAGCGGCCTCGCCGGATCCAGCACTGCGGCGCCGTAGGTGGCCTGCAGGGTCCGTTCATATCGTGCGGCGGCATCGTCAGGGGTACCATCGGCCGGCACAGGATGAATGTTCGCCGACGGGACAGGCGCCTTGGCCAGCATAGTCTCGCGGGTCATCCGGTAATTGCTCTCCGGGTGATCATAGGAAACGAATCGCTCATCGCCCCAAAACCAGGACACCCGTGTCCAGGGAAAGCGTCCGATGAACTCATCGGAAGCAAGGAGCGTGAAGAGTGCCTTCGGGGTCGAGCCGCCTGAAAGAGACACGCGAAAGACGTCCTTCGCGGCAAGCGCCGCCGACGTCATCCAGTCGGCCACGTGGCGCGCAAGCGCCACCGGATCTGGAAGTGTTTCGATGCGCCCAATCATTTCGTCATGCCTTACCTCAATCCAATGAGCCCAGGATGAAACGTTCCATCGCCTTGGCGAAGCCTTCGTCATTATAGGAATCCGTGGCAACGCTGGCCTGCCCTTTAACCTGGTCGGAAGCATTGCCCATGGCGATGCTGAAGCCCGAGCGCTTGAACATGGGCACGTCGGTGGGCATGTCGCCTATGGTGGCGATCTCCGCGACTGGCACTCCGAGGTGTCGCGATAGAAATTCGACCACCGCGCCCTTGTTGGCGTCCTTGTTTGTCACATCGAGGTAATAAGGCTGTGACCGGTTTGCCGTCGCACGCTGTCCAAAGACTGCTCGGGCGTCTGCCTCGCAGCGCTGCACTTTGTCCAAGTCATCACTGACGCCAACGATCTTGGAGACCAAGTCCAGTTGCTCAGCGACATCGGTCACGATCTTCGGCGAGAACTTGACGGTCCAGGCTTCGTGAGCGACGTGGGGCGCATCGGCCTTGGCGACCAGCCAATCATTGCCGCGATAGGCCCAGACATCGAGCCCGTGGGATCGGATCAGGTCAATCGCCTTGGCCGCGACATCCTCCGGCACGGTCTTCTGCTCAACAATCGTGAAATCACGCCTGATGACCAATCCACCGTTGAAGCCGGCGATCGGCGTATCGAGTTCGAGTGGATCGAAAAGCATGGCCATGCCCGCCGGCGGCCGTCCACTGGTGACGGCGAAACGGATTCCGGCCTTGCGCAGCTGCAGCACGGCGGCCTGGGCGCGCGGAGTCAGCACCTTCTGCTCGGTCACGAGCGTGCCGTCGACGTCTGCCACTACCAAGGATATTTTTCGCTTCTCTGCCATCATGACCTCAGGGGCTGTCGTTCATTCGAGCGGCCGCCAGGCACGCCCGTCGCGCGCCAGCAACTCGTCCGCCGCGTCGGGGCCGTTGCTGCCCGCGACATAGGTTGGAATATCCTTGACCGGATTGCTTGCCCAGGCATCGAGGATCGGCTGCACCGCCTTCCAACCGGCCTCGATATTGTCGGCTCGCTGGAACAGCGTCGCGTCGCCGATCATGCAGTCATAGATCAGCGTCTCGTAGCCGGTGCTGGGCGCCATATCGAAATAGGTCTTGTAGGCGAAGTCCATGCTGACGTTGCCCAGCGTCACGGTCGGGCCGGGACGCTTGGCCGCGAACTGCAGCGCGATGCCCTCGTCGGGCTGGATGCGCAGTATCATCCAGTTGGGATTCATCCGCTCGACATCGGTGTCGCGAAACAGCGTGAAGGGCGCCTGGTGAAAGCGGATGGCAATCTCGGTCCAGCGCCGCTTCATGAACTTGCCCGTGCGGAGGTAGAACGGCACGCCTGCCCAGCGCCAATTGTCGATCTGCAGCTTGCAGGCAATGTAGGTCTCGGTCGTGGAATCCGGCGCGACGTCGGGCTCTTGGCGATAGGCGTTGACCGCCTTGCCCGAGACCGAGCCGGCGGCGTACTGGGCGCGCACGGCGTCCATCAGCGCGCTTTCCGGCGTCATGGGACGGATCGCCTCGATGACCTCGGCCTTCTTGGCGCGAACCGCGTCGGCCTCGAAGGAGATCGGCGGCTCCATCGCGGTCAGCGACAGGAGCTGGAAGACGTGGTTGGGCACCATGTCGCGCAGGGCGCCGGTCGTCTCGTAGAACTTGCCGCGACGCTCGACGCCGACGGTCTCCGAGGCGGTGATCTGGACGTGATCGATATGCTGGCGGTTCCACAGCGGCTCGAACAGGCCGTTGGCGAAGCGCAACGCCATGATGTTCTGCACCGTTTCCTTGCCCAGGAAATGGTCCATCCGATAGATCTGATGCTCCTGCAGCGTCTTCAGGATGTCGGCATTGAGCGACTTGGCCGAGGGCAGATCATGGCCGAACGGCTTCTCGATCACGACCCGTCGCCACATCCCATCCTTTTCCTCGACCAGGTTGGCCGCCCCAAGTCCCGCCACCACCACGCTGAAGAAGCGATCGGCGACGGCGAGATAGAACAGCGCGTTTCCCTGCGTGCCGGCCATCTTCTCCAGGCCGGCCAGATGCTCGCCGAGCTTGCTGTAGGCCGCTGCATCCGTCAGGTCGCCCTGCAGGTATGTCATGCGGTCGGTCAGCCAGCGCCACGACACCTCATCGATATGGTCGGCCTGGAACTCACCGTCGCCCTTGATGAGCTCATGCATCGTGTCGGTCAGGCCCTCGGCCCAACTCTCCGAGGTGTTGGGCATACGATCGACACCGACGATCCGGAAGCCCTCGGGGAGCCGCTTGGCATTCACGAGGTTGTAGAGCGCCGGCATGATCAGACGCTTCGTGAGATCGCCGGCCGCGCCGAAGATCACCATCGCGCAAGGCGGCGCCAGCTCGGCCTTTGCCGCGGCTTCGGCCTGGGATGCGCGATCCTGTTTGCCCGTCATGGTCGTCCTGCCTTCCGTTACTTGCGCCCGAGCATTTCGACAGCCATCGAGACGACCTTGTCGGGCTCGAAGCCGAACTTGGTTTGAAGTTCCTTGAGCGGCGCCGAGGCGCCAAAGGTCTTCATGCCGATGATGCGACCCTCAGGTCCGACATAGCGATCCCATCCCAACTCCGACGCCTGCTCGACCGCGATGCGCGCCTTGACGCCGGGCAGCAGCACCTCCTCGCGATAGGCTTGCGGCTGGTGCTCGAAGAGGTCCCACGAGGGCATGGAGACGACACGGGAGCGAATCCCGCGGGCCGTCAGCGCTTCGTGGGCCTCGACGATCAGCGCGACCTCGCTGCCCGTCGCGATGAGGATGATCTCGGGTAGGCCGCCCGGGGCGTCGGCCATGACATAGGCACCGCGGGCGAGGCCGGCGGCCGATGCGTACTTGCCGCGATCGAAAGTCGGCAAGGGCTGGCGCGAAAGCGCGATGACCGCCGGCTGATGGCGCAACTGCAGGATGCAGCGATAGGCCTCGACGACTTCATTGGCGTCGCCGGGCCGCAGCACGACAAGCCCGGGAACAGCGCGCAGCGACAGGAGCTGCTCGACCGGCTGATGGGTCGGTCCATCCTCGCCGTCGCCCATGGCGTCATGGGTGAAGACGAGAAGGGTCGGAAGCTCCATCAGCGCCGACAGCCGGATGGCGGGCCGGGCATAGTCGCTGAAGATGAAGAAGGTCGCCCCGAACGCCCGCAGCTTGGAGAGCGACAGCCCGTTCACGATGGCCGCCATGGCATGTTCGCGAATGCCGAAATGGAGATTGCGGCCGGTCGGATTTCCTGGCTCGAAGTCGCCGGCGCCCGCGAACTTGAGCGTTGTCTTGTTCGACGGCCCGAGGTCGGCGGAGCCGCCCAGGAACCAGGGGATGTTCTGGGCCAGAACGTTCAGCACCTCGCCCGAGGCGTCGCGTCCGGCGATGCCCTTGGGATCGGCCTTGAAGGTCGGCAGGTTGCGGTCCCACCCGGCGGGCAGCTCGCGGCGCTGCATCTGGTCGATCTCGGTGGCAAGTTCGGGGAATTGCTTACGGTAGTCGGCGAACAGCGCCTCCCAGCGCTGGCGGGCCTCGGCGCCACGCGCCCCGATGCCGTCGTCGAAATGCTTCATGACCCCGTCGGGAACGAGGAACTTGGCGTCCTCCGGCCAGCCATAGGCACGCTTGGTGAGCTTGACCTCGTCGTCGCCCAGGGGCTCGCCATGGGCCGCGGCAGTGTCGATCTTGTGCGGCGAGCCGTAGCCGATGTGGCTGTCGAGGATGATCAGCGTCGGCTTGCCCTTGGTCCGCCGGAAGATCGCGAGCGCGTCGCCGATGCTCTTGAGATCGTTGGCGTCACCGACACGCAGCACGTTCCAGTGATAGGCGGCGAAGCGCGCCGCCACATCCTCGGTGAAGGTGATGCTGGTCTTGCCTTCGATGGTGATGTGGTTATTGTCGTAGATCCAGCATAGCTCGTCGAGGCCGAGATGGCCGGCCAGCGAGGCTGCCTCCGAGCCGACGCCCTCCATCAAACAGCCGTCGCCGCAAACGGCATAGATGTTGTAGTCGAACAGATCGAAGCCGGGCTTGTTGTAGCGGCTGGCCAGCCACTGCCGCGCCATCGCCATGCCGACGCTAGTGGCGATGCCCTGCCCCAGCGGACCCGTAGTCGTCTCGACGCCGGACACCCAGTGATATTCCGGATGGCCCGGCGCCTTGCTGTTGAGCTGGCGAAAGTGACGGATGTCGTCGAGCGTGACCGACGGTGTCCCGAGGCGCTCATACTCTGCGTTCACGGCTCGCGTGCCCGTGAGATGCAGGACGGACCACAGCAACATCGAGGCATGGCCGTTCGACAGCACGAAGCGGTCTCGACCCGGCCAGATCGGATCCTTCGGGTCGAAGTACATGACCCGATTCCACAGCGTATAGACCAGCGGCGCCAGCGCCATCGGCGTGCCGGGATGGCCCGACTTTGCCGCCTGCACGGCGTCGATGGACAGGGTGCGGATGGTGTTGATCGAGAGTTGATCGAGCTCTTCGTTTGTCATGCTGCTCATCTCCACTACGGGCGCAATCCACGGCTGCGATTCATTCCTCTCCAGCGAAGCTGAGGCGGAGGGATCATGCGCACCAATACTGATGCTCATGACCCCTCCGCCCGCCGCGCGGGCAATCTCAGGAGCCGGCGGGCTTCTCGATATGGCCGCCGAACTCGTAGCGCATGGCCGAGAGCAGCTTGTCGGCGAAATCGGCCTCGCCTCGCGAGCTGAAGCGCTCGTAGAGCGCCGAGGACAGCACATGGGCCGGCACACCGACATCGATGGCGGCCTTGATCGTCCAACGGCCTTCGCCGGAATCCGAGACGCGGCCGGCGAATCCCGACAGGGTGGGATCCTTGATCAGGGCCGAGGCCTGGAGATCGAGCAGCCAAGATGCAATCACGCTGCCGCGGCGCCAGACTTCCGAAATGTCGGCCAGGTTAAGATCGTATTGATAGTGCTCAGGGTCGCGCAGCGGCGTGGTTTCGGCATCGACCTCGCCGGCCTTCTTGCCGATGTTGGCCGCCTTGAGTAGCGCCATGCCCTCGGCATAGGCCGCCATGACGCCATACTCGATGCCGTTATGGACCATCTTGGTGAAGTGGCCGGCGCCGTTGGGACCGCAATGCAGGTAGCCCTGCTCCGACGTGCCGCCGGGCTTCTTCTCGCGCCCCGGCGTGCGGGCAATGTCGCCGATGCCCGGCGCTAGGGTGGCGAAGATCGGATCGAGCCGCTTCACCGCCTCGTTCTCGCCGCCGATCATCATGCAATAGCCGCGCTCCAGGCCCCAGACGCCGCCGCTGGTGCCGACATCGACATAGTGGATGCCCTTCGCCGTCAACTCCTTGGCGCGGCGGATGTCGTCGATGTAGTAGGAGTTGCCCCCGTCGATCACGATATCGCCGGCTTCGAGATGGGGCAGCAGATCGGCGATGGTGTGGTCCACGACTCCGGCCGGCACCATCAACCATACGGCCCGGGGCTTCGTGAGGTTCTTGGCGAACTCGGCCAGCGACACGGTGCCGACGGCCCTGTCCTTCACAACTTCCGCCACCGCCTGCGGCGACCTGTCGTACACCACGCATTCATGGCCTCCTTTGAGGAGGCGCTGCACCATGTTCGCGCCCATCCGGCCAAGGCCGATCATTCCCAATTGCATGTGCTAACCCCTTACGCCGAAGACGATGTTCCGATCAGACCCGATCATGGGGCACCGGATGATGAACGAGTGTCGTGCTTGTCGAAGAGATCGACGAACTCTCGATAGCGCGCCGCGATCTGGGCGATCGCCTGCTCGCGCGTCGCCTTCTTGGCGCGCCAGGCCACCAGCGCATCCCAGAAGACCGTGCGGCCTACGGCAAAGCCTATGAAGCCCGGCACCCGCGCCGCGATCCCCAGCCATTCCCGCACCTTACGCTCGTCCTCGCCGCGGCCGAGAACAATAAGGTCGACATGATCACGGCCGCCGGCCCGGGCCGCCGCCACGATCGACTGGCAATCCTCGGGGCGGTCCAGTCCTTCTATTTTCCAGATATCGGGATCGACGCCGGCATTCTGTAGCTCGCGGATGGCCTCGACCATCAGGGTGGGTCTGAGTTTGAGATCGTAGGCTTTCTTGTCGCCCTCGAGCTTGTCGAGCTGAGCTTTCTCCGCCGGCACCAGAAGCTCGAACATGAACCGGCTGCGCTTCCTCGCCGCAAGAAATTCGGACAGACGCTTCAGTCGGGCCGCCTGCTTCTGGTTCAACGCCCGGTCGCCCTGCGGGTTGTAACGCACCAGCACCTTGCAGAAAGTCGGATCGATGGTCTCGATGTGGCGTCCGAAATCCTCGCCATATTCGAAGTCGAACTCGTCCTGTCCGCTCTTCTCCGCCGGGCAGGCGGTAACGATACCTTTGGCCGTCGCATCGCGCAGGATGGCGGCGCCGAACTGCTCGTCCACCAGGATGCCGGCCTTTCCCCCGGGCGCACCATCGGCAAGCGCCGCCTGGAAACCTTCATAGATGATCTGCTTTGCACCAGCGATCTCGGCGGTCTGATCGTCGCTCAATGGCGACTTCCAGCCGAACAGCTTGGTCTGGAAGGAGCCGCGGTGATCGAAGGGTAGAATATAGAGCGGCCGATCAAATCCTCGAGCCATCAGGCGGATTCCTTGAGCTTGCGATAGCGTCGGATCAACGCGTTGGTCGAGCTGTCGTGCTCGAGCTTGGGTTCCGTCGCGCCCTCGAGCTGGGGAACGATCTGCTGGGCGAGAGCCTTGCCCAATTCCACCCCCCATTGGTCGAAGGAATCGATCTGCCAGATCGCGCCCTGGGTAAAGACGCTGTGCTCGTAGAGCGCGACCAGCTTGCCCAGCGCAGCCGGCGTCAAGGCGTCGAGGAGGATGGTGTTCGACGGACGATTGCCTTCGAACAGCCGATGTGGCGTCAGCCAGTCGGGCGTGCCGTCCGCCGCGACCTGCTCCGCGGTCTTGCCGAAGGCCAGCGCCTCTGTCTGCGCGAAGACATTGGCGAGCAGAATGTCTTGATGCCTGCCAAACGGGTTCAGCGTGTGGGCGAACGCGATGAAGTCGCAGGGTATGAGCCGGGTCCCCTGATGGATCATCTGATAGAATGAATGCTGGCCGTTGGTCCCCGGCTCGCCCCAGTAGATTGGCGCGGTGTCGTAATCGACGGCGACGCCATCCCGGGTCACGTGCTTGCCGTTGCTCTCCATGGTGAGCTGCTGGAGATAGGCGGGAAACCGCTTCAGATATTGCTGATAGGGCAGCACGGCGACGGTCTGGGTCCCGAAGAAATTATTGTACCAGACGGCAAGCAGCCCCATCAGGACCGGCAGGTTGCGCTCGAAAGGCGCCGTGCGGAAATGCTCGTCCATTTCATGGAAGCCTTCCAGCATGGCGCGGAAATTGTCCGGCCCAATGGCAAGCACGGTCGACAGCCCAATGGCCGAATCCATCGAGTAGCGGCCGCCGACCCAATCCCAGAAGCCGAACATGTTGGCCCTGTCGATGCCGAACTTCGCCACCTCCTGAGCATTGGTAGAAACGGCGACGAAATGCCTGGCAGTCGCCGACGCATCGCCTTTCATTCCGGTCAACAGCCAGTCACGCGCAGTATGCGCGTTGGTCATGGTCTCCAGGGTCGTGAAGGTCTTGGAAGAAATGATGAACAACGTCTCGGCAGGATCGAGATCCTGCACCGCCTCGGCGAAGTCCGTGCCATCGACGTTCGAGACGAAGCGGAACACCATGGCGCGCTCGCTGTAGTGCTTGAGCGCTTCGTAGGCCATCACGGGGCCGAGATCGGAGCCGCCGATCCCGACATTGATCACATTGCGGATGCGCTTGCCGGTATGGCCTTTCCAGGCACCACTGCGCACGCGATCGGCGAAGTCCGCCATCTTGTCCAGGACGGCATGGACTTCAGGCACCACATTCTGGCCGTCGTGGAGGATCGAAGCACCGCGCGGGCTGCGCAGGGCGACGTGAAGCACCGCGCGCTTCTCTGAGGTATTGATCTTGTCGCCGCGGAACATGGCGTCGATGCGATCCCGCAAGCCGCACTCCTGGGCAAGCTGGAGCAATAGCCGCAACGTTTCGTCGGTGATGCGGTTCTTGGAGTAGTCGAGATAGATCCCCACCGCCTCGACAGCGAGCCTTTCACCGCGGTTGCCGTCCTCGGCGAAGACCTGCCGGAGATGCAGGCCCTTCATTTCCGCGTGGTGCTTCTCCAGCGACGCCCAAGCGGGCCGCCCACGCAAAGCCGGTACAGTCATTGATTGTTCCCTTGCGGACAGTGGGACAGTGTTCAGCTCGCTTTGCGAATCGCGACGCGCTTGGAATCGATACGGGCCATCAGATCGTTCCAGGACTTGACGAAGGATGAGGCGCCCTCTTCCTGGAGCCGAGCCGCAAGCGCGTCGATGTCGATACCCGACTTGGCAAAGCTAGCGAGAACCTTCTCGCAGTCACCTCCATCCGGTGCGAGTATTTGGCCGACCTCGCCGTGATCGGCGAAGGCTTTGAGGGTGCCCTCCGGCATGGTGTTGATGGTGAAGGGCGCAGCGAGCGCCTTCACGTAGAGTTCATCAGACGCCTTCGGATCTTTGGTGCCGGTGCTGGCCCACAGCAGGCGCTGGGCCCGGGCGCCACTGTTGGCAGCGCGCTGAAAGCGAGGCGAAGCGAGCAACTCAAGATAGGCTTTGTAGGCGCGCTGGGCGATGGCGATGCCCAGCCGGTTGGTGAGCTCAGCCGGGACCTTGCCGCTGACCGCGACGTCCCAGCGACTTATGAAGAGCGAGGCCACCGAGGCGACGGCCGGGTTCAGCCCCGCCGCGATACGCCGCTCGACGCCACGCAGATACGCTTCGGCCGCCGCGACGTATTGTTCGCGAGAGAAGAGCAGTGTGACATTGACCGGCACGCCGGCGAAGATCGCGGCCTCGATGGCGGGCAGTCCCTCCGCGGTGCCGGGAATCTTGATGAAAAGATTGGGCCTGCCGGCCCGCTTATGGAGGTCGAGCGCGGCCGCCAGGGTGCTGTTCGTGTCGTGGGCCAGGAGAGGCGAAACCTCGAGCGACACCCAGCCGTCCACCCCATCCGTCCGGGCAAAGAGGGGGTGGAACAGTTCGGCGGCACGGGTCAAATCCGCCAGGGCCAGGGAGAAGAACAGGTCCTCTCCCGATTTGTCCGAGGACGCCGTCCGGGAAATGTCCTCATCGTACATGGCGCTGTTCTTGATCGCATTGTCGAAGATCGTGGGGTTCGATGTCAGCCCCGTCACCGAGAGATCGTCGATGTAGCGCTTCAGTGTGCCGCTATTCAGCAACTCGCGCGTGATGTTGTCGAGCCATAGGCTCTGACCGAGATCGTGGAGCTTATTGGTTGCTTTCATCGTGTCGCCTTCAGGTTGGATGTAAGGCAGCCGCCCGCAGCCGCGCCAAGTCGTAGTCGAGCAAATCCCCGATGCGCTCGATCGTCACGTCCGCCGGCGGCAAGGCGCCGATCACTTTCGCGTCGTGCGCATACTGGCCTTGGCGCGGCAACACGGTCGTCACGCGCGCTCCCCAGGTTTTCTTGGCCGCGTCCAGGATTCGCAGCTTGTCGTCTACAAGAACGTAGTGCTCGGCCGGAAAGCGCCGCTCGACGTCGTCCAGGGCTTCTTCCTTATGGATGTAAATCAGCACGTGTCCCTCCGCGACGTTGGCTAGACCTGCATGCTCGACCTTGCGCGGCTGGAAGACCACATCGCCGTCCGTCAGGATCACGGTCGTGCCCACGCTGCGCAGCCGCTTCAGCACCGCCAGGGCGTCCGGGTAGAGCCGGTCGGCGAAAGGGTAATCCATGAGGAAGGAGGACATCGAAAGGAGCTCGATCTCGCGCGGGTGTTCGTCGCGAAAGCGCTGGAGGGCTCCGATATAGTCGCGATAGCCTAGCTCCAGCATCAGATCCTCCAGGATCCTCCAATAGCGATCGCGCGCGGCGACGCCATAGGTCCGCTCGAGATGGTCCTTCAGATCCTGTTGAATTCCGTCATTGTCGATCAACGTGTTGTCTACATCGACGAGGAAGACGATCGGGTAAGGTCGCGTCATGCAGCACTTCCTCCGGGCTGGGGCGCCCAGTCATCATGCGCACAGGCTAATAGAACCCCTTTCGAGGGCGGCTTCAAGTTCCAAAGGAACTCGAAGCCGCCCCTCCAGATGAATTCCAACAGACCCTAGCCCAACGTCACGAGGATCGCGTGCGTGGCGCGATCCTCGCGCAGTGGGACGCACGCCTTGCCCTCCGTCACCGGCAAGGCCTTGCCGTCGACCTCGACGGCGATGACGCCGCGACCGACGCCTCCTGGATTGTGGACAGTGATCTCGTAAATCGCGCCACGATAGCGCAGCGTCATCTCGTATTCCGGCCAGGCAGCCGGGATGCACGGGTCGATCCACAATAGATTGCCCTTGAGGCGCAGACCGAGAATGTATTCCACGCCGGCGCGTTGGAGCCAGCCGGGCGAGCCAGAATACCAGGTCCAGCCGCCCCGTCCGACATGCGGCGCCACCGAATAGACGTCGGCCGCCACGACATAGGGCTCGACCTTGTAACGCAGCACGCCGGCGCGCGTCGCCGTGTGGTTGATCGGGTTGATCAGCGAGAACAGCTCGCCCGCCTTGTCGCCCTGGCCGAGCGCTGCGAAACCCATGATCGACCAGGCGGCGGCATGGGTATATTGCCCGCCATTCTCACGGATGCCCGGCGGATAGCCCTTGATATAGCCGGGCTCGAGCACGGTCTTGTCGAACGGCGGCGTGAACAGCGGCGCCACGCGATCCTCGCGGCGCACGAGGTGGAGATCGAGCGCGGCCATCGCCTGCGCCGCCCGCTCCGGCGAGGCCGCGCCCGATATCGCGGCCCACGATTGCGCGATGGAATCGATGCGGCATTCGTCGCTGCTGGCCGAGCCGAGCGGCGTGCCGTCGTCGTAGTAGCCACGGCGATACCATTCGCCATCCCAGCCGTCACGATCCAGCGCCTGGCCAAGGGCTGCAGCATGGGCCGTCCAGCGCTCCGCCCGTGCGGTCTCGTTGCGGCCACGGGCGATCGGCGCGAAGGCCGTGAGGGCGGCATGCAGGAACCAGCCCAGCCAAACGCTTTCACCCCGTCCCGCCTCGCCGACCTGGTTCATGCCATCGTTCCAGTCGCCGGTGCCCATCAACGGCAGGCCGTGGACGCCGGTGGCGAGACTGAGATCGAGGCCTCGCGCGCAGTGCTCGAACAGCGAGGCGCTCTCGTCGGCCTGGCTGGGCTGGAAGTAGAGATCGTGCTCGCCATGCCGGAGCGCGGGGCCGTCGAGGAACGGCACAGGCTCGTCGAGGATCGCTGTATCGCCGGTGGTCTCGACATAGTGGGCCGCAACGGTGGCAAGCCAGGCCCGGTCATCGGCGATGCGCGTGCGAACGCCCTGGCCGGCCGGCGGGAACCACCAATGCTGGACGTCGCCCTCGACGAACTGCCGGGCGGCGGCGCGCAAGAGGTGGGCACGGGCGAGTTCGGGTCGAGCGACCGTCAACGACATGACGTCCTGGAGCTGGTCGCGGAAGCCATAGGCGCCGCTCGCCTGATAGAAGGCGGCACGGGCCCAGTAGCGGCAGGCCAGCGTCTGGTAGAGCAGCCAGCCGTTGAGAAGCAGATCCATCGACCGATCCGGCGTCTTCACCTGGAGAGTACCCAGAGTCTCGTCCCAGAAGGAGACGACTTCGCGATGGCTGGCGTCGAGGTCGGCGGCGCGGTAGCGCTCGATCAGGGCGCGCGCCGCGGCGGCATCGCCGGCCTGTCCGAGGAAGAAGACGATCTCGGTCGAGGCGCCGCGGTCGAGCTCGATCGTGGTCTGCAGCGCCGCACACGGATCGAGGCCGGCACCGACGCACTGCGACAGCGGGATGGTGCCGCTCAGCGCCGCCGGATTGTCGGCGGCACAGTTGCGCCCGATGAATTCGCTGCGATCGGCCGTCCAGCCGGTCTGGCGGCCGCCGAGGTCGGCAAAGGCGACGCGCGTCCCGTGATGCATGTTCCAGG
>CAMDOT010000121.1 GCA_945903635.1 Rhizobium sp. Q54 | reverse complement strand
GAGCTGTCGATCTCGTTCTTGATCTTAATCAGCGCGTCGAGAACCATCGGGCCGCAGCTGTCCATGTCGACTTCGTAGGTGTCGACGCTGGGCTTCTTGCCGTCGTCGGGCGTCCAGCGATAGACCTTGAACGTCTTGACGTTCTTGGTGCCCGCCGCTGCCTTGTAGGTCTCGCCGACGCCGATCTTGGAATTGGCGGGCAGGGTGAATTCAGCCATCTGTGCCTCTAATACACGCGAGCTTTGGGCGGGAAGGATTGCACGTCGTTCGACATCGGCTGGAGATTGACCGGCCGGTAGTCGATGCGGGTCTTGCCGTTCTCCTCGACCCACACGACCGTGTGCTTCATCCATTCCTTGTCGTTGCGGTCCGGGTAGTCCTCGCGCGCGTGCGCGCCGCGGCTCTCATGGCGGTTGGCCGCCGAGCGGATGGTGCCCTGGGCCTGGACGATCAAATTCTCGAACTCCAGCGTCTCGACAAGATCGGAGTTCCAGATCATCGACCGGTCTTTCACGCGGAGGTCGGCGATGCCATCGAACACCTTGTCCATCTTGGCGCAGCCCTCGTCGAGGCTCTGCTGGGTGCGGAACACGGCGCAATCGTTCTGCATCGTGCGCTGCATCGTGTTGCGCAGCTGGGCGGTGCCGGTGCCGCCGGCGCAATGGCGCAGGCGGTCGAGGCGGGCGATGGCCGCTTCGCCGGCATGCGGCATCTGGCGGTGCGCCTCGCCCGGCGTCAGCACCTTGCCGGCGCGGATGGCGGCGGCGCGGCCGAACACGACGAGATCGAGCAGCGAGTTGGAGCCGAGCCGGTTGGCGCCGTGGACCGAGACGCAGGCCGCCTCGCCCACCGCCATCAGGCCGGGGATGACGTGGTTGGGATCGCCGTCCTTCACCGTCACCACTTCGCAGTGAACGTTGGTCGGGATGCCGCCCATATTGTAGTGGCAGGTCGGCAGGATCGGGATCGGCTGACGCGTGACGTCGACGCCGGCGAAGATGCGCGCGGTCTCGGCGATACCCGGCAGGCGCTCGTGGATGATCTTGGGGTCGAGATGCTCGACGTGCAGCTCGATGTAATCCTTGTTCTTGCCGCAGCCGCGGCCTTCACGGATTTCGATGGTCATCGAGCGGCTGACGACGTCGCGCGACGCGAGATCCTTGGCCGACGGCGCATAGCGCTCCATGAAGCGCTCGCCGCTCGCATTGGTGAGATAGCCGCCCTCGCCGCGCACACCCTCGGTGATCAGGCAGCCCGCGCCATAGACGCCAGTGGGATGGAACTGGATGAATTCCATGTCCTGGATCGGCAGCCCGGCGCGCAGCGCCATGGCGCCGCCGTCGCCGGTGCAGGTATGCGCCGAGGTGGCGGTGAAGTAGACGCGGCCGTAGCCGCCGGTCGCCAGCACCACCATGTGGGCGCGGAAGCGATGGATGGTGCCGTCGTCGAGGTTCCACGCCATGACGCCACGGCAGACGCCCTCCTCGTCCATGATGAGGTCGAGGGCGAAATACTCGATGAAGAACTCGGCGTGATTCTTGAGCGACTGCTGGTAGAGCGTGTGCAGGATGGCGTGGCCGGTGCGGTCGGCGGCAGCGCAGGTGCGCTGGGCGATGCCCTTGCCGAACTCGGTGGTCATGCCGCCGAACGGACGCTGGTAGATCTTGCCCTCGGGCGTGCGGCTGAAGGGAACGCCGTAGTGCTCGAGTTCGACGATGGCGGGAATCGCCTCGCGCACCATGTATTCGATGGCGTCCTGGTCGCCCAGCCAGTCCGACCCCTTGACGGTGTCGTACATGTGCCAGCGCCAGTCGTCCGGGCCCATGTTGCCGAGCGAGGCGGAGATGCCGCCCTGCGCCGCCACGGTGTGGCTGCGGGTCGGGAACACCTTGGTGACACAGGCGGTCTTCAGGCCCTTCTCGGCCATGCCCAGGGTGGCGCGCAGGCCAGCGCCACCGGCGCCCACCACCACGACGTCGTATTCGTGGTCGATCACCGTGTAGGAACGACCGCCGACATTGACCGTGCCCGGCGCCGCGTTGCTCTTGCCGCTGCTCGCCTCCGCCATCTCAGCCTCCAAACCCGATACGCAGGATGGCCACTGTCGCAGCCAATCCAAAGACCACCGCCACGAACCGGACGGCGACGATCAGCGCCAGCTTCCAGCCGTCGCCATGGACGTAATCCTCGATCACCACCTGCAGGCCGAGCTGGCCGTGATGCAGGCCGATGACGATCGTCAGGATCAGCAGCACCATGACCAGCGGCGAGCCGATCCAGGCGCGCGCCATGCCGTAATCGGCGCCGCTCAGCATCACCAGCGAGATCGCGAACCACACGACCAGCGGGATCAGCGCGATTGCCGTCAGGCGCTGCGCCCACCAGTGATGCACGCCCTCGCGGGCGGAGCCGAGGCCGCGGGCGCGGGCGAGAGGCGTTCTGAGATCGCTCATCGGTTCCTCCTCACACCAGCCTGAGGCCGACGATCCACGACACCGCCGTGGCGATCGCTGAGACGGCGACCACGATCCAGCCGCTGCGGTAGGCGTCCTTCAGCTCGAAGCCGTAGCCCGCGTCCCAGAACAGGTGTCGGATGCCGTTGCACAGGTGATAGAAGGCGCAGAACAGCCAGCCGCCGAGCACGATGCGGCCCACGATCGACACGTTGAAACTCTGGAACATGGCGTAGGCCTTGGGGCTCGCCGCCGCATAGATCACCCAGGTCGCGAGATAGAGCGCGCCCACCGAGAGCGCGATTCCGGTCGCCCGATGCAGGATCGACAGGACGGAGGTGAGCTGCGGCCGATAGACCTGCAGATGCGGGGAAAGCGGCCGATGGACCGGCCGATTGGCGACGCTCATCGCGGGGGAACCTCACTTGCCGAAAGCGGCTGAGCGTTTTTAGCGCGCAGCGGCTTCAAGTCAATGAATGTCGGTTCTGGCCGTGCGTTAAGCCCCGGATTTCGCTGCGAAAATTCGCCTAGCGCCGCGGCATCAACAGCCAGTAGTCGAGGTCGAGCACGACGGCGGGATGGTACTTGCCGTCGGGCCCCTTGCCCGGCCATGACCCGCAGGGGCAGTCCTTGGCGGCAATGCTTCTCACTCGCAACGCGCCCACGTCGGCACGGCCGGGAAGCGGCGCCTTCTCCAGCACCTCCGACCAGGCATAGATCGTGTCGCCACCGAAGGTCGGCGCAACGTGGCTGCCGGCATTGATGGCCGCGACCCTAAAACCGTTGCCGAGGCCGTTGAACGACAGCGCCCGCGCCAGCGAGATCACGTGTCCGCCGTAGGCGAGACGCCGGCCGAAGCGCGTGTTCTTGCCGGCGAAGGCATCGAAATGCACCCGCGCCGTATTCTGGTAGAGCCGGGTCGAGAACATGTGGTCGGAGTCCTCGAGCGTCATGCCGCTGACGTGGTCGATGCGTTCGCCGGCCTCGTAGTCCTCCCAGCGATGGGCCGAGCCCGCGGCAACGTCGTCGTAGGCCGCCAGCGACAGACCGGCGGGAACGACCAGATCCGACGGCGACACCGACGGCGCGGTCTTCGGCACCACGGGCGCGGCCACGGCCGCCTCGGGATCGCGTTTGTGCACCATCACCCAGCGCACGTAGTCGAGCACCATCTCGCCGCGCTGGTTGACGCCGGTCGAACGCACCCAGACCACTCCGCTGGAGCGATTGGAATTTTCGCGCAGGCCCAGGACCTTGGAGTGCGCCGACAGCGTATCGCCGGGATAGACCGGCACGCCCCAGACGAACTCCGCGTAGCCGAGGTTGGCCACTGCATTCAAAGAGATATCGGGCACGGTCTTGCCGATCACGACATGGAAGACCAGCAGATCGTCGAGCGGCGCGCGCGGCAGGCCGAGCGTGCGCGCGAACACATCCGACGAATTGATGGCGAAGCGCGAGCCGTAGAGTCCGATGTTCAGCGCCGCGTCGGCCTCGGTCAACGTGCGCGGCGTGGCATGTGGGATCTCCTGGCCGACTCGGAAATCCTCGAAGAAGTTGCCCGTGCTGGTCTTGCTCATGCCGCCTGCAGCTCCTTGATGGCGGCGGCCAGCGACAAAGCGCGTTCGGCCTGCTCGACGTGGAGGTTCTCGATCATGCGGCCATCGACCGTGACCACGCCTTTGCCCTCGGCCTGCGCCGTCTTGAAGGCCGTGACGATCTTGCCCGCCATCTCGAGTTCGGCAACTGAGGGCGCAAAGACCTCGTTGCAGGGCTCGACCTGGCTGGGATGAATCAGCGTCTTGCCGTCGAAACCCATTTCCAGCCCCTGCTGGCACACGGCGCGGAAACCTTCGGTGTCCTGGATGTCGTTGTAGACGCCGTCGAGGATGGTGAGGCCATAGGCGCGCGCCGCCAGCATGCCGATGCCAAGGGCCGCGAGCATCGGCAGGCGCATCGGCGTATGGCGGGCCCGCATGTCCTTCACGAGGTCGTTGGTGCCCATGACGAACAGCGCCAGCCGCGGGTGCGACCCCGCGATCTCCTCGGCCCGCAGGATGGCCCGCGGCGTTTCCACCATCGCCCACACCGCCATCGAGGCCGGCGCACCGCCGGCATCGAGCAGCGCCACGACCTGGGCGACATCGGCGGCGCTTTCGACCTTGGGAACCAGGATGGCGTCGGCGCCCGACGTGGCAATGGCGGCCGCATCGGCCTTGCCCCAGGGCGTGGCGAGGCCGTTGCAGCGGATCACGATCTCGCGCTTGCCGTATCCCTTGCTTCGGGCGGCCGCCACGACATTGGCGCGCGCCGCTTCCTTGGCATCGGGCGCGACGGCATCTTCCAGGTCGAAGATCAGGGCATCGGCCGGCAGGGTCCGCGCCTTCTCGAGCGCGCGCGTGTTGGCGCCCGGCATATAGAGAACGCTGCGGCGCGGACGGACGGTCTTCGACATTTCAAGGCTCCCCAACGACGACGCCAATGATTCCGCCAACGTTTCTGCCAACCATTCCGCCAACCATTCTGGGCGAAACGCGGCGGACTATAATGATGGGCCTCCTTGTGGCAAGCTGGCGGCGGCCATGCGCTTCCTCTCGCTCCAGAGCCATGTTGCCTACGGCTATGTCGGCAATCGGGCAGCAACTTTTCCCCTGCAACGATTGGGCCACGAGGTCTGGGCGATCAACACGGTCGAGTTCTCGAACCACACCGGCTATGGCGCCTGGCGCGGTCGCACGACCCCTGCAGACCAGGTCGCCGACATCGTCCAGGGCATCGAGGCGCTGGGCCTGCTGCCGCGCTGCGACGCGCTGCTGACCGGCTATGTCGGCGACGCGGCCCTCGCCGACGTCGTGCTCGACACGGCGCGGCGCGTGCGGGCCGCCAACCCCCGGGCGATCTGGTGCTGCGACCCGGTGCTGGGCGATACCGACACCGGCATCTACGTGAAGCCCGGTATCGACGCTTTCTTTCGCGAGCGCGCCATCCCGGCGGCCGACCTCGTGACGCCCAATCATTTCGAGCTGGAACACCTCACCGGCGCCAAGGTCTCGACCATGGCCGAGGCGCTGGCCGCCGCCCGCAGCCTCCTGCAAGGCCCCAAGCTCGCGTTGATCACCAGCCTGCGGCGCGCCGATGCACCGGCCGACCAGATCGAGATGGTCGCGGTGAGCCGCGATGCCGCCTGGCGGATCGCCACGCCCTTGATCGACTTCGAGATCATGCCCAACGGCACCGGCGACGCGGTCGCTGCCCTGTTCACGGCGCATTGGCTAGCTGGTGGGGGGCTGGCTGGCGGCGATGTCGCCGATGCGCTGGGCAAGGCCGTCTCGTCGATTTTCGCGGTGCTGGAAGCCACCCATGAACTGGGCGAGCGCGAACTGCAGCTCGTGGCGGCCCAGGACCGGCTGGTCTCGCCGCCGCGCCGCTTCACGGCCGAGAGGCTGTAGGCCCGCGATGAACGTCCCGGGCTTCGCCTTCAATCCCATCGCACTTGCGATCGAAGGCACGATCATCGGCTTCATGATCGCGGTGCCCGTCGGGCCCGCCGCCGCGCTCTGCATCCGCCGCTCCATCACGGTGGGCGCGATGGCGGGCTACATGACCGGCATTGGCGCCGCGCTGGGCGATGCGGTGTTCGGCGCCGTGGCGGCCTTCGGCCTGTCGTTCGTCGAGGATTTCGTCGCCCGGCGCGAAGCCTGGCTGCTCGGCATCGGTGGCGTGGTGCTGACGGTCATGGGCTGGACCACGATGCGCCATCGCCCCCGCACCGTCGGCGATCCGGTGGCCGACGATATCGAGCACCGGGTGGCGACGCATTTCCACTACGCCAGCTCGGCCTTCTTCATCACCGTCTTCAATCCACTGACCGTAATGGCCTTTGGCGCGGCCTTCGCCGGTCGCAACCTGGCCGGCGTCGGCGCCAGCCTGCCGGACGCGGCACTCCTGGTCGCCGCGGTGTTTTGCGGCGCGCTGGCCTGGTGGACCATCCTCTGCGCGGCCACCCTGGCGCTCCGCGCGCGCTTCACCGGCACCGGGATCCTGTGGCTGAACCGCGGCTCGGGCGCCGTCATCATGGGCTTCGGGCTGTTGGCGCTGATCTCGCTGGTGCCGCTGCCCTGGAAAGAGATCGGCCGGGCGATCGGCCTCTAGATCAAGCCAGCGTGCCTCAAGCGAAGGAGCAGGCGTCCTCGAAATTCATGCGCGGGCTGCGGGCGAAGATCTTCGATTCGTCGCCATAGCCGATGTTGCACAGGAAGTTGGTCTTGAAGCGCCCGTCAGGGAAAAAGGCTTCGTCGACGAGGGCATTGTTGAAGCCGCTCATCGCGCCGCAATCGAGCCCGAGCGCGCGGGCGGCGATCATCAGGTAGGCACCCTGGAGCGTGCCGTTGCGGAAGGCCGTGGTCGACGCGACCACTTCCTTGCCCTCGCCCTTGAACCAGTGGATGGCCGTCTGGTCGTGCGGGAAGTGCTTGGGCAGGTGTTCGTAGAACTGGGTGTCGTAGGCCACGATCACGGTCACCGGCGCCGACATCGTCTTGTCGGTGTTGCCGGCGCTGAGCGCGGGCCGAAGCCTCTCCTTGCCCTCCTGGGTGCGCACGAAGACGAACCGCGCCGGCTGGGTGTTGGCCGATGTCGGCCCCCATTTCGCCAGATCGAAAATGGCGCGGAGCTGGTCGTCGGTGACGGGCTTGGGCAGCCAGCCGTTATGGGTCCGCGCACCGCGCAGGATCTTGTCGAGCGCCTTGTCATCGAGCATTGCAGTTCCTTTCGTCGTGCACGAACCGTATCGGAGGTTTTGCGCAGGGTCGAGCCAACGTCGACACCAACGTCGGCGTAAGCAAGTTACGGACCTGGAACCCGGCTCTTCCCTTCCGCCCGGCGGTTTATGGTACGCTCAAACCATCACCATGCCCGGGAACCCCTAGATGCTGCCGCTTCTGCTCGATCCCGCAAAATTCCAGGATGTGCTGGTGACCGCGAAGGGCGAGCAGCGTGCGCATGTCGAGCTCCGATCGCTCGATACACTGTGGTTCAATACCGGCACGCTGTGCAATCTCACCTGCCGCAACTGCTACATCGAATCCTCGCCCAAAAACGATCGGCTGGTCTATCTGACGGCGGTCGAGGTCTCGTCCTACCTGGACGAAATCGAGCGCGACCGGCTCGGCACCAAACTCATCGGCTTCACCGGTGGCGAGCCGTTCATGAACCCTGACTTGCCGGCCATGCTGGAGGACGTCCTGTCGCGCGGCTTCAAGGCGATGGTGCTGACCAACGCCATGAAGCCGATGCACAAGATGAAGGCCGCCCTGCTCGGGCTGCAGCGACGCCACGGCAAGAGTCTTACGATCCGCGTCTCGATCGATCACTACGCGCCCGCTCTGCATGAACTCGAGCGCGGCGCGCGAAGCTGGAAGCCGACCATCGACGGGCTGGTGTGGCTGGCATCCAGCGGCTTTGACGTTCACGTCGCCGGCCGCCACTTCTCGGACGAGTCCGACGAAACAGTGCGCGCAGGCTACGCCAGACTGTTCGCCGATCTCGGTGTCGCCATCGATGCGCAAAATCCCGGCGTGCTGGTGTTATTCCCCGAGATGGACCCCACCGTCGACGTGCCGGAGATCACCACGGCCTGTTGGGGCATCCTGAAGAAGTCGCCCGACAGCGTGATGTGCGCCTCCGCGCGCATGGTGATCAAGCGCAAGGGAGCGCCGCGGCCCGCCGTCGTCGCCTGCACGCTCCTGCCCTACGAGCCGCAGTTCGAACTGGGCGGATCGCTGGCCGAGAGCGCCGCCGCCGTCCGCCTCAACCATCCGCACTGCGCCAAATTCTGCGTCCTGGGCGGTGCCGCCTGCAGTCAGTGACGCCGACCCTCGATGTCGTGATCCCGACGCTGAATGCAGGTGCGACGCTCGCGAACACGCTGGCGGCACTGCAGGGCGCGCCGTCGATCGCGATTGCGGTCTGCGATGGCGGATCGACCGATGAAACAGTCGCGATCGCCCATCAGGCCGGCGCGACTGTCGTGACGGCGGCTGCCGGACGCGGCGGCCAGCTCGCCGCGGGCGCCCTCGCGGGCGACGCTTCCTGGATTCTTTTCCTGCATGCGGACACGGTGCTGGCGCCAGGATGGGCCGACGTCGTCCGGGCCTTCACATCGCGTCCAAAGAGCATGGGCAAGGCGGGCTACTTTCGCCTCCGCTTCGACGCCGCCGACCCTCGCGCCCGTCGCGTCGAACGGTTGGCGGCGTGGCGGGCCCGCAGGCTCGGGCTTCCCTACGGCGACCAGGGGCTGCTGATGGCCCGCGCCCTCTACGAATATCTCGGCGGCTTCAAGCCCCTGCCGTTGATGGAAGATGTCGACCTGGTCCGTCGCATCGGCCGAAAGAACCTGATGCCGCTCGATGCCGAGGCCGTCACCTCGGCCGCACGCTACGAGCGCGATGGCTGGGTGATGCGTCCCCTGCGCAATCTCTCCTGCCTCACGCTTTTCCTGGCGGGCGTGTCGCCCGCCACCATCTCCCATCTGTACGGAAGATGACGCGTCATCTCGTGATCTTCGCCCGCGCGCCGCAGTTCGGCCGCGTCAAGCGACGCCTGGCGCGCGACATCGGTGTCGCCGAGGCAACGCGGTTCTATCGCGCGGCGCTGCACCGGCAGATCAAAGCGCTGTCGCGCGATCCGCGCTGGACGGTCTGGCTGTTCGTGACGCCGGACACCGAAATCCGCCACCCCGCATGGCGCCAAGCCGCGTGGCGCCACGCGGTGCCGCCGCGGCGCGTGCTGCCGCAGGGCCACGGCGATCTCGGCCAACGCATGCTGGTGCCGTTCCGGAGGCTGCCGCCCGGGCCGGTCGTCCTGGTCGGCAGCGATATCCCCGCGATGCGCCCCTCGCACATCGCCCATGCCTTCCAGCAACTCGGCCGCCACGAGCTGCTGTTCGGCCCGGCAAGCGACGGCGGCTTCTGGCTGATCGGTGCGCGACGTACCCGGCCGATGCCGCGCGCTCTGTTCGCCGGTGTGCGCTGGTCGACGGCCCATGCCTTGGCCGACACGCACAGCAACGTTCCGCTGCCCGTCTCGGTCGGCGAGGCCGATACTTTGGACGACATCGACACCGCCGACGACCTGCGGCGTTTCGAACTTAAGCGGACGTCGCCTGCTGCTTGAGCGCGTCGAGTTCGTCGCGCACGTGGGCGAACACGGCGTCCCAGTCGCCTGGCTTGGTCTGGCGGAACAGGCGCGCCGACGGATACCAGGGGGCGTGACTGCCGCCGAGCTGCCAGCGCCAATCGGCCGTCGACGGCAGCAGCACCCAGGTCTTCATGCCCATGGCCGCCGCCAGGTGCGCGATCGGCGCGTCGATCGAGATCAGCAGGTCGAGCTGCGACAGGGCAGACGCTGCCTCGGCAAAATCGAAGATGCCGCGGCCGACATCGTGCACCAGCCCGCCGGCCCCGAACTGCTGGATGTCCTGCTGATGCACGCCGCCCTGAAGGCTGAAGATCAGAAGTTCGGCGTCGCCCGCGAGCGCCATGAAGTGGGCGAACGGCACCGAGCGCTGCCGGTCGAGCGGCTGGTTCGGCATGGCCGCCCAGTAGATGCCGATGCGCAGTTTCGCCTTATCGAGATGGCCGAGCTTGATCCGACTGTCCGCCGGCGCGCGCAGATACGCGGACTCGACGGCAAGGGTGTCGAAGTCGGCGCCGCAGAGATGGGGCAGCGACACCATCGATGCATGCACGTCGAAGGCCGGCAGCGGCTCGCCTTCGGCAATCACCTGGTCGATGAAGTCGACATTGCCCAGCAGCTCCTTCAGGAGCGCCTGGCAAAGCACCAGGACCGTGGCGCCCCGGCGCTTCAGTTCACGCGCGAAGCGCACGAACAGCAGCACGTCGCCCAGCCCCTGCTCGGGATAGAGCAGGATGCGCTTGCCCTCGATCGGCCCGCCGTCCCACGCCGGTTGCGTGAAGTCGGGAACCGGCGTCTCCGGCAGGCGCTTGCGGACTTCGTACGTGGCGAACCCGTCGCGCAGTTCGCCGCGCATCATGAGCGCGATGGCAAGTTCGACGCGCGCCCGCCGGTTGTCGGGGTTGAGCGCCAACGAACGTCCGAAGCAGCCGACGGCCTCGTCGAGGCGGCCGAGATCGCGCAGGCAGAGCGCCAGATTGAAGAAGCCCTCGGCGTAGTCGCGATTGAGGGTGATGGAGCGGAAGTGGTGCTTTACCGCCTCTTCGAGGTGGTTGGCGGCGCGCAGCGCGTTTCCGAGATTGGAATGGAGCGCGGGATTGTCGGCGTCGGCTGCTAGCGACAGTCGATGATGCGAAACAGACGCATCGAGCTTGCCCGCCAGGCGCAACGCTACGCCCAGATTGTTGTGCAGTTCGGCATGGTAGGGCCGCACCGCGAGCAGCCGCAGGTACGAGGTGATCGCCTCCTCGAGCCGGCCGGCGCGATGGGCCTGCGCCGCCAGCCGCAATTGCTGGACGAAGCTGTCGGCCTCGCTGGCGAACAGCGGCGTCGGCGCCGTGGAGGCCGTCGACTGCGGCTGTATCGGGTGAATGATCGGCCTGTCGGTCACGTCTGGTCGCCCACGTTGACGTATTACGACTCTACATCAATCGAGACCGGCAAGCACCGGACCGGAATACCTATCTCAGAGGGGCTGCAAGATTAGATGTAGCCCCTGATCAGCTCCTCGGCGATCTGCACGGCATTGAGCGCCGCACCCTTGCGCAGATTGTCGCTGACGACCCACATCGCGAGACCGTTGTCGATCGTGGGATCGGAGCGGATTCGGCTCACGAAAACGCCGTCCTGGCCGGTCACTTCCTGCGGCGTGACGTAGCCGCCATTTTCGCGCCGGTCGACCACCAGGATGCCCGGCGCCGCCGCCAGAATGCGGCGCGCCTCGACGTCGTCGAGCGGCCGCTCGAGCTCGAGATTGATCGCCTCGGCGTGGCCGACGAAGGTCGGCACGCGCACGCAGGTGGCGTGCACCTTGATCTTGGGGTCGAGGATCTTCTTGGTCTCGACCACCATCTTCCACTCTTCCTTGGTCGAGCCGTCGTCCATGAAGACGTCGATGTGGGGAATGACGTTGAAGGCGATGCTCTTGGAGAACTTCCTCGGGTCCAAGGACTGGTTCACGAAGAAGCTCTTGGTCTGGCTCAAAAGCTCGTCCATGCCTTCCTTGCCGGCGCCCGACGTCGACTGATAGGTCGACACCACGACGCGCTTGATGCCGGCGGCGTCGTGGATCGGCTTCAGCGCCACCACCATCTGGATGGTCGAGCAGTTGGGATTGGCGATGATGCCGCGGCCCTTGTAGCCGGCGATCGCCTTGGGGTTGACCTCGGGCACGACCAGCGGAACGTCCGGGTCCATGCGCCAGTACGAGGTGTTGTCGATCACGATAGCGCCGGCCTTGGCCGCGCGCGGGCTGTGCTCGGCCGACACCTTGGCGCCGGGCGAGCTCAACACGATGTCGATGCCCTTGAAGTCGAATTTCGCGAGATCCTGGACTTTCGTCGTCTTGTCGCCGAACGATGCCGGCAGGCCCACCGAACGCGCGGAGGCCAACGCGACAACGTCATCGGCCGGGAAGTTTCTCTCGGCCAGGATATTCAGCATTTCGCGACCGACGTTCCCGGTCGCGCCGACGACGGCTACTCTGTAACCCATGGCCACGCGCGCTTTGTGGGCGCGCTCCCCTGATTGAAGGACGCAGGGAGATACGCGCCCAGTTCGGGCTTTGCAAGGAAGCCCCGCGACGCCCCCCCAGGGTATTGGAGGGCTATTCGAGGGCTATTCGGCCGAGGCGCCCGAGGCCTTGATGATGGGCACCCACAGCGCCAGTTCGTCGCGGATGAGCTTGTCGACGGCGGCCGGCGGGTTCGGCGGCATCATGTCGATGCCCTGGGCCTTGGTCTTCTCCAGCACCGCGGGAAGGCGGGCGATGCGGGTCAGCTCGGCATTGAGCCGGTTCACCACCGGGGCCGGCACGCCCTTCGGCACGGCGAAGCCCATCCAGGTGTTGAACACGTAGCCTTTCACGCCCTGCTCGACCATGGTGGGCACGTCGGGCAGCAGTTCAGAACGCTGCTCGCTGGTGATGGCGATGGCCTTCAGCTTGCCGCCCTTGATCTGGCCGATGACGGTCGGTGTGTTGAAGAAGCCCATCGCCACCTCGCCATTGGCCACACCCATGATGCCCGCCGGCGTCGTTCGATAGGGGACGTGTTGCATCTTCACGCCGGTATCGCGCTCGAACAGGACGGCCGACATGTGATGGCTGGTCCCGGTGCCGCCGGACGAATAGGTCATCTCGCCGGGCTTCGCCTTGGCCTGGGCGATCACGTCGGCCACGGTTTTCGCCGGATTGTCGGGATGCACGACCAGCACGTTGGACACGGCGCCCGCGACCGCCACCGCATCGAAATCCTTTACGGGATCGTACCCGAGCTTGGCATAGAGCCCGATGTTGAACACCACGGTGCCCTGCGAGATCAGCAGCATCGTGTAGCCGTCGGCCGGCGCGCGCGACGCTTCGGCGGTGGCAATGGTGCCGCCCGCGCCGGTCTTGTTGTCGACCACGATGGTCTGGCCGAGCGCCTTGCCCAACTCATCGGCATAGAGGCGCGCCACGATGTCGGCGGTGGCGCCGGGCGCCAGCGGCACGATCATGCGAATGGGCTTGGTGGGCCAGGTCTGGGCGAAAGCGGCGGTCGAGGCGAAGACGAGGGCTGCTGCGAGAAGGAAACGCCGTTTTGCATGTGACATCCATACCCCCTGTCATCCTGAGCGAAGCGAAGGATCTCGCGCCCGCCACATCGTATCTGTCCGCCAAGTGAGGTCCTTCGCTTCAGCGCGGGGGTTACCCCGCGCGACTCAGGACGACATGCAAATTCATAGCCCGACCGACTGGGACACGAGTTTGCCGAGTTTTTTGCGCAAGCTGGCAATCAGCCCACCCATGCCGCGCTTGCCCACGAGGTTCTTCATTTCGTAGGGATCGCTCTTGAGGTCGTAGAGTTCGTCGCACGCCACGCCGTCGAGCGATTTCTGCGTCCAGTGGATGTACTTGTGACGCTTGGTGCGGATCGCCTTGTAGCTCATGCCGATCAGCCACGGCATGGCGTTCTCGCTGAAGTATTCGCAGAGGAACGATTTGCGCCAGCCCTTGGGTTTCGCCCCCTTTTTCTCGGCCAGGGCGAGCGGCTTCAGCGACAGGCCCTGCATGGTCTCGAAGTCCTTGGCCTTGCCGCCCGCGAGATCGACCAGGGTCGGCGCGATGTCGAGCGCCAGCACGAGTTCGTCGTTCACGGTGCCGGGCTTGAACCAGGCGGGATAGCGGATCAGGAACGGCGATTTGATGCCTTCTTCATACGCGAAGCGCCGCTCGGGCCCGAGCCCGTGCTCACCGAAGAAATAGCCGTTGTCGCCCAGGAACAGGATGAAGGTGTTGTCGAGCTCGCCGCTGTCTTCCAGCGCCTTGAAGACGTCGCCCATGCCCTCGTCGACCGAGGCCATCATGGCGGCGCGCAGCCGGATCTCCTCGTCGGTGCCGGCCAGGATGCCGTCGAGCAGCTTGCGCGAGGCCTCGTTGGTGCGGAGCGCCAGCGCTTCCGTCCAGGCCGGCTTGTCCTTCACCACGTCCGCCGCCGGCAGGGCATTGGGCCGGCGCGGAAAATGCGCGCCTTTATAAAGGTCGGCATGGCGCGGCGCGGGACGGTAGCCGCCGTCGGTGAAATCGATCGTGCCATCGGCCGCCTGGAAGGCGTCGGGATGGACGGCCTTGTGGGCGAAGAAGAGCGCGAACGGCTTGTCGCGCTTCTTCTTGAGGAAATCGACGGCGTGTCCGTTCAGCAGATCCGTGATGTAGCCCTGATGCTTCCGCTCATCGCCGTCGATGTTGAGGATCGGGTCGATGATCGAGCCGTGGCCCGGGAAGCTCACCCATCTGTCGTAGCCCGGCCGCGGCCCGCCCGAGTTGCCCATGTGCCACTTGCCGACATGGGCGGTCTCGTAGCCCAGCCGTTGCAGGATCACGTGATAGTTGGGCAGGCGATGGCTGTGGGCGTCGCGCGCCACGTTGTCGATGATGCCGTGGCGGCTCGCGTATTGGCCGGTCAAGATCGAGGCGCGGTTGGGCGAGCACAGCGGTGTGGTGTGGAACGCCTGGGTGAACATCGCCCCTTCGTGGCCGATCCGGTCGATGTGCGGCGTCTTCATATAGGGGTGGCCGCAGATCCCCAGTTCGTCGAACCGGAGATCGTCGATCAGGACGATCAGGAAGTTAGGCTTGAGCTTCTTCGCCACGATGATGTCCCCGCCCCTGGTCTCTCAAGCACGCCGCGTGCCGAAATCACGCTACCGGTCCATCTTGACGGACACCAGAGGGTCGCGCCCATATCGAGGCAAAGGGGACCCTAAATGACCGAGACCGACCTGCCGCTGGCGGGATTGCGCGTACTGGACATCAGCTCGTTCATCGCAGCCCCGGCCGCCGCCGTGGTGCTGGGCGACTGGGGCGCCGACGTGATCAAGGTCGAGGGACCGGACGGCGATCCCAACCGCCGGATCATGCACGATTCGTCGAACTATCCGAAAAGCGAGGTCAACTATCCCTGGCAGATGGATTCGCGCAACAAGCGCTCCATCGTGCTCGACCTAAAACAGGCGGACGCGCGCGCCGCCCTCGACAGGCTGATCGCCAAGTCGGACATCCTGATCTGCAACTTCCCACCGCCCGTGCGCGACAAGCTCAGGCTCGCCTATGACGACGTGAAGAAGGTCAACCCGAAGCTGATCTACGCCTCCCTCACCGGCTACGGCGAGAGTGGCCCCGACCGCGACCGGCCGGGCTTCGACGCCACCGCCTACTTCGCCCGGTCGGGCCTTTTGGACGCGCAGCGCTACGAAGGCGGCCCGCCGGGCGTGCCCGGACCGGCACAGGGTGATCGCGCCACGGCGATGACCTTGGTGTCAGCGATCCTGATGGCGTTGATGCATCGCACCAAAACAGGCGAAGGCTCATGGGTCGGCACGTCCCTCCTAGGCAACGGCCTGTGGTCGTGCGGCGTGATCGCGCAAGCAGCACTCGTCGGCGCCTTCCTGCCGCACCGGCCGCCGCCGGACCGGCCGCGCTCGGCGCTGGGCAACATCTACCGCACGGCCGACGATCGCTGGCTGCAACTCACCATCGTGCGCGCCGACAAGCTCTGGGCGCCGCTCTGCCGGGCGATGGGGCTCGACGCCCTGATCGACGATCCGCGCTTCGCGTCAGAGCCCGAGCGCCGCGCCCGCGCGCCCGAACTCGCCGGCATCCTGAGCGACACTTTCGCCCTGAAACCCTACGAGCATTGGCGCGAGGCGCTGGCGGCGCACAGCGTCACCTTCGGCGTCATCAGCCGCCCGCAGGACGTGCCCGACGACCAGCAGGCCGTGGCCTGCGGGGCCATCGTCGACACCGCCATCCCGGAGATGCCGCGCACGCTCGCCGATCCCATTCGCCTCAGCTTCGCCAGCCAGCGCATCGCGCATGCGGCCCCTGGACTGGGCGAACATGGCGAGGAGGTGTTGCGCGAGGCGGGCCTCAGCGTCGAAGAGGTCGCGACCCTGAAGGCAAGCGGCGCGCTAAAATGACAACAGACGAGCCGTTGCCACTGGCAGGCTTGCTGGTCCTCGACATCAGCTCGTTCATCGCAGCCCCGGCGGCCGCGGCGGCGCTGGCAGACTACGGCGCCGACGTGATCAAGATCGAACCGCCGGTCGACGGCGACCCGCACCGCAACAGTTTTAGGAACGCGAGCTACCCGCAGAGCGACCATAACTTTCCGTGGCAGCTCGACGGCCGGCTAAAACGCTCGCTGGCGCTCGACCTGAAAACCGACGGCGCCCGCACCATCCTCGAACGACTATTGAAGCGCGCCGACGTGATGATCGTGAATTTTCCGCCGCCGGCCCGCGAACGCCTCAGGCTGCGCTGGGAGGACATCGAGCCGCTGAACCCGCGCCTCGTCTATTGCTCGCTCACCGGCTATGGCGAGACAGGCCCCGACCGCGACCGCCCGGGCTTCGACATCACCGCCTATTTCGGCCGCTCCGGCATCCTCGATGCCGCCCGCTACGAGGGCGGCCCGCCCGGCCTCTCGCTGCCGGCGCAGGGCGACCGCGCGACGGCGATGACGCTGGTTGCCGCCATCCTGATGGGCCTGCGCCGCCGCGACCAAACGGGGAAAGGCGGCTGGGTCGGCACGTCGCTCTATGCCAACGGCGTGTGGGCCAACGGCACATCCGCGGCCGGTGCATTGGTGGGCGCCACGCTGCCGGCGCGCCAGTCGCCCGACAAGCCGCGCAATGCCCTCACCAACCTCTACCGCACCCAGGACGATCGCTGGCTGCAGCTCCTGATGGTGCGCGACGACCGGCTCTGGGAAAGATTCATTGCCGTCATCGACCGGCCCGAACTCCTGGTCGACGAACGCTTCGCCAGCCGGCCGGAGCGCCGCCAGCATGCGCTCGACCTCGTTGCCATCCTGATGCCCGTCTTCGCCGCCCGCTCTTACGCCGAGTGGGAGCGCGTTCTCGCCGGCACCGGCATTCCATTCGGCGTGATCGGCCGCCTGGCCGACGTGATCGAGGACGAGCAGGCCGAACATGCCGGCATCTTCGCCGACACGACGAACCCCGACGTGCCGCGCACCGTGAACACGCCGATCCGCCTCGGCTTCGCCAAGCCGCGCACGGCAGGCCCACCGCCCGCCGTCGGCCAGCACAACGACGAGGTGCTGCGCGAGGCGGGTTTCGACGATTCCGAGATCGAGGCCCTCAAAAAAGCTGGCGCTTTGGGTTAGCGTTCCACCTCATCCTGAGGAGGCCCGTAGGGCCGTCTCGAAGGATGGGAACCAGGCGAGGTGCGAGTCGCCCACCCTTCGAGACGCGCGCTGGGCGCGCTCCTCAGGGTGAGGTTGGCGTGCTAGACTACACCATGGCCGCGCGCTTCCAGACCTACGCCGAGTTCTGGCCGTTCTATCTCCGGGAACATGCCAAGCCGTCGACCCGTGCCATCCACTATATCGGCACCATCGGCTCGGCCGCGTTCCTGGTCTGGGCGCTCGCCACCCAGAACTGGTGGTGGCTGCTGGCGGTCCCCTTCTTCGGCTACGGCCCGGCCTGGTTCAGTCATTTCTTCGTCGAGAAGAACAGGCCCGCCACCTTCGAGGCGCCGCTGTGGTCGCTGATCAGCGACTACCGCATGTGCGGACTTTTCCTGGCCGGCCGCCTCGGCGACGAGCTGATGAAGCACCAGGTCCGCGACTGATCACTTGATCGCGAGGCTCCCATCCGGGGGGCGAAGCGAACCGTAGTCAGGGCATGCGGTTCATTCTCGCCCTGCTCCTGATTCTGGCCAGTAATTCAGCTCACGCCGACGCCCCGTCGCTGCCGTGGCAGAAATGGGAGCCGGCGCTGTTCGAGCGCGCCGCGGCCGAGGACAAGTACATCCTGCTGCACATGGCGGCGGTGTGGTGCCACTGGTGTCACGTGATGGAGCGCACGACCTACAAGGATCCCGCCATCCAGAAGGTGATCGGCGAGAAATTCATACCCGTGCGCGTCGACCAGGACCGCGACCCCGAACTCTCCTATCGCTACGAGAACTGGGGCTGGCCCGCGACCGTCATGCTCGACAAGGACGGCAACGAGATTTTCAAGCGCCGCGGCTACATTCCGCCCGAGCTGTTCCTGAAACTGCTGGCCGCGGTGATAGAAGATCCCTCGGCGCTGCCGGGCTTCACGGTCGGCGCCGCCGTCGATCCCGATGCCGTGGCCCTCTCGCCCCAACGCCGCACCGATGTCGAGGCGCTGGTGCTGAAAAGCTTCGACAAGGACAACGGCGGCTTCGGCGACACCCATCGCTTCATCCACGGCGACACCGTCGAATGGGCGCTCGAACGCGGCCGCGCCCTGCAGCGCAACGGCGAGACGGCGTCGTGGCACGATGTTTCGGCCAAGACGCTGGACGGCGCGCGTCGCCTGATCGATCCGGTCTGGGGCGGCATGTTCCAGTATTCCGACAGGCTCGACTGGTCGGGGCCGCACTACGAGAAGCTCTTGAACATCCAGCGCGACGCGATCCGCGCCTATGTCCTGGCCTGGCAGATCGACGGCGATCCCGCCAACCTCATCGCCGCCAAGGACATCGCGCGCTGGCTGATGGATTTCATGCAGAGCCCCGACGGCGCGTTCTACACCAGCCAGGATGCCGATGCCGGCCCGGATCTACATGGCGATGTCTTCTATGCACGGACCGACGCCGAACGCCGCGCCGGGCCGCAGCCGCCGATCGACCGCAACACCTATGCCCGCGAGAACGGCTGGGCGATCGCGAGTCTCGTTGCCCTCTACGACATCACCGGCGATCCAGCGCTACTGGACGCCGCCCGCCGCGCCTTCGCCTGGACGCTCGCCAACCGGCGCGCGCCCAACGGCGGCTTTGGCCACAGCCGCGCGACCGACGACGACACGCATCTCGGCGACACGCTGGCCATGGCCGAGGCAGCCCTCGCGCTCTATCGCAGCACCGCCCTGCGCCCCTATCTCGCCATCGCCGTCGAGCTCGGCGCGATCATCGTGCGCGATCATCGCGACCTGGCCGGCGGCTTCCCCTCTGGCGGCTTCATCGTCCGCCAGCCCGAGCCGGGCGCACGCGGCGTGCTCGCCAAGCCCGTAAAACAGCTCGACGAGAACGTCGCCGTCACCCGCCTGCTCAACCTGCTCGCGCGCCAGACCGGCAAGCCAGACCTTCGCGACGGCGCCGAGCACGGCATGCGCTATCTGATTTCTCTCGCCGAGGACGGGTTCGTCGTGCCGGGCGCGCTGCTGGCCGATCGCGAACTGTCGCGTGAGCCGGCGCATGTCACGGTCGTCGGCGCCAAGGACGATCCGGCGGCGCGCGCGCTCTACGACGCCGCGCGCACCTATCCCACGCGCTATCTCCGCATCGAATGGCTGGACCGCAGCGAGGGAGCGCTGCCGCTCAGCGACGTCGACTATCCCGACATGCCCGAGGCCGCGGCCTACGCCTGCGCCAACGGCGCTTGTTCGGTGCCGGTCTTCGCGCCGGCCGATGTTCATCGCATCGTGGCCAAGGTCGACGATCGTTAAGGTGGGGCGACATCATCATCTTCCGGACCGCGGGCCTC
>CAMDOT010000120.1 GCA_945903635.1 Rhizobium sp. Q54 | reverse complement strand
TCATCATCATCGGCCCCGAGCACGCCGCGACGCTCAAGCGCGACGGCTTCACCATCGAGACCATCCGCGAGGAGCTGTGGCAGCGCTCGCGCATACACATCTCGCGCGTCTCCCAGGGGAACCTCGATACCTACGCCAGCACCGGCCACGCGCCGGAAGGCGACTACCTGCGCATCGGCCGTTCGCCGGAAGACTTGCACATCACCGTGGCGGGCGGTCCGGGCAAGCACTCGGCCTTTATCCCGTCGTTCGGCGGCACCATGGTCGCCTGCACGCGCATCCAATGACCGAGTGGTGCGGCTGGCCCGTCGTGGCTGAGTCGACGGGCTGGGAGGCCGCGCAACAGATCCTGACCGACGCCGAATTGTCGGACGGCCTGCCGCTCGTGCCGCCGACGCAGAAGCGCCTCGACGCCATGATCGCGGGCCTCACCAATCGCGCCGAATCGCGCGGCATGCTGCCGCCGATGTTCGGCGAGCTCACGCCCGAGGCCGTGGCCTATCAGTGCGTGATCGCTGGCGCGTTGCCCGGCGAACTGCCGGTCGTGTTGGCTGCATCCGAGGCGATCCTGGAGCCCGACTTCAACATCCTGGGCATCGCCACGACAACAGGCACGGCCTGCGTGGCGCTCTGCGTGCACGGCCCGCAGGCGCGATCGCTCGGCATCAATGCCGGCACCAACTGCCTCGGCCCAGGCAACCGCGCCAACGCGAGCATCGGCCGCGCGCTGCAGCTCGTGATCCGCAACATCGGCGGCGCCCGCTCGGACGTCGGCGACATGGCGACCATGGGCCAGCCCGGCAAATACACCTTCTGTTTCGCCGAACGGAACGACGGACCCTTCCCAACCCTGACGGCGCGGCGCGGCCTCGGCAGCGATGCCAGCGCCTTCACCGTGATGGGCGTGTCCGGCACCGCCGAAGTGTTGCCGGGCGATGGCGAGGGCGCCACGCCCGAAGCCATCCTCTCGCCCATCGCGACGGCGATGCGTGCCGCCATTGTCATGTCCGGCATGGGCCGCAAGAATCAGCGCGGCGAACAAGTGTTCCTGCTCCCGCTCGAAATGGCGGAGAAGATCGTCCGCCATGACGGCTGGGATCTGGCGCGCGTGCAACGCTATCTGTTCGATGAAGGCCAGGGCGTGGCCAGCGCGCCCGACGCCATCCACCCCATCGTGACCGGCGGCGCGGGCTACAAGATGAGCTACCTGCCGATCTGGGGCGGCGGCTCGCAGACGGTGACGCGGGCTCTTTAGCGATTCAGCTCTTCCAGCCGAGCCAGTCGCAGACGCCGCGGCCCATTACACCCTCGAGATCGGCGCCCTTCAGCCAGGGCATTTCCTCGGTAAACATGGTGACACCCTGGCGGCAGTTGCAGGGCAGCCGCGACCAGTCGGTGCCCCAGAAGGTACGCTTCGGTCCGAAGGCGTCGAAGACGCGCCGGATATATGGATGCACCGAGCGAAAGGGATAGGTCTTGTCGTCGGCGTAGCAGGGCATGGCCGAGACCTTGGCGGCGACGTTCGGACGCTTGGCGAGCGCCAGCACATTGTCGAGAGTGGCGAAGTTCGCCGCCTCGGAGACGCCCTTGGCGCTCTTGAGACCGAGATGATCGAGCACCAGGTGCAGGCCGGGGTAGCGCTCGGCGACCTTGTCCGCGAGATGCATGTATTCGTGATGGAACAGCACCATCGCCGGAATGCCGGCCTTCTCCATTTCGCCCCACACCCAGTCGAAACGGCCATCGATCAATGGCTGGCGCAGGATTTCGGTATGAAAGGTGAAACGCATGCCGAGCATGCCCGGCTGCTTCTTCCAGCCGGCAACTTGGCCGCGAGCATCGGGCGCATCGGGATCGAAGCGGCCCATAATGGCAAAGCGATCCGGATGCGCGGCGGCCGCTTCGAGGGCGACGTCGTTGCGGTCGCCTTCCCACGATGGCGGCACCAGGATCACACGGTCGACACCGGCCTTGTCCATCTCCGCCAGGAGTTCGTCCTTGCCGAGTGGCGCACGGTGCGGCTCGGCGCGGGCGGGCCATGGGCGCTCCGGCGTATTGGCGGCCCAGATGTGAACCTGCGCGTCGACGATCATCACTGCCATCGCAATACGCGGCGGACGAACCCGGCAATCAACCACATGCCGAAGCCCCAGAACGCGTAGACCAGCGGCACGATCACGACTCCCGGCATACGGAATCCACCGCCCATCGGCGCGCCCTTGATCGGCAACACGACGAACCAATTGACCAGGGTCACGACCACGCCGGCGAACAATATCCAGCCCAAAGGCCCGTTCAGCACTCGCGGCAGGCGAGGCACCACGAAGGCGGCGGCGATGCCCCACAGACCTCCCCAGAAGGCCGACGAGAGGATCGCCGGCACACCGAACGGCGGCAAGGGGCGCATGCTGTACAACGACGCCTTCAACAGCCCGAGTTCGTTGGCGATGAGAAACCCGAGTTGATGGAAGATCAGCACGCTCACGGAGCCCGCAAGAAATCCAACGATGACGGTGCGCATCATTTCTCCTTCGCAGCTTCCTGTGGCCGCCGCTCGCGCCAGGGTCGCGCCTGCTCGAGCTGCGCCGCCAGCGAGAATAGCATTTCTTCAGCTCCGAAGCGGCCAACGAAATGCAGGCCGACCGGCAGCCCGTCCGCTGTCCATTCCAGGGGCATCGACATTGCCGGTACGCCCGTGGCGTTGCACACGGCCGTGAACGGCACCATGGGCGCGAGCCCCTCATCGTAGTCTTCCAGCGACCTGTCCATCCGAACCGCCCCGAGCGGCAGGCTCGTGCGCGCGATCGTCGGCGACAGGAGCACATCGAACTTCTCGAGGAAGGCACCTAGCAGCCGGCCCGTCCGGTGAAACGTCTGGACCGCGCGAATGTAGTCGTGGGCGCTGATGGCTGCGCCGCGCTCGGCATAGAGCCGCGTCACGGGCTCGAGATCATGCGGTCCGGGGATGCGACCGCCGGCCCGGACCAGAATGTTCGTATGGGTGTTGGCGCACATCACCGTCCCGAAGGCGGCACCGGTCGCGGCGGCGTCGTAGTCGGGACTGGCTTCTTCGACGTGGTGCCCGAGTTCGGCCAGCAACTTCGCCGTCCGCTCGACCGCGCCCACCAGTGCCGGATCGAGGGGTGCGCCACCCACGGGCCTGCGCATGAAGGCCACGCGCAGTTTGCCCGGCGGGCGTCGCGTGGCATCGAGGAAGGTGCCTTCCATCGGTGGCGCTCGATAGGGATCGCCTGGCTCCCCGCCCGCCAGCACGTCGAGCAGCGCCGCGCTGTCGCGCACCGAAATCGACACGCAAAGCTGAGCGCCGGCGCCTGCCAGGGTCTCCCCGATCGGCGCCAGGCTCACCCGCCCGCGCGACGGCTTTAGGCCGAACAGGCCACAAAGCGACGCCGGGATGCGGATCGACCCACCGCCATCGGTGGCATGCGCCATCGGCAGGCCGCGCGCAGCGACAACCGCCGCCGAGCCGCCCGAGGAGCCGCCCGGGGAAAGATCATTGCGCCACGGGTTCACCGTCGCACCACCGAAGGCAGGCTCGGTCGTGGGCGCCAGACCAAACTCGCTGGTGTTGCTGCGGCCCACGATCACCAGCCCGGCGCGCCGCATGCGGGTCACGGCCGCACTGTCGGCGACGGCGACCGGCTGTTCGGCGAAGAATCTCGAACCCAGAGTCGTCGGCGTGCCGGCACAGTCGGCCATCAATTGCTTCACGACGAAAGGTACGCCGTGGAAAGGCCCCTCGCCCGCCGCCGCGATCGACTTGTCGAGGAGCGCACCGTCGTAGAAATCGGTGACGGCGTTCAGCGATTTGTTGAGCTCGCGCAACTGCGCGATCGAACCGTCGACCAGCTCACGAACGCCGACCTTGCGCGCCTTTACAAGTTCACCGACAGCGAGTGCATCGTGGGTCGCAAAGAGTTCGTCCACCGCCTAGTTCCGCCAGCGCGCGAGATTGGCGGCAACAAAGGCGTCGTCGTGCAGTTCGGGATAGGTCGCGTAAAGCCGGTCGATGCCCGCGCTCTGGCCCGGGCTCAGCTTCTCGTGGGGGTCGAGGCACTCGATGGAGGTCATCAGCCCCTGCCGGCGGAGGATCTCATGGCAACCCGGAATACAGCCGGCGAAATCGTGATCGACGTCGAACACCACGCTGTTGCAGTCGGTCACGAAGGAATCGAGCGCCAGCACCTCGGGCGGAACCGCGCCTGCCGACACCGAAAGTTTTAGCCGCTCCAGAAGCTTCACGGCACCGCGAGTCCACACGCTCCAGTGTCCCAGCAAGCCACCGCGGAAACGCAGCGTTATCTCGCGATTGCCAGTGCGCACCACCATCGGCGTCACGAGATCGGCCACGATGTGGTCGTCGTTGCCGGTGTAGAGCGTGATGCGCTCCTCGGCATGGGCCTGGGCAATGCCGAAGGCGACATCGAGCGTGCGGTAACGGTTGAATGGCGCCACCTTGATGGCCACGACATTGTCGATGGCCGCGAACCGCGCCCAGAAGGCGCGCGACAGATTGATGCCGCCCACCGCCGTCTGCAGATAGAAGCCGATCAGCGGCATTTCACGCGACACCGCCGTGCAGTGATCGAACAGCTCGTCTTCGCTCGCCCCTTTCAGCGCTGCCAGCGACAGCAGCACCGCATGGTAGCCCAGTGCCCGCGCCGTGCGCGCCTCTTCGACCGCCTGCGTCGTCTTGCCGACGGCACCCGCGATCATCACCAGCGGCCGATCGGTCCATTCGCGCGCCGTCTCGATCGCAAGCTCCAATACTGGTCGGTAGAGCCCGACCTCTCGGATGGCGAACTGCGTCGAGTGGACGCCAACCGCTAGGCCACCGGAGCCCGCGTCGACATAGTAGCGGCCGATTGCCCGCTGGGACTGCTTATCGAATTTTCGGTCCGGATCGAGCGCCAGCGGATGCGCGGGGATCACCGCGCCTTCGCGTAGCAGCGACAGAACCGGCGCCGGCAGGTCGCGCCAATGCAGTGCCTTGTCCATGGTCATGCCTGTCATCCTAGCCCAATTCCGGTCCGGCGAGGGCGAAGACGTGGCTGGGGTCGTCCAGCCCTTTCGCCTCGCCCAGGGTCATCCGCACATAGCCGCGCGGCGAAACGGCGTCCGCCGATTCCAGCCAGGTTCTGATGCTGCGATGGGCATCCGGCACGTCGATGATGAAAGGCAATGTCGCGGAAGCCATCGCACGCGCAATCAGCGCCAGCGCAATCGCCTCGCTGTCAGCCACGACCGGCCCCAGCGATGTCGCGACCCGGCCCTCGCGACCCAACACGAAGCCGGCAATCTTCCCCGACGGCGTTTCCGCGACCGCCGCGAGGCCGCGCTGCCGCATCGCCAGATGCGCAAGGATCGTCGGCCGTTCCATGCCGCTCAGCGGCCTATCATAGGTCGCAAGCCGCGGCAGGTCGGCGAGCTCCAACGATCGGACAGTGATCCCCACCGGCGGTGCCTGCGGTGGCGGCACTCGGTCGAGATGCCAACGCGAGATCTTGTAGAGCTCGTGAAAACCCAGGGACAGGTAGATCGGCCGCCCCTGCTCCGTGGCGTCGAGTCCTGCCACCGCACCGGCGGCGCGCACTTCCTCGATGCAGCGCTTGAGGAGGCCGCTGCCGACACCGCCGCGGCGACGATCCTTGGTTACCAGCACCATGCTGATCCAGGCGAGCCGCTGGCCGAGCGGCAGGACCAGCGAGCTCGCCTGCCATCTGCCATCGGCGCCGGTGCAGCCGAAGCCACGCCCCGCCGCCAGCATGAAGCGCCAGTCGGCGGCATTCTGGTTCCAGCCCGCCTCGATCGACAGCGGCCACACCGCTTCCGCCTGTTCGGCGTCGATGGCCGATACCGCGAGCACCTCAGTAGGTGCCATCGCGCACTTCGTATTTCGTCGGCTTGTTGATCGTCTTCATGTCGCGTGCCACCCAGTCGGCATTCCATTCGATCAGCTTCGCGAGTGGCACGCTGGGCGGCCCGAACTCCTTGACCATGCGCGCGGCGTTGTTGATCCAGCCGGTCGGCGCGGGCTTGCCGGTGAATTTCGGCTTCTTGCCGAGCAGCCGACCGAACTCTTCCGCCACCTTGGCAACCTCGAAGGTCTCGGGCCCAGTGACGTTGATCGGCGTGGTCGGCGTCGTGGCGTGCGCAAAGCACCGCAGCGCCACGGAGTTGGCGTCGCCCTGCCAGATCACGTTGGCATGACCCATGGTGAGATCGATCGTCTCGCCGTCGCGCACCTTGCGACCGATATCGTGCAGCACGCCGTAGCGCATATCGATCGCATAGTTGAGCCGGAACAGCCGGCCCGGCGTGCCGTGCCGGGCGGAGAAATACTCGAACATGCGCTCGCGACCGACGCAGGAATTGGCGTAGTCGCCGGATGGCGGCACGGGCGGCATGTCCTCGGTCGCCCCACCGCTCTCCACGGGCACGAAGGGATAAACGTTGCCGGTCGAGAAGGCGACGATGCGCGAGGCCTTGAACACCTCGGCCACCATCGCGGGCATCTGCACGTTCATCGCCCAGGTAAGTGGCACGTCGCCCGAAGCGCCGAACTTGCGGCCGGCCATGAAGACCACGTTGGCCGCCTTCGGCAGCTTCTCGAGAGCGGCGCGATCGAGCAGGTCGGCCGGTATCGTCTCCACTCCAGCGCCCGCCAACTCCTCGCGCACGTCCTTCTCGCTGAAACGCGCGACCCCGATCACCTTCTTGTCCGGCGCCGCGCGCTTGGCGAGGCGGGCCAGAGTCGGTCCCATTTTTCCACCGACGCCCAGCACCATGATGTCACCCGGCGTGGCGGCGAGATCGGCGACCAACGCATCGGATGGCGCGATCATGAAGTCTTCCAGGGCTTCGACGGATTCGAAGCGGTCGGGCAGCTTGCTCATTTGGCTTCCTTTAATTTTTCCATTGGCGCCGCCGGCATGGCGCGCATCGACTTGAAATCGAGATCGACGCCGACGGCAAAACCCGGGCAACCGAGCGAGCCCAGCGCCAGCTTGCCGCCCCTCGCCTTGAGCCGCCCCGGCTTGCCCGGCAGCTTCTCGTAGAGCGCGGGGTGTGCCGCCACAAAGGCCGTCTGCTCGCCTTCGGGCATGCCCGACATGCCGTCGATGAAGTGATGCGCATTACGCTCGACATGGGTGAGACCAAGCAGCGAGACCAGTGCCAGATCCTGTTGGACACTCGTGCCCGGGCCGGTGGTGAGATCCTCGGCCGACATGAAGTAGCGCGTGCTGCCGACTTCGGCATTCAGCCGCTCTACCCGCGCGGCATTCAGGATCGACTTGTAGAAACCCTTGCAGTTTTTGCTGGAAACGCCGGAATAGCCCAGCGTAAGCGCCGTCGGAAAGGATGAAAGGTCGCCATCCGACTCATCGATGATCACGGGACGATATTCGGCGAGTTCGGTTACCGGCCGGCTGAGCGCCGCGGCGCGCTTGATCGGCTGCTCGATGAACAGCGTCGCCTTGACCATGCGTGCCAGCGCTGGCGTTTCCTCGACCTTGCGCCACAGTTCGAGAATGCCATCGACGTCGTCGTACTGTTCGTTGCCGTCGAAAGTGACGCGGTAGTCTCCGGCGCCGGCATCGAGTACCGAGGCAATGCGCGACAGCCGTTCGAGGTCGGCCTTGATATCGCCGCCCACCTTCAGCTTGTAGTAGCGGCCACGATAGTAGGAGACGACCTCCTCCAGCGTTTCCGGCAAGCCATCGTTGACGCGATCCGACGCCGGCCGGTCGGCTGCGGTCAATGGATCGACGAGGCCGACGGTATGGCGCAGGTCGATGGTTTCGCCGGGTTTGAGACCGGCGAGGAAGGGTTGGAGATGGGCGTCCTTGATGTCGGGTGTCAGGTCGGTCGCCTCGATGCACGGCACATTGGTCGAAATCATCGTGGCGAACGACTGGCCCGTCGCCTTACCCAGGGCATCGAGGATGGCCCGATCGAGTAGTGCCGGGCCGTAGGAGGCAACCAGCGGATTGAGGCCGAGCTGCGCTCCGCGCGCCTGCTGCGACAGATAAGTGCTGGCGAACAATCCGAACGGCGTGTCCAAGCCGTGCGCCTTGTAGTGGTCGATGGCGATGTCGAGCGACTGGCGAAGCTGGTCGAGGTTCTGGGCGTCGGTGAAGGCCGGGCTCTTCTCGAACCACTTGGCCCCCAGTGCTTCGGCCGCGACGCCTTGGCTGGTCCGACCATCCTCGAGTGCGATGCGCACACGGATGATCGCATGGACGCTTTCGGTAACGGTGATGACGCCGAAACGGAACGGCAGACGCAGGCGGACGTCACGCTCGAAGCGATCGACCTGGTCCAGTTTCACTTTCATGGGCTTCTACTCCAGCAGGCCGGCGACGTAGCCGATCATGCGCGCCGCACAGGTCGGGCCGTCGGGTTCGTAGACGAAAGGTTCCATCGCGACCCAGCCAGCGTAATCGGTTTCCTTGAGCGCCTGTACGACAGGCGCGAACCGGTCGTCGCCCTGGCCCGGTCCGCGCCTGTTGCGGTCGTTGAACTGCACATGGGCCACCAGGCCGCTCGGCATCCAGCGGCGGATGACATCGGCGACCGGTTCCTTCTCTTCCAGGCTGGCCGCCAGAGTGTCGATCATGATGTGCAGCGCCGGATTGCCGTTGCGCTTCACCACATCGGCGGCCTCGGCGAGCGTATTGACGAAATTGCAGTCGGGCCGGGCAAGCGGTTCGAGGCAATAGGCGACGCCGGCTTGGCCCGCCTCCGAGGCCGCGATGCGCCACGCCTCCTCCGCCCGCTGCCCGTCGCCTGCCTCCTTGACGCGGCGTTGTGCCGGCGAGCCGTGCACGAGGTAGTCGCCGCCGAGATCGGCACAGAGTTCGACCGATCCGCGCAGGACCTCGACGCTCTTCTGCCAGACCGTGCGGTCGGAGGTGGTGATGGAGAGTCCCGCCGGTGCCGCCAGCAGCCAATGCAGGCCGCTCACCGCAATTCCGGCGTCGGCGCAGGCACGGCGAAGCTCGGCCCGTCTCGACGCTGGCATGCGCCATGCATCGTCGCCCAGGGTGAACGGCGCGACTTCGAGGCCGTGATAGCCGAGACCCGCCGCCAGCATGCACTGGCGCTCGAAGGAAAGTTCGCGGACCACCTCATTGCACAGGGACAGTTTCACCGATGATCCTCGCTCAACCGCCAAACTTGACGGGCAAATGCGCCTTCGCCAGTCTGAACGAATGCATGCGCATGATATCAGCGGGACAAAAGCGATGAACAGGTTCATCGTTCCGCGCGCATGACGAAATTTGCCGGACTCAGCCGCCAATACTGGCCGACCCTCGTGCTGTTCGCGTTCCTGCTGGCAAGCTGGCAGGCCGCCGTCAGCTTCGGCGGAATCCGCGAATATCTCCTACCGGCACCGCTTTCGGTGTGGAACGCGCTCTGGCATGGCGACACCTCGTGGGGCCAGCATATCTGGACGACGACGCTCGAAATCGTCGGCGCCTTCTTCATGGCCGCCATTGTCGGCGTGGCGCTGGGTGTTGCCATCGCCTGGTCGCCGCTGCTGGCCAATGCGCTGGTGCCGTTCCTGGTCTTCGTGAACACGCTGCCCAAGGTCGCCATCGCACCGCTGTTCCTGATCTGGATGGGCTACGGCATCTTTCCCAATATGCTGATGGGAGCGCTCATCGGCTTCTTTCCCGTGGTCATCAACACCGCCGTCGGCCTTTCGCAGGTTGAGGCCGATATGCTCGATCTCGGCCGCGTCTTCAGCGCGCCGAAATGGAAGATCTTTCTCAAGATCCGCCTGCCCAATGCCCTGCCCTATATCCTGAGCGCGCTCAAGATCACTGCGACTGCCGCCGTCGTCGGTGCCATCGTCGGCGAGTTCGTGGCCTCGCAGCGTGGCCTGGGTTACGTCATTGTCGCCACGCAGAGCAGCATGAACACCTCGGTGGCATTTGCCGCCCTGATCTGGATTTCCGCCGTGGGACTGGCGCTCTACGGACTGGTCGTTGTCGTGGCGCGCCTTTGGGCGCCATGGGCTGAAGGTATCGATTGATCGAACGATAGGGAGACGTCTCATGCTTCGCATCTCGTCACTGGCCCTCGCCGCGCTTGTCGCGGTCACGGGCAGCGCATCGGCCCAGACGCTGGAGAAATTCAATTTCGCTCTCAACTGGTTCCCGGTCGGCGACCACGCCGCCTACTGGGTTGCCCTGGAGAAGGGCTACTACAAGGCCAAAGGCCTCGACGTGACTCTGGAGAACTCCAAGGGCTCGGGCGATGTGATCGCCAAGCTCGACACCGGCCGCGCCGATGCCGGCGTCGCCGACTCCGCCGTTGTCATCGCCGCCTCCACGCGCGGCTCCACGGTGAAGTCGGTCGGGATGATCTGGGACAACACCGCGCTCAACTTCTTCAGCCTCAAGAGCAGCCCCCTCGCCAAGCCCAAGGATCTCGAGGGCAAGAACCTCGGCGCCCCTCCGGGCGACAGCCAGCGCCAGATGTTCCCGGGCTTCGCCAAGCTCACCGGCATCGACACCAGCAAGGTCACCTGGGTGAATATCGAGCCGGCCGCCAAGATCGCGGCGCTGGCCGAGAAGCGCCTCGACGGTGTCGGCGATGCCACCACCGGCCTGCCGCTCTACGAGAAGGCCTCAGGCAAGGGCAATATCGTGATGATGCAATGGTCCGATTACGGCTTCGACCTCTACTCGCTGTCGATCGCCGCCAGCGCCAAGACGATGAAGGAGCGCCCCAAGGCGCTGAAGGACTTCCTCGAAGCCTCCTACATGGGCTGGCGCGACGTGATGGCCGATCCGGCCGCCGCCATGGCAATCTTCAAGAAGCGCGTGCCCGAGATCGACGTCGAGGTGCTCACCGAGAACATGGCGATGGGTCTCGCGCTGATGAACACCGAGCGCTATGCCAAGAACGGCATCGGCTGGATCGAGGAAAAGAAGATGTGCAACTCGGTCGATCTGGTGAACACCTACATGGGCCTGACCAAGAAGGCCGAGTGCAAGGACGTCTACTCGATGGAGTTCTACACCAAGGTGGAAATGCCGAAGAAGACGAACTGATAGCCGACAAGCGTTGTAAAGGCGTGGCAAACGAACTGATCGAGCTCGACAAGCTCGGCATGATCTACGAAGCGGCGAGCGGGCCCGTGGAGGCCCTCGCCGACATATCGCTGTCCGTCGGCGCCGGCGAGTTCGTCTCGCTGGTGGGACCGAGCGGCTGCGGCAAGTCCACCCTGCTGCGCATCGTGGCCGGGCTGCGGCCCGCCACGACGGGTACGGTCTCCGTTGCCGGGCGCCGGGTGACCAAGCCGATCAACGACATCGGCATGGTCTTCCAGGCGCCGATCCTGCTCAAGTGGCGAACCATCCTGGAAAATGTCCTGCTGCCGGCCGAGCTTGCCGGTAAGGACGCCCGCGCGCTGCGCGGGCGCGCCCTCGAACTGCTGGAAATGGCCGAACTGCACGGCTTCGCCGACAAGCTGCCGCGCGAGCTGTCCGGCGGCATGCAGCAGCGCGCCTCGCTCTGCCGCGCCCTGCTGCTCGACCCGCCGCTGCTGCTGATGGACGAACCGTTCGGAGCCCTCGACGCCATGACCCGCGACGACATGGCGCTCGAATTGCTGCGCATCTGGGGCGAGCGCGACCTCGCCCGCGAGGCGCGCAAGACGGTGCTGTTCGTCACCCATTCGATTTCCGAGGCGGTGTTTCTCTCGGACCGCGTGGTTGTGATGTCGCCCCGCCCCGGCCGCATCGCGGCTGATCTGAAAATCGACCTGCCGCGTCCCCGCACCGTCGAACTGCGTGCCAGCGAGGCGTTCGGCCGCCTCAACCTGGAGATTTTCCGGATCCTGACGGGAAGGAGCAGCGCGGGCATGCTCGGCTAGCGCAATAAAATGCACCTTTCCTCGCCCGCGCGTGTTGGCGCGACTGCCTCCGGCTGATAAGACCCGGCGGAAATAGCCAGGAGCAGCAAATGGCCATCGCCGCCACCCCGATCAAGAGCGCCGCCAAGGGCATCACCGCTGACGCCAAGCCGTTCGATTGGGAGGACCCGTTCTTCCTCGACGATCAGCTCACGGAGGAGGAAATCGCGGTCCGCGACGCCACGCGTGACTACTGCCAGGACAAGCTGATGACGCGCGTGCTGGAGGCCAACCGGCACGAGAAATTCCACCGCGAGATCATGAACGAGATGGGGGCGCTGGGCCTGCTGGGCTCGACCCTGCCCGAGAAATACGGCTGCGCCGGCGCCAACTACACCACCTACGGCCTGGTCGCGCGCGAGGTCGAACGCGTCGATTCCGGCTACCGCTCGGCGATGAGCGTGCAGTCCTCCCTGGTCATGCATCCAATATATGCCTACGGCACCGAAGAGCAGCGCATGAAGTACCTGCCCAAGCTCGCGACGGGCGAGTGGGTCGGCTGCTTTGGCCTCACCGAGCCCGACCACGGTTCCGACCCCGGCGGCATGAAGACCCGCGCCGTGACCGTGCCCGGCGGCTACAAGGTCTCGGGCTCCAAGATGTGGATCACCAATTCGCCGATCGCCGACGTGCTGGTGATCTGGGCCAAGCTCGACGGCGGGGCCATTCGCGGCTTCATCCTCGAACGCGGCATGAAGGGCCTCGAGACGCCCAAGATCGAGGGCAAGTTCAGCCTGCGCGCCTCGGTGACCGGCGGCATCATGATGGACGAGGTCATGGTGCCCGTGGAGAACATGCTGCCCAACGTCGCCGGCCTCGGCGGTCCGTTCGGCTGCCTCAACAACGCCCGCTACGGCATCGCCTGGGGCGCCATGGGCGCCGCGGAATTCTGCTGGAAGCAGGCGCGCAACTACACGCTCGACCGCAAGCAGTTCGGCCGGCCGCTGGCCGCCAACCAGCTCATCCAGAAGAAGCTCGCCGACATGCAGACCGAGATTGCGCTCGGCCTCCAGGCCTGCGTGCGCGTCGGCCGCCTGAAGGATGCGGGCCACGCCCAGCCGGAGATGATCTCGCTGATCAAGCGCAACAACTGCGGCAAGGCCCTCGACATCGCCCGAGTCGCCCGCGACATGCACGGCGGCAACGGCGTGTCGGACGAATATCATGTGATCCGCCACGTCATGAACCTCGAGGCGGTGAACACCTACGAGGGCACCCACGACGTGCACGCGCTGATCCTCGGCCGCGCCATGACCGGCATCCAGGCCTTCTCCTCCGGGGCGTAACCGGGTGGACCTGCCGCCCACCGGCGACATCGCGATCGTCGTCGCCGGGGCGCTGGCTGCGGGCTTCGTCAACGGATTGAGCGGTACCGGCTATGCGTTGGTGGCACTGGGCTTCTGGCTACAGGCCATGTCGCCGCTGACGGCAGCCCCCCTGACCGCGCTGTGCGGCGTCGCCGGGCACGTCCAGTCGTTACCGACGATCTGGAAAGGCATGCGCTGGCCGCACCTCTGGCCGATGCTCGTGGCCGGCATCGTCGGAGTGCCGATTGGCACGATGCTGCTCGAGCACGTGCGGCCGCAGCCGCTGAAGGTCGGCGTCGGCGCCCTCCTCATTCTTTACAGTGGCTGGATGGCCTTCGTGCGCCGCCCGCCCATCGTCACTGGCGGCGGTCGCCTCGCCGACGCCGCCGTCGGCTTCACGGGCGGCCTGCTGGGCGGGATGGCGAGCCTCAGCGGGCCCGCACCGGCGATCTGGGCGCAGCTGCGCGGCTTCGGCAAGAACGAGCAGCGCGGCATCAACCAGCCCTTCAACATGAGCATCCTGTTGCTGGCCCTCGTTTCAGCCGGAATCGCGGGCTTCCTCGATCGCACGTTCTTCATCTGGGCGGCCATCTGCGTGCCCACGACCTTGATCGGGGCACGGATCGGGCTCTCGCTCTATGGCCGCATGAACGACGTGCAGTTCCACCGCATCGTCCTGATCCTGCTGGGACTGTCCGGAACGAGCCTGATCGTCTCAAGCCTGCGTTAACGGACCGAGGCAGCCGCTGTCGCGCAGGATCGCTTCCAGGCCGGGCGCGTTCTTGGCCGCGACGTATTTGCGGCGGATCTCGGCCAGCGAGCGGGCATGGTATTTCTGCGGCTCCTGCGACCATGCGGTGCCGCCGAGCGTCACGTCGAAGGTCTTGGCATTGGCGGCGATCGCCGCCGCATTGGCCATCGACCACGGCAGGAAGAGCGCTGCGACCTCCTCCTTGAGCAGCGGCATCAGCGTGGGTGCCAGCGCGGGCCAGGCCTCGAACGGGCCCTCCGCCTTGGGCGAGACCATCCTCCCGACCCAGGCCATCACGTTGGGTGCCGCTGCCCGCATGATCGCGCCGGGTGTCGGATCGGTCGCGGCCTCGTAGAACTGGGCCCACAGGCCGAAGTCGGCCATCGCCGGGCGCCCGCCCAGCAGATAGGGCCGCGTGGCGAGATGCCGATCGAGCAAGGCGAGGGCATGCTTGAACGAGGCTTCGATCAACGGCTGCGTCTTCTCGCTGGAGCCCACGAATCCCAGTCGGCCGGTCATGCGTTCGGCCACCGCGGCGCGTGCCTGCGCCACTGCCAGTGTGCCCTGCGCGCCCACCATCTGCAGGGCAATGCGCTCGGCGGTCGACCAGACGTCGGGCTGGTAGCGCCAGCGGTAGTGGAACATCCATTTATTGCCCCACTCGTCGCCGTATTCCTCCAGCAAGGCCGAGACGAAGGCGAGCGCGGGGTCAGCTGGAACGGTCGAGGGCTCCGGCGTCGCCGCCTCGAAGCGTTCCATGATCGGCGTGGAATCCTGTACGCCCTCGCCCGCCGGCGTCACCAGCAGCGGGACCAGCGGCAGCTTGGCGTATTTCTGAAACTCGGCCTGCACCGCCGGGGAACGCAGGATCCACTCGTGGGCCAGGTTCTTGTAGCGGAAGAAAGAGCGGACCTTCACCGAATAGGGCGATAGTTCTGAGCCGAAGATCCTGTAGGCGCCGGTCATTGCCGAGACCTCAAATCCAGCGCTTGCGTCGGAGCCACAACAAGAGGCTACCCACCACGATGACGACAAGGCACCAGAAGAATTGGTAGCCATACCCCCAGCCGAGTTCGGGCATGTTGCCGGCGTCGCGGTCGAAATTCATGCCGTAAATGCCGGTCAGGAAGGACAGCGGCATGAAGAATACCGTGATGAGGGCCATCGTCTTCATGACCTCCGACATGCGGTTGGAGGCGTGCATGAGATAGACTTCCATCAGGCCGTTGGTCATTTCACGGTAGCTCTCGACCAGGTCGAGCACCGCAACGGCGTGGTCGAAACAGTCGCGCAGGTAGGTGCGAGTTTCCGGCATGATGAACGGCACTTCCGGCCGCATCACCGCCAGGATGGTCTCCCGCTCGGCCCATTCGATGCGATGGAACGCCACCAATGCACGCCGTGCTTGATGAATATGGTTGAGCGTGTCGTCGGTGGGATGGCCAAGAGCCTCGTCCTCGAGTTCCTCGATATGGCTCGACAATGCCTCGATCACCGGAAACTTCCGGTCGACCACGAGATCGATCAGCGCGTAGACGAGATAGTCGACGCCAAAGGTACGCAGCCTGGACCCCGTCGTCTGCAGGCGGTCGCGCACCGGTTTGAAGATGTCCAGCTTGTGATCGTGGAACGAGATCACGTAGTTCTCGCCGAAGAAGATGCTGACCTGGCGCGGTTGCAGCACGCCGTCTTCGTAGGCTGGATCGTTCAGGACGATAAAGCCCTGGCCCTCGTAGAGGTCGAGCTTGCTCCTCTGATGCGCGTGGAACACGTCCTCCAAAGCCAGCGGATGAAGGTTGAAGGCCATGCCCAGGTCGCGCAGCATGTCCGAGTTCGGACGGCCGGCGACATCGATCCAAGTGTGGCCGGGCGTACCGAGGTGGAAACGGCACTCGTCAACCTCCACGCCATGCACGACCTGGACATCGTCCGGCGTGTACTCGACCAGGGTGAAGTCGAGCGCCTCGTCAGGTACTGGCGCTCGTCCCGCCAGCGTACCGGGGGCAGTGCCAGGCTTCGTGTGGCGATGAAAGAAACCGTCCATTATTCTCCTCGCCGATCCGTCCTGACGCCCACCAAGGCCCTCAGACTTCCTGCATGACCTGGACATCCGGACGGCCGGCGAGATAGTCGCCGAGCTTACGCCCGAGTTCCTTGAAGTGCGACGCAGCGCGATGCGCATCGAGCGCCGCCTGGTCGTCGTATCGTTCCAACATGACGTAAACATTAACGTCGGCCGTCTTGTGCAGGGCATAGAGCTTGTTGCCCGGCTCGTCGGCATGGACCTTGGACTGCAGCGCCTTCATCGTCGCCTCGAAATCGGCGTTGGTTCCGGGCTTGATCGTCAGTTTCGCGATGACGCCGATCATGATGTCGCTCCCAACATTATTGTGGCCGCTTCTTGATAAGGTACTTGTGGGCGCCGTCGCACACCAGTTCGCCCTTCTGGTTGTGGATGGTGAGCTTCAGGACGGCAACGCCGGTGGTGCGGCCGGGTTTCAGCTCCGTCACCTCGAGCATGGGATAGAGCGTGTCGCCGACGTAGACCGGCTTCAGGAAGCGCGAGGACTGCTCGAGGAAGCCAATCAGCGCTTCGCCCACGATATGCGGGAAGATACCGCCACCGGCAGCACCCTGGATCGCGACTTGCAGACCATGTGCCAGCATGTCCCGATGGCCCAGTGCCTTGCAGTATTCGCGGTCGTAGTGAATCGGATGGTTGTCGCCGCTGGCGAGCTGGAAGGCCGAGAACAACGCCTCAGTCTGGGTCCGCGAGTTGATGTAGAACTTCTGCCCAACCTTGAGATCCTCGAACCAATGGGCAGGCCCGAAGCGATGGTCGGCCGGATCGAAAGGCTTGGCGTCGGCATCCGGCACGGGAATCTCCTGTTGATCCTGGCGACTTCTACGCCGCTTTGGCCTTGCGGCCCAACCCCTCATAGAGATCGAGCATACGCTCGCGCCAGGCGTGGACCGGATCGTCGGCTTCGAGCAGGACCAACGGGCTGGCGATACCTCCCCACAGAAAGGCACCGGCCAGCGCATAGTCCGGATACGCCGGTTGATTGCCGGACAGGAACGGTTGCTCCCTCAGAATGCGGCGCGCGGGCTCGAGGACAGAGCGGAAGGCAGCCACACCCTTCTCCCGAGCCTTGGCCTGAAAGCTCATGAAATCCGTGGTGCCGAGCCGCTTGCCGCGCGTCTCCGCGAAATAGGGCTGATCGACCGGGCGGACGATGCTGTAGAGATCTCCCACCACGATGGGAAACATCGCCGGCTGCACCGCCGTATCCACCCAGCCGCTCACGAAGCGCGCATAGGAGAGCGCCATCTCGCTCTTGAACAGCGGCTTGTCGGGATAGGCTTCGTCGAGATGGAGGGCGATCGCCCAACTGTCCTTCACGCCCGTCTCGCCGTCCTTGATGACCGGCACGAGCTGGGAATCGGCAAAGGAGATCTTGTCCTTCTCGGTGAAGCCCACCGGCACCGTCGTCCACTTCAGTCCCTTGTGCTCGAGCGAGAACTTGGCACGCCAGCAGAACGGGCTCGGCCGGCGGTCGTCCTGGGCGACGAGGTCATAGAGCGTGATCATGGCGGCCCTCACTTCCCATCCAGCATCTTGACGATGCCGGAGAAATCCTTGGCCGCCTGCCCGCTGTTCACGAACAGGCTGAAAAGCTGAGCCGCTTCCGCACCGAGCGGTGTGCTGGCACCGGCCGCGTTAGCCGCCTGTTGAGCCAGCATCAGGTCCTTCAGCATCATCGCGGCGGTGAAGCCCGCCTGATAGTCGCGGTTGGCCGGCGATGCCGGCACCGGGCCCGGCACCGGACAGTAGTTGATCAGAGACCAGCAGGAACCCGACGAGGTCGACACGACATCGAACATCTTCTGGGCGTCGAGGCCCAGCCGCTTGGCCAGCATGAAGGCCTCGCTGACCGCGATCATCGAGACGCCAAGGATCATGTTGTTGCAGATCTTGGCGACCTGTCCGTTGCCGCTGCCGCCGGCATGGACGATGTTCTTGCCCATCTTCTCGAGGATGGGTCGCGCCTTGGCAAAGGCCGCATCGGGACCACCAACCATGAAGGTGAGCGTCCCTGCCGTGGCGCCGCCGACACCGCCCGACACAGGCCCATCGACCATCTCGAGCCCCGCCTTGGCAGCGAGTCCGGCGACATGGCGGGCGCTGTCGACGTCGATGGTCGAGCAGTCGATCAGCAGCGCGCCCTTGGAGACGTTGGGCAGTACGTCCTTCTCGTAGACCTCGCGCACATGCTTGCCGGCCGGCAACATGGTGACGACGATCTCCGCCCCCTTCACCGCCTCGGCGGCAGAAGCGGCCTTGTGAGCGCCCTTCTCGACCGCCGCCGCAACGGCTGCGTCGGACAAATCGAAGGCCGTCACGTGATGCTGTGCCTTGGCGAGATTGGCGGCCATCGGGCCGCCCATGTTGCCGAGACCGATGAAGGCGATTTTCGCCATGGCTTCCTCCTGCTGGTTCCGGCTCAGTCGAAGAATAGATCGTTCGACACCGGCTTGAAATGTTCCTCGACGAGCTCGCGCGTCACGCCCTCGATGGTCGGTGGATTCCACTTCGGCTTCTGATCCTTGTCGATCAGCAAAGCGCGCACCCCTTCGAAGAAGTCGTGACCTTTTTGCATGCCACGCTGCGACATGCGGTATTCGATTGTCATCGAATCCTCGAACGAGCGATTGGCACAGCGCTTGAGCTGTTCCAGCGTGATCGCCATCGAGATCGGCGAGAGTTTCATCAGGGCGGCGAGCTGCTTGTCCGCCCATTCCCCGCCCTTCTTCTTGAGACTAGCGACGATCTCCTGCAGCGACTCGGCGGAGAAACAGCGATCGATGTCCTGCATCATCGCCGGCAACGACGGCATGCCCGCGTCGCCCGAGAAGCGGGCGATCACCGCGTCGACCTTGCGGTTGGCGTCAGGCCCGGCGAGATCGGCGGCCCCCAGCGCGGCCTGCAGGTCGGTCATCGCGGCACTCGGAACATAGGCGTCGACGATGCCGGCCCACAGCGCGTCCGCCGCCTTCAGGCGATGGCTGGTCAGCGCGAGGAAGGTGCCCAGCGCCCCCGGCAGGCGCGATAGGAAATAGCCGCCACCGACATCGGGGAATAGCCCGATGGTGGTCTCCGGCATGGCGAACAGGAACTTCTCGCTCGCCACCGAATGCGAGCCGTGCACCGAGAGGCCGACGCCGCCGCCCATATCGATGCCGTCGATCAGCGAGATCCACGGCTTAGCAAAGCGGTAGATGCGGCGATTGACGATGTATTCGTCGCGGAAGAAGTCGCGCCGGAGAGTCCCTGTCGGATTGTCCCGCATCTCGCGGTAGAGGCCGGTCACGTCGCCGCCGGCACAGAAGGCGCGGTCTCCGGCACCCCTCAGCACCACGGCCTTGACCGCGGGGTCCGCCTCCCACTTGGGCATGACCTTTTCCATTTCCAGGATCATGCCGTACGTCAGCGCGTTCAGCGCCTTGGGCCGGTTCAGGGTCATCAGACCCAGGCCGTCTTTGATTTCGAACAGGATTTCAGTTTCAGACATTACGACGACTTACCCCATCAAAAGGCGACGCGAAATGATCACGCGCATGATCTCGTTGGTACCTTCGAGAATCTGGTGCACGCGTAGATCGCGCAAATAACGCTCGATGGGGAAATCCTTCAAGTAGCCGTAGCCGCCATGCAATTGCAGCGCGTCGTTGACCACGTTGAAGCCCACGTCGGTGGCGAAGCGCTTGCCCATGGC
>CAMDOT010000119.1 GCA_945903635.1 Rhizobium sp. Q54 | reverse complement strand
CCGGAGCGCTTCCCACTGGAAGCGGTCCAACGTGTCGGCGATTTCGATCGGCTGCATGGCGCCATACAGCGCTCCCAACCTTTCCAAATTGGTGAAGGAATGGTGGCAAGATCGTGTTTTTATTAACTAATTCCTGAGAACTATCTTCGCGCGAGGTGCGACTATGGTCCGGCTGGCGGCCGGGCCCAGCGTTGGCTACACATGACGGCAGATGAAGAAGCCCATCAGCAAGACCCCGAGAAGCAGGACCCTCCCCGTCCCATCGAAGCGTCCGGCAGGCCGGCCCGATCCCCTGCGGCTCTCCACGCGCAGCGGTGAAAAGGGCGACGAAATCGTGGTGTGGCTGGATGGCAAGGGCACCCGGCCCAAGCGCATCGGCTCGGTCAACCGGGCGCTGGCGGCGGATGCGCGCCGCCACGGCCAGGACCTGGTCGGCGATCTGGTCGACAGCGCCCTCCTCGAAGCCGACCGCAAGGCGCCGCGTCCTCCGCGGCAATAACGCAACACAGGAATAGCGGACCACCGGGCCACGCCCATGGCGATCGAGATCGAGCGGAAATTCCTCCCGGCCGACGGCAGCTGCGGCAACACCGTCACGCCAACTCTTGCAAGGCTACTTTCCCTCGCCGTCTCCATCGCCCTGGTATTGATCGCTCACACCAGCTCTGCGGCCCCCGACGAAGACCTCCTGGGCAAGGCCGACGGTTATCCCGTCGGTCGCGACCTGAGGCAGGCCTACCAGCAGACCTACATCGTGGGCTCCTTCAGCGCGATGGACAGGCTGAGCCCTTCTTGCACTTTGCCGCCGGCGTCCGTCCCGCTTCCGCTGAACAAGGCGGCTGCCGAAGCAGAGTTTCGCTATCAGTTTAGGGGCCAGACACTGACCCTCGACGACTACATGCGGCGCCAGCGGGCCACGGCAGTGCTTGTGCTCAAGGACGGCGAGATCGCAGCCGAGCGTTACAACTACGACCGCACCCCCACGATGCGAATGCTCTCCAACTCCATGGGCAAGACAGTGGTTGCTCTGGCATTGGGCAAAGCCCGAGAAGAAGGGCTGATCCGGTCGTTCGACGACACCGCGGCCACCTATGTCCCGGAACTCGCTGGCACGTTGTACGGAGAGACTCGCATTGTGAACCTGATGCGCATGGCCTCGGGCGCACGCTATGTGGAGGACTATTCCAGCAATGACGACCGTGCGCGCTTCACCGCCGCCGTGCGGCGCGATGGCACCGCCAAGGCGGCCCGGATCATCGTCGAGCGAGCAGACGAAGAAGGGCGACGCTTCAATTATGCCGGCGCCCAAACCCAGGTGCTGGGCCTGGTACTGAGAGCCGCGACGAAGCGAACTCTTTGCGATTATGTCGCCGAAAAACTTTGGCAGCCGCTGGGTGCCGAAGCCGCAGCCACGTGGCTCCTGAACCCTGTGGACCAGATGGAGCTGGCGCAAGGGGGCTTCAATGCCACCGTGCACGACTACGCCCGCCTAGGGTGGTTGATGGCCAACAATGGCGAGAGCGGAGGGCGCAGCGTGGTGCCCGCCGAGTATTTGCTCGACATGACCGACCCGAACCGCCAGCCCGAAGCCTTTCGCCCGGGCCATATGATCTACCATGGCAGCCGTTACTACGGTTACGGATTCCAAACCTGGCTGCTCCCGGGCAGCGACCGTCGCTTTGCCCTACTGGGCGTCTACGGTCAGGCCATCTATGTCGACCCGGCGCTCAAGCTCGTGATGGTTCATACAGCCGTTGGCAAGGACGCGTCGGGAGACGCCAGCGGCAATCACCTGGGCGCCGAGCGCGCCGCCTTATGGCGAGGTGTCGCGGCCCACTACGGTCGGTGACGACGCCCGGCCGGCAACCAGGACCGTACGAGAAGGAGAGCGATGCGCCGAGCTGGATCGCCGCACGCGTTCACGGGCAGATGAAACGCGACCAGAGGCTCCTCGATACGACAATTCCGACCAATGGCCGGTAACCGCGCCGTGCCCCACCCGCGAGGGGGTGTTCCCCTCCGACGCGGCCACCGCCAAGGCCGGCGACTTGCGGCCCGTCGCCAGGGCCTCCACCATGACCGCGAACAAAGGCATCGGGAGGTCGGTCATGTCGGACGCATTGGTCAAGGTGTTGCGGCGCTTCGAGGAGCGGCTGGCGGGTCTCGAGTCTGAGGCCGCCGCGGGGGTCACCCACTGGAAGGCGGTTCACCTGCACAAGGCGCTGTCGGTGCTGCCCGACGACCATGCCGCGGCCGACCTGCATCTCGACGAACTCGATCGCGCCGAACTCGCCCGGGAGTATCCGGAGATGGAAGAGGGCCAGGCGCCGACGGTCGAGGAGATCAGGACCCGCTTCGTCATGGTCGCCGGCGGGATGCTGCTTTAGGCCGGCGGCAGCAGGTTGAGCTTGCGCAGAAGCTCGCGCTCGCGCTCCATCGTCTTGGCCATCTCGTCGCGATAGGCGGGGCCATCGAGCAGCAGCAGCGGCTGGTCCATGTTGTCGAGGAATTCGATATGCCGCGGCTCTTGCGCCGCGGCGCGGAAGGCATCGGCCAGGATCTTCACCACCGCGGGATCCATGCCCTTCGGACCGACCAGGCCGCCCGGGCTGTCGACGGCGACTTCGAGGCCGAGCTCGCGCACGGTCGGCACGTCGGGGAAGCGTTTTGCCCGGTTGGCGGTGAAGACCGCCAACAGCCGCAGCTTGCCGGCCATCACCATCGGCGCCCAGCCCGACGATTCGGAGGCGAAGTCGATCTCGCCGCCCATCAGGGCGCGCATCGTGTCGGCCGTGCCGCGATAGGGCGCGTGCGTCCACGAGAGGCCCTGCGCCAGGCCGAGGCTCTCCATGGCGAGATGCTGGGTGGAGCCCATGCCAAGCGTGCCCCAGTTCAGCTTGCCGGGGTTGGCCTTGGCGTAGGCCAAGAGCTCGGGCAGCGTCTTCCACGGCGCCTCGGTGCGCACCACCACGCCCATGACGAAGCCGGTGATCTGCAGGATGTAGGTGAAGTCCTTGATCGGATCGTATTTGAGCTGCGGATTGAGCATCGGCTGGCGCAGCATGCTCATGTGCATCTGGCAGATCGTGTAGCCGTCGGGCTTGGCGTCCTGAAGTGCCAGCGCGCCCAGCACGCCGGCGGCGCCGCCCTTGTTCTCGACCACGACCGGCTGGCCCAGCTTCTGCGATACGGACTCGGCCAGGATGCGGAAGCCGGCATCGGCGGGCCCGCCGGCGGCCCACGGGATGATCAGCTTGATCGGCCGGTCGGGAAACTTCGTCTGGGCGTGAGCTGCGCTGGCAAAAGGCAGCGCTGTCGCGCCGATCAAGGCGCCCCGTCGTGTAATGCGATTCAAGCTCATCGAACTCCCCGTTTCCCGGACTTTGGCCATGGCAGGCTGAATGAGCAAGCGCCACGCCATCCCCCGTCGTCCCGACTCGCGCGAACCGTGTTCGCGCTTGAGCGAAGCGGAGTGGAGGGACCTTCTCTCCGCAAAATGCCGCCGTACCGAAGAAACAAGGTCCCTCCACTACGCGCCTTCGGCGCTCCAGCGCGGAGGTTACTCCGCGCGAGTCGGGACGACGGGGGCCAATAATCCTCCCCGCCACGCAGAACATGGGATAGGGATACGCACCTATGTTCCCGACCGATCTCACGTCCTTCCTGGCGCTGCTTCACCAACATGGCGAGGCGGCGTACGGCTTCATGTTCGGCTATGCCTTCATGCACACGCTGCTGCTGGCGATCTTCGCAGGCTACGCCGCCGGCGCCGGCGCGCTGGGCTTCGGCAAGCTGATCGCCGTGTGCTGGGCCGGCAGCTTCATGGGCGACGTCGTGCGCTTCTGGATCGGGCGGCGCTACGGCACGCGCTGGCTCAAGGGCCTGCCGCGCGTGCAGCGCGCGGTGCAGACGGCGGCGCGGCTGGCCGACCGGCATCACTTCTGGATGATCCTGGTCCACCGATTTCCCTACGGCGTCCGCGGCGTCGCCGGCATCGCCTACGGCATGTCGTCGATCTCCTGGCCGCTCTTCCTGGTGATGAACTTCGTGGGCGCGGGCGTGTGGGCGACGGCCACCGTCTCGGCGGGCTATGCCTTCGGCTACGTCTCAGAGAAGACGATGAGCGACGCTTCCTCGGGCGTCGGCCTCGGCCTGCTGGTGGGCTTCCTCGGCCTGTCGTGGTGGCTCAGCCGCCGGCTCGAGCAGGCGCTGGAGCGGAAGTAGCCCGGCAACCGATTCTGCCTCCCCGCGTTGTCTCCAGTATCGCCATCAACCGGCAGTTGGAGGAACTCGTGGAAGAGATCGACAAGGACAAGGCGAAAAGCAACCCCGCCGCCGTCTTCGACAAGCCCGCGGACGTGGCCGCCAGCAAGGAACTCGCTCCGGGCGAGAAGACAAAGATTCTCCAGGAATGGGAACTCGATGCCCGCCTGCAGGATGCTGCCGCCGATGAAGGCATGGCGCGCAAGGCCGAGCCGGGCGAGAAGAAGGGCGGCGCGAAGAGCCTGTTGCCCGAGATCAAGGAGGCGCAGCGCGTCGTCGGCGCCAAGCCGCTCCCGGACGAGGGTGCGCCGACGAAGTTCACGCCTTAGCTCAAAAGGGCTCACGAAGGCCTGATTGGCCGGCCACGGCATGGCACGGTAATTCCTGCGCTACTTCGCAGGAGTATCCCATGTTGTTTGCCCGCCGCATCGCCCTCGCTGTTTTAGCCGCCATCTCGCTGCCAGCCCTCGCGCTCGCCGCCACCATTGGCGGCGCCTACTACGCCCCGCAATACGACTTCCGCGAGTTCTGGGCCGCGACCGACAACAAGCCGTTCCAGGTCGTACTGGGCGGCAACCCCTTCCCCGGCATTGATCCCGCCACCGTGGCGCGCGACCTGCTGCCGCCGATGCAGCGCGCCAAGCCGCGGCCGGCGCTCACCTTCACCTACGACCGGCCATCACCGCCGCCCAGCCCCGACTACCGGCTGGTGCTGGTGTTCGATCCGGCGCTCAACCTCAATGCCGATCCGGTCTGCGCCGGCCAGCCACTGCGCTTCCGTCCCAACAAGCCGGGCGTGTTCTATGTCTACGCGATCTACTGCCGGAACGACCGCATGCTGTCCTATACAACGGCGTGGACGGATGCCTCGGGCCCGGACGATCCGCGCATCGAGCGACTATTCCGCGAGCTGTTCCCGGTCCTCTTCAAGGAGGGACCGGCGCGCTGGGCGGACCTCAACGAGCGCTTCACCTGAAGTGCCATATCGAGAAAATATGGCCCGGCTCTTCGCGATATATTGGCAGCCGGACCTGGATTGCGGCAGGCTATGGTCATGACCGAGACGCTGGTTCCCGAAACACAGGCTCCTGAGATACTGGCCCCGCTGATCCGCGATTTCCTCGAATGGGTCGCGCGCGAACCGCGCACGCATGCCGACGTCATGGAGAGCTGGCGGACCTCCTGCCCGCGCCTGCCGGTGTGGGAGGAAGCGACCGACAACGGCTATGTCGCCCGCAAGGGACGGCAAGTCGAGATCACCGCGCGCGGTCGCGCGTTCCTGGAAAGCAGGCCGTGAAAGTCGCGATCCTCGACGACTATTTCGACACGCTGCGCACGCTGCCCTGCTTCGCCAAGCTGGCCGGCCACGAGGTGACGGTGTGGAACGATCATGAGCAGAACGTCGATCGCCTGGCCGAGCGGCTGAAAGACACTGAGGTGCTGGTGCTGTTCCGCGAGCGCACGCAGATCCGCACGGCGCTGCTCGAACGCCTGCCGAAACTGCGACTGATCAGCCAGCGCAGCGTCTATCCGCACATCGACATAGAGACCTGCACGCGGCTCGGCATCGTCGTGTCGTCGTTCCAGCATCCCGGCACGCCGTCCTATGCCGCAGCCGAGCTGACCTGGGGGCTGGTGCTGGCGGCATCGCGCCTGATCCCGCAGCAGATGGCGGCGCTGCAGGCCGGCAAGTGGCAGATGGGCGTCGGCACGACGCTGCGCGGCAAGACGCTCGGCATCTACGGCTACGGCCGGATCGGTGCCACGGTCGCGGGCTACGGCCGCGCCTTCGGCATGCGCGTTGTGGTGTGGGCGCGCGAGGCGACACGCGCCAAGGCGCAGGCCGACGGATGGGAAGTGGCGGCGAGCAAGAAAGCGTTCTTCGAGGGCTGCGACGTGCTCTCGCTGCACATGCGCCTGGTCGAGGCGACGCGCGGCATCGTGACGGCCGAGGACCTCGCGCGCATGAAGCCCTCGGCGATCCTGGTCAACACCAGCCGCGCGCCACTTATTGCCCCTGATGCGTTGGTCCAGGCATTGAAAGCCGGGCGGCCGGGCATGGCGGCGGTCGACGTCTATGAAAAGGAGCCGGTGCTCGATCCCCGCGATCCCCTGCTCACGCTGCCCAACGTCATCTGCACGCCACATATCGGCTACGTCTCGCGCGACGAATACGAGGTGCAGTTCGCCGACATCTTCGACCAGGTCGTGTCCTATGCCGCGGGCACGCCCACCAACGTGGTCAATCCCGACGTATTGGGCCACCGCCGCTAACGCAATTTCGCAGGCAACTCACGAGAGATGGCGGCGTTTCTCCTGCATCCCGGCGCCTGACCGGGCCCCTTTCCACAACAGGAGCCTCCCATGCAGACCTCCCCCGCGCGCTCGTCCCACACCCTGATCCCGGCCGAGAAGGTCACCGGCACCAACGTCTACAATCCCGCCGGCGAGAAGCTCGGCAGCGTCGCGGACATCATGATCGACAAGATCTCCGGCAAGGCGATCTATGCGGTGATGTCGTTCGGCGGCTTCCTCGGCATCGGCGACCGCCACCATCCGCTGCCGTGGGCCAGCCTGAAGTACGACACCAGCAAGGAAGGCTATGTCGTCAACGTCGACAAGAGCATGCTGAAGGATGCGCCGAGCTACGACTCGCGTGACGACGACTTCAGCTGGACGCCCGACTACGGCCGCCGCGTCGACAAGTACTACGGCGTGCCGACGTACTGGCTGTAGGTCCCCGCTCCACCCCCTCCGTTTCCTTCGAGGGACGGAGGGGATCAGCGCATCAACACGGCAACCGCATCGGCGAGGTGTTGCTGGCTGAAAGGCTTGGAGAGCTTCGGAACGCCGACGCCCATGCCTGCCGGCAATTCGGCGTAGCCCGTCGCCAGGAGGATCGGCAGATCGGGCCGATCGGCCCGGATCGCCTCGATGAGCTGGGTGCCGGTCATTTGCGGCATGGCCTGGTCGGCGATCACCAGATCAACCTGCTTCTCGCGGCCTAGGATCTCCAGTGCTTTCTTGCCAGAAATGGCCTGGAAGACCTTGTGGCCGAGATCTTCCAGCATGGCGGCGGTGTTCATGAGGACAAGCACGTCGTCGTCGACGGCAAGCACGACCAGCGGCCTCGTTGCCGCGCGAGCGGCCGGTGCGGCCGGCGGCCGGTCGCGGTCGACGGCTTCTGTCGTTACGGCCGGCAGCCAAAGCTCGGCCGTCGTGCCCTCGCCCTTGCGGCTTTTCAGGACGAGCTGACCACCCGATTGCGCCGCCATGCCGTGGATCATCGAGAGCCCGAGGCCCGTGCCCTTGCCCACGCCCTTGGTGGTGAAGAACGGCTCCATGGCGTGCGCCAAGGTGGTGTCGTCCATGCCCTCGCCGGTGTCCGTCACCCCAAGGCAGATGTAGCGGCCTGGCGTCAGGCCCGTCGCTTGTCCTCCCGTCACGTGCGCCTGGCCGACGGTTTCCGCGCGCGCACCGATGACGATGCGGCCGTTGCCGTCCGGCATGGCATCGCGCGCGTTCACGGCGAGATTGAGCAGTGCCATTTCAAGCTGGTTGGCGTCGGCCTGCACCCGGTCGAGGGCCAGCGGAAACCGCGTCTCGATCTCGATCGAGGGGCCGAGCGAGCGCCGCAGGAGATCGGTCATGCCGCGCACCAGGTCGGGCACATCGAGCGGTTCCGGTGTCAGCTCCTGACGACGGGCGAAAGCGAGCATGCGCTGCGTCAGCGACGCGCCGCGCTGGGCGGCCTGAACGGCATTGTCGACAAGGTCGGTGATCCGGGGATCCTCGGGCAGCCTGCGCCGCACCAGCTCGAGGCTGCCGAGAACCGCCGTCAGAAGATTGTTGAAATCGTGGGCGATGCCGCCGGTGAGCTGGCCGATGGCCTCCATCTTCTGCGACTGGAACAGCGCTTCGCGCGCCAGTTCGAGGGCGCGTTGCCCCTCCTGTCGTTCGCTCAGATCGCGCGTGATCTTGGCAAAGCCGATCAGATTGCCCGACTCGTCCCGGATCGGATCGATGACGACATGAGCCCAGAACCGGCGGCCATCCTTGCGAACCCGCCAACCCTCCTTCTCGAACTTGCCCTCCCGGATCGCCGTTTCGAGCGCCCGGCGCGGCTCGTCATTTGCCCTGTCCTCCTCGGCATAGAAGCGTGAGAAGTGGTGGCCGATGATCTCCTCCGGCAGGTAGCCCTTGATCCGCCGCGCCCCGGCGTTCCAGCTCGAAACCAGCCCTTCCGGATCGAGCATGTAGATGGCGTAGTCGGTGACGCCCTCGACCAGGATGCGGAACTGCTCGTGACTGCGCCGCAGCGTCTCCTCGGCTTGCTTGCGCTCGGTCAGGTCGCGCGTGATCTTGGCAAAGCCCATCAGCCCGCCCGACGGATCGCGGATGGGATCGATCACGACATGGGCCCAGAAGCGGCTGCCGTCCTTCCGGACTCGCCAGCCTTCCTTCTCGAACCTGCCTTCGCGGGCCGCCGTTTCGAGCGCCTGCTCCGGCACACCGGCCCGGCGCTCCTCTTCGCTGTAGAAGCGCGAGAAATGGCTGCCCAGGATTTCCTGCTCGGTATAGCCCTTGAACCGCTGCGCACCGGGATTCCAGCTCGTCACCCGGCCCACGGGATCGAGCATGTAGATGGCGTAATCGGTGATCGAATCGACCAGGAGACGGTATCGCCCATCGTCCATCAAAGAAGGCGCGATACGCCCGGCTTGCTTCACAGTGCCCCCTGGTCCTTGGTCTGCGCGCCGATCGGTAAACAGACCCCCGCGGTGGCTACAACGGACGCCACACGAAAAGGTTGCACGATCGAGCGGCCGTCAGCACCGACGATCCCAGTGCCGACGATCATGGCCGCTTCCCCAGCACAAATCTCATTTCATCGCGTAGCGCGCGAGATAGGCTGGATCGGGATCGAAGCCAAGGCCGGGCCCCGTCGGCACTTCCAGCGAGGCCTGCCAGCGCGTGAGCCCAAAGCCATAGAGATCCATGCCGTCCTCGGCCTCGATGGTGGCGAAGTAGGCCGGTCTTTCCGTGGCGGCAATGAGGTGCAGCGAGGCGAGCGCCGCCGGCCCGACGAAGGGCGTGTGCGGCGCCACGGACACCTGATGCGCCGCAAGCGCATCGAGCGCCCTCACCGCCTCCGATACGCCGCCGATCATGCAGACGTCGGGCTGCAGCACGCCGACTGGGGCGGCCTTTGTGTAAAACGCCAGTTGCTCGGCCGAACCCGCCTCGGCGCCCAATCCGATCGTAATGCCGGGGAGCTTCCCGGTGTCGAACAGTATCTCCGGCGGCCACACCGGATCTTCCAGCCACAACAGGTTCAGAGCCTGCCATCGCGCTGTATCGCGCTTGATGTCGGTAAGGGTGTGGGCGTTGTTGAGATCGGCGACGAACGGTATGGCGGCGGGAACGACGCCGCGCGCCTCCTCGATCACCGTGAGATTGGCCTCGTGCACTTTCACTGCCGCCACTCCCGAGGTCAGCGCCTGCTCGATCCTGGCGCGGGCGCGGCCGCCGTGATCGTATTTGTCGAGGCTCGCCATCACCGGCACGCGCGTGTGTCTCGCGCCGCCGATCATTGCCGAGAGCGATTTGCCCGCGGCTTTGCCGGCGATATCCCACAGCGCGATGTCGATCGCGGCCAGCGCATTGAGGACGGTGCCGGCGCGCCCGAACGAGGCGAAGCGGCGACGCATGGCGAGGTTGAGCGCCTGCCGGTCATCGACCGACTTGCCGAGATAGAGCGGCGCAATCGCATCGCGGATCGTGGCCACCAGACCCCGCTGCATCGGCAAGCGGTTGCACAGGCACTCGCCGTAGCCGGTCAGGCCCGAGCGCGTCGTCACACGGCAGAGCACCATGTAGAGCGCATCCGACGGCGCGGCCGGGCTGTTGGTGGCGTCGCGCGATCGCGTCACCGGCACACGGAGCGCGATGGGGTCGATGCGGTCGATGAGCATGGGCTACTCCCGGGCGTTGCGTACAACAGAACGCTGTGTCTGTTGACAGAACAATAGGCCGCTGCCAGCGTTGATCAACATTCGCAGGGGAACCGCATGGCGGCCAGCACCTTCACAGCCAGCGACGGCAACAGGATCGCCTACCACATCGACGATCACACCGATCCGTGGAAGCCCGCGGCGACGCTCCTCCTGCTGCACGCCGCGATGGGCCATTCGCGCCGCTTCTATGGTTGGGTGCCGGGACTGTCGCGCGACTACCGCGTCGTCCGTATGGACCTGCGCGGACACGGCGACTCGCAGGTGCAGACCGAGACGCCGGCGCTGAGCATGGACCGCCTGGTAGCCGATGTGTCGGAGCTGCTCGATCATCTCGGCTGCCCGTCGGCGCACATCGTCGGCAACTCGGCCGGCGGTTACGTGGCGCAGAACCTCGCCATGAAATCGCCGGCACGGGTCGCCAGCCTGATGCTGTTCGGCTCGACCCCCGGCCTAAAAAACAGCCAGGCCGCGACCTGGCTGCCGCGCGTTGCCAAGGAAGGCCTGCGCGCCTTTCTCGCCGACACGATCTCGGACCGCTTCCCGATCGGCAAGGTGCCCGAGGGCCTCGTCACCTGGTTCCTCGACGAGGCCGCCAAGAACGACACGGCCTTCATCGGGCGCTTCATCGGGCTGATGACCACCCTCGACTGGAGCGATCGGCTGGGTGAGATCAAGTGTCCGACCCTGATCGTCATGCCGGGTGGCGAGACCGTGGGCTCGATCAAGAACTACGACGTCATGATCGAGCGCATTCCCGATTCGCAGGCCATCGCCTACGAAGGCATGCCCCACAATATCTGCGATGCCGCCCCGGACCGCTGCGTCGCGGACGTACTGGCCTTCCTGCGCTGGCGCTTTGGAGAACCACGATGATTCGTTTACTTGCTCTCCTCGTTCTCGCGACGCTCGGCCTCGGCGGCCTCGCGCAGGCCCAGACGTTCCCGACCAAGCCGATCCGCCTCGTCGTGCCCTTCGCGCCCGGCGGCGGCACCGACAATCTGGTGCGCATCATCGTCCCCGAAGTCTCGGCAAGCCTCGGCCAGCAGATCAATATCGACAACAAGCCGGGCGGCGGCTCCGTCGGCGGCACCGATATCGTGGCCAAGGCACCGGCCGACGGCTACACGATCCTGGCGTCCGACAGCGCCTTCGTCACCAACCCCGGCCTGATGAAGAACCTGCCGTACCAGACGCTGCGGGATTTCACCGGCATCACTATGATGGCGAAGGCACCGGTGATCCTGGTCGTTCATCCCTCGGTGCCGGCCAAGACCATCAGCGAGCTGGTGGCGCTCGCCAAGGCCAAGCCCGGCACGCTCAACTACGCCTCGGGCGGCAACGGCTCTTCGACGCATCTCGCCGGCGAGCTTCTAAAACAGGTCGCCGGCATCGACATCGTTCATGTCCCCTACAAGGGCTCGGGCCCGGCGATGAACGACCTGATCGCGGGGCAGGTGCAGATGTCGTTCTCCGGCATCAGCTCGGCCCGGCAATACATCGAGAGCGGCCAGCTCCGCGTGCTGGCGCTGACGGGCGAGAAGCGCAATCCGGCGCTGCCCAACGTCCCCACCTTCGATGAATCGGGCCTGCGCGGCGTCGATGCCGAAACCTATTGGGGGCTCTATGCGCCAGCCACGACGCCGCCCGACGTGGTGAAGATACTGAACCAGAACTTCACCAAGGCGCTCAGGAGCCCGCAGCTCGCGCAGCGGCTGACCGACCTCGGCTACGAGACCATCGCCAACGCGCCCGAGGCGCACACCGCGCAGGTGAGGCAGATGATCGCCGGCTGGATCGCGATCATCGACAAAGCCGGCATCAAGGTCGAATGACCCGGAAGCCGCCTTCAGCGCCGGGGCGCGCCGCGTTTGGCCGGCGGCTTGCGCGGCGCGTAGTGAGCGAGGTCGCCGCCCAGCAGGGCCGTAAGACGCTGGCAGGCCTCGAGCAGCGTGTCGCCCATGGCTTGCGCGGCCTTGCGCTGGAAGCGGCTGCCGAGGCCGGTCAGGCAGATCACGCCCACCAGTTCGTCCGCCGGCCCGAAGATGCCGCAGGCGATGGAGGCGAGGTCGGGTTCGTATTCGCCGTGGGTGATGATCGGCAACGGCCGCGACGGTGTGGTCCTGAATTCCGGCGGCACCTCGCCGCGCGCCAGGTTGGGCCGCGCGACGTCGGAGTCGAAATAGAGGAAGACGCGGCCCGGCGCACCGATGGTGAGCGGCAGCAGGTCGCCCTCGCGGACATGGTCGCGCAGCGCGCGCTGCGAATCGACGCGGCGCAGGCAGAAGCGCTGGCCGCCCTTCCTGACATAGAGTGTGGCGCTTTCGCCCGTCGTCTCGACCAGCTTCTGCAGCACCGGCCCGATGTGATCGTCGATGCGGGCCGAGCGCTTGCAAATCTCGCCCAGCCGGATCAACGCGGCGCCGAGCTGGTAGCGCCCGCTCTCGAGCCTGACGAGAAAGTTGGCGCGTTGCAGCGACTGCGCGAGCCGCAGGATCGTGCTCTTGTAGAAGCCCGTGCGCTCGGCCAGTTCGGCGAGCGAGAGCGACTGGTCGCCGGCGCGGAAGCTGTCGAGGACGGCGAGCGCACGCCCGACCGAGGTCTGCAGTTCGGTTTTCATGGTTCTGATTACCAGAACGAAGTTCTGTTGAATAGAACCAGGCGGGCGTGGTCCGCATCTTGCACGTAGAGGAGAGCCCCATGGACCAAGCAATCCCCCATTCCATCGCAGCACAGGCACCGCCCACCATGATCGGCGGCGAGATTCCGCTGATCGACGTCGCAGACTATCTCGCAGGCAAGCCGGGAGCGGCGGAGCGCGCCGCGGCCGAACTGCGCTACGCCTTCGAGAATGTCGGCTTCTACTATCTGGCGGGCCATGGCGTCGCGCAGTCGCTGATCGACGCGCAGTACGCCGAGGCCGCGCGCTTTCACGCGCAACCGCTGGAGGAGAAGCTCAAGGTCAAGGTCGACGAGCACACGATCGGCTACATGCCGATTCAGGACAAGGCGCCGCCCAATGCGGCAGCACAGGGCAAGAAGCCCAGCCAGAACGAAGCCTTCTTCCTGCGCCGCGAGCGTGACGCGAACGATCCCAACGTGATCGCCAACCGGCGCTTCCACACGATGAACAAGTGGCCGGCCGACCTGCCGGGTTTCCGCGAGCAGACGCTCGCCTATATGAGCGCTCTCGAAACGCTCTGCCGCAAGCTGGTCAAACTATATGCGCTGGCGCTCGACCTGCAGGAGGATTTCTTCGACGCCTCCTTCGCCAAGCCGCACATGATCCTGCGCCAGTCGCGCTATCCGCTGATCGACGGTGCAGACGAGAGCGTGGCGAGCCTGGTGCCACACACCGACTCCGGGTTCATGACCCTGCTGCCGCCCAACAAGGTGCAGGGCCTCTCGATCTTGCTGCCCGACGGACGCTGGATGGACGCGCCGGGAGTGGAAGACGCCTTCGTGGTGAACGGCGGCGACATCCTGCACCGCTGGAGCAACGAGCGGTTCCTGTCGACGCCGCACCGCGTGCGCAACGTCTCGGGCCAGGTCCGCTACGCCATCCCCTTCTTCTGCGATCCCGACCACGACACGGTGATCGAGTGCCTGCCGTCCTGCCAGTCGGCGGAACGGCCGGTGAAATATCCGCCGATCAAGTTCGGCGACTATGCGCTGTGGTTTGCGGCCCAGCGCTACGGCCACATGGCCCAGGTGCCGGTGCCCTCCGAGGCCGAGATCGCGCCGGGCGAACGCGCCACCGCGCGCTGGAAAAGCTAGAGAACAAGGATCGAGAAGATGAAGTTGCGTTTTCTGGCGGCCGCCGCCTTTGCCGCCGCTTTGGCGGCTTCGCCCGCTTTCGCCCAGACGAAAACGATCAAGGCGGTGATGCATTCCGACCTGAAAGTCCTCGATCCGATCTGGACCACCGCCAACATCGTGCGCAACCACGGCTACATGGTGTGGGACACGCTGTTCGCCATGGACGAGAAGCTGCAACCCCAGCCGCAGATGGTCGACAGCTTCACGCTCAGTCCGGACAAACTCACCTATACTTTCACGCTGCGTGACGGCCTCAAATGGCACGACGGCAAGCCCGTCACGTCGGAGGACTGCATCGCGTCGCTGAAGCGTTGGGGCGCGCGCGACACGTTGGGCATCAAGCTGCTGAGCTTCGTCGCTGGTTTCGAGGCGATGAACGACAGGACCTTCAAGCTGGTGCTGAAGGAGCCCTATGGCCTGGTGATCGATTCACTGGCCAAGCCCGGCGGCTCGACGCCGCTGATGATGCCCAAGCGCATCGCCGACACCGACCCGGGCAAGCAGATCAGCGAGTTCGTGGGCTCCGGCCCCTTCATCTTCAAGGCCGACGAGTGGAAACCGGGCGAAAAGACCGTCTATGTCAGGAACCCCGACTACAAGCCGCGCGCCGAGCCCGCCTCGGGCCTGGCCGGCGGGAAGATCGCCAAGGTCGACCGCGTCGAATGGCTCGCCATTCCCGACCATCAGACGGCGGTGAACGCCCTGCTGGCGGGCGAGATCGACTATATCGAGGCGCCGCCGCACGACCTCAAGTCGCTGCTGCTGGCCGACAAGAACATCCGCCTCGAGGTCTACAACACGATCGGCGCGCAGTACGTCTACCGCTGGAACACCGTGGTGCCGCCGTTCGACAACGAGAAGGTGCGGCGCGCCGCCATGTACGCGCTCGACCAGAAGTCGTTCCTGCAGGGCGTGATCGGCGACGAGAAATATTACCAGACCTGCGACGCCATGTTCGTCTGCGGCACGCCTTTGGAGAACGCCGCCGGCATGGACGGGCTGGTGCGCGGCAACTTCGCCAAGTCGAAGGAGCTGCTGAAGGAGGCGGGCTACGACGGCACGCCGCTCGTGATGCTGCACACCACCGACATCGCCGTGCTGACCAATGCCGGGCCGATCGCCAAGGACCTGCTGGAGAAGGGCGGCTTCAAGGTCCAGATGGTGCCGCTCGACTTCCAGGCGATCGTGGCGCGAAGGCTGCGCAAGACTCCGCCGGCCGACGGCGGCTGGAACGGTTTTATGACAGCCTGGCTCTCGGTCGACATGATGAACCCGTTGACCAACAGCATGCTGAATGCTTCGTGCGACAAGGCCGCCTTCGGCTGGCCATGCGATGCCGAGGTCGAGCGCCTGCGCGACGCCTATGCCCGCGCGCCCGATCTCGAAAGCCGCCGGAAGATCGCGTCGGAGCTGCAGGCGCGCGCCGTCCAGTACGGCACGCACATCCATCTCGGCCAGTACACGCTGCCCACCGCCACCCGCGCCGATCGCCTGAGCGGCGTCGTCGTGAGCCCGATCCCGGTATTCTGGAACATCGAGAAGAAGTAGCGCTTCTGCCATAATCCAGGGGAATGAAGCCCCCGCATACACGTCGCACCATCGCTGCCGGCACGATCGGCAACGTGCTCGAATGGTACGACTTTTCGATCTACGGATTCTTCGCCGTACAGATCGGCGCGACATTCTTCCCGGGCGAGGATCGGATCTCGCAGGCGCTGTCGGTGTTCAGCGTCTTTGCCGTGGGCTATCTCGCGCGGCCGCTGGGCGCGATTGCGATCGGCCACATCGGCGACCGGCATGGCCGGCCGCTGGCGCTGACCGTATCGATCGCCGGCATGATCGTGCCGACCCTCGGCATGGGGCTGCTGCCCGGCTATGCCAGCATCGGCATCGCCGCCCCGATCCTGCTCACCGTGCTGCGCCTGATCCAGGGCCTGGCGGTCGGCGGCGAATCGGCGATCGCCAACGTCTTCATGATCGAGCACGCGCCCCAGGGACGGCGCGGGCTGGCCGGCGCGATCTGCGGCGCGGGCTACGCGGTCGGAATCCAGCTCGCCTCGATGATGGCACTGGCCTGCGCCAGCCTGCTGTCGCCCGCCGAACTGCAGGACTGGGGTTGGCGCATTCCCTTCTGGCTCAGCCTCGTCCTTGCGCTGTCCGGCTTCTACATCCGTCGCGCGCTGAAGGATCTGCCGCCACCGGCCGCTCGGCACCCCTCGCCGCTCGCCGAGGTGCTGCGCCATCATCTGGGCCTCGTGCTGCGCATCGCGGGCCTCAGCCTGTTCGCCGCGGTCGGCTTCCAGTCGGCCTTCATCTACATCGCGGAATGGCTGCAGCGCGTGAACGGCATCTCGCCGGCCGACACTTTCAAGGTGACCTCGTTGAGCATGCTGGCGGTGACGCCGGTGTCTCTGTTCTTCGGCTGGCTTGCCGACCGTGCCGGACGGCGCAACCTCCTGATGGCGAGCGCCCTGGTCGGCGTGCTGGGCGCGGTACCGTTCTTCATGCTGATGCAGCAAAATACCGCCACCGGCATTCTCCTCGGCCAGGCAGGCTTCGTCCTGGCACTCGGCCTGCAATTCGGTGTGCAAGGGGCGCTCATGGTCGAGACCACGCCCGAGCCGATCCGCTGCACGGCACTCGCGATCGGCAACAACATCGCCTGGAGCATCGTGGGAGGTTTGACACCACTGACGGCGACGTGGCTGGCCTGGCGCACGGGCGACGAGCTCAGCCCCGCCTACCTGGTCGCGGGTGCCGCCGCGATCACGCTGGTGGCGCTGTATGTCACGAAGGATGCGTTCCGGCGTGGGTCCGCCGGAAGGAGCAACCAAGAAGCGCTTCTGCCATAGTCCGGGGGAATGAAGCCCCCAAGCACCCGTCGCGCCATCGCCGCCGGCATGATCGGCAACCTCCTCGAATGGTACGATTTCGCGATCTACGGCTACTTCGCCGCCACGATCGGCCGCGTGTTCTTCCCGGCCGAGGACCCCGTGGCGCAGGTGCTGTCGGCCTTCGGCATCTTCGCGCTGGGCTATCTGATGCGTCCCATCGGCGGCATCGTCGTCGGCCATGTGGGCGACCGCTACGGCCGCCGCGCCGCCCTCACCTTCTCCATCACCGCCATGGCAGTGCCGACGTTCCTGGTGGGCCTCCTGCCGGGCTACGTCACGCTGGGCATCGCGGCACCTATCCTGCTCACGCTGTTGCGCATGATCCAGGGCCTGTCGGTCGGCGGCGAGGCCACCATGTCGATGATCTTCCTGGTCGAGCGCGCCCCGCCCGGCCGGCGCGGCCTGGTCGGCAGCATGGCGTCGCTCGCCGCCAACGGCGGCTTCCTGATGGGCTCGGCGATTGGCGCGGCGTTCGCCGCCCTCCTGCCCGCCGACGACCTGGCCACGTGGGGTTGGCGCATCCCCTTCCTGCTGGGCCTGCTGGTCGGCATCGTCGGATGGTGGATCCGGCGGCTGCTCGCGGACGATCCGCCGAGGCCGGCGCCGGCCACGTCGCCGCTCGCCGACACGCTCCGCCATCATGGCAGGCTGGTGGCGCGCGTCGCCGGCGTCGCGATCTTCAACGCCGTCGGCTTCTACCTGATGTTCCTCTACATCGTGACCTGGCTGCAGACCGTCGACGGCGTTTCGCCCGCCCAGGCACTGGAAATAAACACCGTAAGCATGGTGGCGCTCCTGCCGGTGATGATCATCGCCGGTTGGCTCAGCGATCGCGTCGGCCGGCGACCGCTGATGTTCGGCGCGCTGGTCCTGGGCTTCGCCGGCGCCATTCCCTTCCTCTGGCTGATGCATCATCCCCATCCGGCGATGATCCTGGCAGGCCAACTCGCCTTCGTGATTCCCGCCGGCATCTGCCTCGGCGTCATGCCGGCGATCCTGACCGAGGCGGTGCCGGCCGGCGTGCGATGCACCGCCGTGTCGCTGGGCTACAACATCGCCTTCGGCATCATCGGCGGCCTGACGCCGCTCACCGCGGCCTGGCTGGTCGCCCGCACCGACATGGACTTGAGCCCCGCCTGGCTCATCATGGCGGCGGCGGCCGTGACGTTCGCGGCGCTTCTCGCCTCCCGCGAGACGTCGCGCGACGCGACGCTGCCGGCGTGAAGATCACGCGGCGCGCGCTCACGACAGGTGCGTTGGCCGCCGCCCTGCCCGTTCGCGCTGCCGAGCCCGCCTGGATCGATGCGCACGCCCACGCCTTCGTGCGCGGACTGAAGCTTGCCACCGACGCGCGCTATGCGCCCGACTACGACGCCTCGTGGCAGACGCTGCTGGCGCTGGCCCAGAAGAACGGCGTCGGCCGCGCCGTGCTGCTGCAGCCATCGTTCCTGGGCTTCGACAACGCCTACCTGTTCGAAGCGCTGCGCGCTGAGCCCGGCCGCTTCCGCGGCGTGCCCTGGGTATCGCCCTCGATCGACATCAGCCCGGACGACTGGGAGGGGCTGGCGCAGATCGGCGTAAAAGGTCTCCGTTTTCCCATCTTCGGCCTGCCGACGCCGCAATGGTCGGCCTATCGCGACATGCTGGGTGAGGCGCTGAAGCGCGACTGGCCGATCCATCTCTATGTCGAAAGCAGGCGCCTGCCCGAGATCCTGCCGCTTTTGCTCGACGGCGGGCATAGGGTCGTGATCCCGCACTACGGCATGTTCGACCGCACCTTGGGGCCGGCGCGCGATCCGGGCTTCAGGTTCCTGCTGGAAAGAGCTGCCAGCCGTCGCGTTTGGGTGGTGATGTGCGGCGCCTATCGCGTCGGGCCGGAACGCGCCCGCGCGGCAACACCGATGCTGCTCGACGCCTTCGGCCCGTCGCGACTGATGTGGGCCAGCGACTGGCCGCACACCGACACCGGCCTCGATCGCGTGACGACCTATCCCAAGACGCTCAAGTGGTTCGAGGAGTGGGTGCCCGACGAAGCGGTGCGGCGCACGATCCTCATCGACACACCCTCGAAGCTCTACGGCTTTTGAGTTAGGCCACGCCGCCGTCGACGCTGCGGCCCTCGGCACGCCAGCGCAGCATGCCGCCCGGGAGATTGGCAAAGTCGGCGACGCCCGCCTTCTGCAGGATCGCGGTGGCGTGGGCCGAGCGGCTGCCGGCGCGGCAGACGGCGACGATGGGCTTGTCGCGCGGCAGCTCCTTGGTCCGTGCCGCAAGCTCGCCCAGCGGGATCAGCGTGGCGCCCCGGATGTGGCCGAGCGGGCCGGTGAATTCCGCCGGCTCGCGCACGTCGAGCACGCGGACGTTGGCGAGATTCTCCTCCAGCCAGTTGGGCTCGACTTCCCATACGCCCGAGAAGGTGAAGCGCAGCGGCGCCCAGGCCGGATCGGCGGGCAGCGCGGCCGCCTCGTTGCCCGGCCGGCCGCAGCGCAAATTCGCCGGCACCGCCTCGTCGATCTTCTTCGGGTGCGGCAGGTCGAGGCTCTTCATGTAGCCGGCGTAGTCGGCCTCGGCTACCTCGCCGCCGAGGCGCGGATTGAACCTCTTCTCCTCGGTCACGCTGGTCACGGTGAGGCCGCGATAGTCGTGCGCCGGGTAGAGCAGGCAGGAATCGGGCAGCGCGAAGATGCGCGACCGCACGGAGCGATAGAGCGCACGGGCGTCGCCCTGCTGGAAATCGGTGCGTCCCGAGCCGCGGATCAGGACGCAGTCGCCGGTGAAGGCCATCGACTCGTCATCGAGCACGTAGGTGACGCAGCCGCTGGTGTGGCCGGGGGTGGCGCGCACTTCGAGATTCCGCTTGCCGAAGGCGACCCGGTCGCCGTCGGCCAGCAGGCGATCGGCACCTTCGGCGCCGCTCTGGGCGGACAA